>NZ_BLLN01000003.1:1312500-1612500 GCF_011170125.1 Streptomyces diastaticus subsp. diastaticus | reverse complement strand
AGAAGAAGCGGGGCGGCCGCGTCACAGCGGCGGGCCCTGCTCGCCGGGGACCAGGACACCCGCCCGCAGCAGCCGCGCGACGAGGGGGACGCCGAGTTCTCCGGCGGGACGCGCCACGCCGTCGAGCAGCCTTGCCACCGAGGGGAGTTCGTCGTCCGGCAAGTCGAGCCAGCCGACCCGGGTGGTGAGGCGTCCGCCCTCCAGCCGTGGGGCGAGCGCGGGGCGCAGGCGTACGGACGTGCCGGGGCCGAGCCTGTCGACGGCCGCGAGCTGCGCCAGCGGCCCCAGGGGGGCGGGGCGGCCCTGCGCGCGCCGGGCCCGGTGGAAGAGCGGGGCGGGATCGGCCCGGGTCACGGCGGCGGCCAGGCGTTCACGCACCAGGTCGAGTTCACCGTCGGGGCCGTCCACGCCCAGCGGCAGCGTGCCGCGCAGCGCGGGGTCCTCGCGCAGCACGGCCAGGGCGGCCTGCGCGAGGTGCTCGGCCAGGGCGTACCTCGTCCAGGTGTGCACGCCGAGGGTCAGGTGGACCGAGACCTCGCCCTGTGCCCGGGCGGCGTGCAGCCAGCCCCGGGGGAGGTAGAGGACGTCGCCGGGTTCGAGCACGGTGTCGAGGTAGGGCTCGCCCTCGGCCGCCTCGGCGACGGCGGTCCGGCGATCGGTCCAGGGCTGGTCGCGGAGCGGGTCGGGGTGGACGGGCCGGTGGACGGACCAGCGCTTGGTGCCCTCGATCTGGAGGACGAAGACGTCGTGGACGTCGTAGTGGTCGTCGAAGCCGCGGCTCTGCGGCGGGGTGACGTAGGCGTTGGCCTGGACGGGGTGCCCCAGTTCCGTGCTGAGCCCGGCGCAGAACGCCGCGACCGGCTCCCAGGTCCGGTGGAGGGCCTGGAGGACGAGGGTGGCGCCGTCGGCGAACTCGCGCCACAGGGCGGTGTCGTCGAGTTGGTCGGCGATGGTGGCGCCGACGCCGGCGGGCCCGGTGAAGGCGGAGTCGGGGAGCGTGGCTCCGCTCCTGGCCACGCGCAGGAAGGGGGTGCGCAGTCCTCGGCGGGCGATCAGCTCGTCGACGGCGCCGGCCGAGAACAGATCGGCGAAGTCACCGGCCCGGCGGGTGAGCAGCGCGGTGCGTGCCCAGACGTCGCGGGCGAACTCCTCGCGGGTCAGCCCGGTCAGACGCGTTTCGAGGACCCCGGTGCCGTCGACGCCGGGGTCCTCACGCGTGGTCCGGGAGGGCGTCAACGGCCTCGGCCGGGCCCGTCGGCGCTGCCGTCGGCACCACCGTCGTGGACGCCCGGCGTCCCCGCCGCGCCCCCGTCCGCGGGACCTTCCGCCGCCCCGTCCGCACCACCGTCGTGGACGCCCGGCGTACCGGCGGCCCCGCCGTCCGCGGGCCCCTCGGCGGCACCGTCCGCACCGCCGTCGTGGACGCCCGGCGTCCCCGCCGCGCCCCCGTCCGCGGGACCTTCCGCCGCCCCGTCCGCACCCCCGTCATGGACACCGGGCGTACCCGCCGCACCACCGTCGGCCGGGCCCTCGGCGCCGCCGTCGGCACCGCCGTCGTGGACGCCCGGCGTACCGGCGGCGCCGCCGTCCGCGGGCCCCTCGGCCGCCCCGTCCGCACCGCCGTCGTGGACGCCCGGCGTCCCCGCCGCGCCCCCGTCCGCCGGGCCTTCCTGCTGCTTCCGGTCCTGCTCGGGGTTGGTCATGGTTCCTCCCGCGTGGTGGGACTGGGCGCCTGTACCGGTGCCCGGACGTGGGGCAGCGTCACCCCCGGCGGCACCGTCCGAACCAGCGTACCGCTATGGGGCGAATGTCACGATGTGGGCGATTGGGGAGGTCGGCCGGGTCCGGGACGGGCCGGGCAGAGGCACCCGGACCGCTTGACGGTCGGGGCGATGGGCGCGGTCGGCTGGGCCTGCTCGCGGCCTCCGGGCTGCACGGCGGGGCGTCGGCGGGCGTCTGACCGGGACCGAGATCCCCTCCTGCGGCATCGGCCCCCAGCTCGGCCAGGCGCGGGCGGGGTGATGGCGGGCTGGACCGGCACCCGCTCCGCCATCCGGACCGGCGGCCTCGCCTGCCTCGCCTTGGGCGGGCCTGCCCACCGCCGCCCTGTCCAGGCTCGTGACGCACGACGCCCGCACCGACGAGGAGACCCTGCGGCGCCGCGGGGCACACACCCCGGCGCCCGCCGGGGTGCCGGTGCCGGACGCCACCTGAGCGGCCGGGCCCCCTTCCGGCACTTCACTCGTCCGCCCTACAAAGTTCGTCCCGGTATGCGCAGATTGACGCGGAACCATACGCTCCCACTGCTCGGGTAGTCGACAGCCGGTACGGCGGCGGAGAGCGAGCTTCGATGGGTGGGCCCAGTACGAAGTCGGGACTTTTGCGAGAGTTGTCGGCGGAGTTCGTCGGCACGATGATCCTCATTCTTTTCGGTTGCGGTGTGGTGGCCCAGGTGATCGCGGGCGGTGCTCTGACCGACCCGCCGGGCGGCCTCGGGGATCACGACAGCATCGCGTGGGCGTGGGGCCTGGGCGTCACCCTGGGCGTCTACGTGGCGGCCCGGCTGAGCGGTGCCCACATCAACCCCGCGGTGACGGTGGCCCTGGCCACGTTCCGGGGCTTCCCCTGGGCGAAGGTGCTGCCCTACAGCCTGGCCCAGACGGCGGGTGCGTTCGTCGCCGCGCTCCTGGTCCGCTGGAACTACAGCGAGGCCCTGGCCAAGGCCGATCCCCTGCACACCTTCACGACGCAGATCGTCTTCTCCACGCTGCCGTCCAACGGCAACCCGGGGCTGCCGGTGTCGGAGTGGGGCGCCTTCCGGGACCAGGTGATCGGCACCGCCATCCTGCTGCTGCTCATCATGGCCCTCACCGACCTGCTCAACACGCCGCCCGGTGCCAACCTGGCCCCGTTCGTCATCGGCCTGGTCGTGGTCGCCATCGGCATGGCGTTCGGCACCAACGCCGGGTACGCGATCAACCCGGCCCGCGACTTCGGCCCGCGACTCGCGAGCTTCCTCACCGGATACGACGACGCGTGGCGCGACCAGTACGGAAACCTCTACTTCTGGGTGCCCATCGTGGGCCCGCTGGTCGGCGGGGTGATCGGGGCGGGGATGTACAAGTTCATGATCGAGCGATTCATGCCCTCGGCGGAACCCGAACCCGTGGGACGCGTCCCCGAACCCCAGGACTGACGGCACCTGCCGGAGAGGCGAGACACCATGGCGGACTTCATCGGTGCGGTGGACCAAGGCACCACCAGCACCCGGTTCATGATCTTCGACCACGGCGGCAACGAGGTCGCCAGGCACCAACTCGAGCACGAGCAGATCCTGCCCCGCTCCGGCTGGGTGGAGCACGACCCGGTGGAGATCTGGGAGCGCACCAACTCGGTGATGCAGAACGCCCTGCGGTACGGCGGTCTCTCGGCGAGCGACCTGGCCGCCATCGGCATCACCAACCAGCGCGAGACGGCGGTCGTCTGGGACCCGCGCAACGGGCGTCCCTACTACAACGCGATCGTCTGGCAGGACACCCGGACCGACGCCATCGCGGCCAACCTCGAACGGACGGGACGCGGCGACATCATCCGCCGCAAGGCCGGGCTGCCCCCGGCCACGTACTTCTCCGGCGGCAAGATCCAGTGGATCCTGGAGAACGTCGAGGGTGTGCGGGAGGCGGCCGAGGCGGGGCACGCGATCTTCGGCAACACCGACGCCTGGGTCCTGTGGAACCTGACCGGCGGCCCCGACGGCGGTATCCACGCCACCGATGTGACCAACGCCAGCCGCACCATGCTCATGGACCTGGAGACCCTCGACTGGGACGACGAACTGCTGAGCTTCTTCGGCATCCCCCGGTCGATGCTGCCCACCATCAACCCGTCGTCGGACGCCACCGCGTACGGGTCCACCCGCACCTCGCGTCCGCTGCGCGGGGCGGTGCCCATCGGCGGGGTCCTCGGCGACCAGCAGGCGGCCACCGTCGGCCAGGTCTGCTTCGCCCCCGGCGAGGCCAAGAACACGTACGGCACGGGCAACTTCCTCGTCCTGAACACGGGGACGGAGCTGGTCCGCTCCGAGAACGGCCTCCTGAGCACGGTGGCGTACAAGTTCGGGGACGAGCCGGTGGTGTACGCGCTGGAGGGCTCCATCGCGGTGACCGGTTCGGCCGTGCAGTGGCTGCGCGACCAACTGAGGATCATCAAGTCGGCGCCGGAGAGCGAGGAACTGGCGCGGACCGTCGAGGACAACGGCGGCACGTACTTCGTCCCCGCCTTCTCCGGCCTCTTCGCCCCCTACTGGCGCTCGGACGCCCGCGGCGCCGTCGTCGGACTGTCCCGGTACAACAGCGGCGGCCACCTGGCGCGGGCGACGCTGGAGGCGATCTGCTACCAGAGCCGCGACGTGGTGGAGGCGATGGAGCAGGACTCCGGTGTCCACCTGGACGTACTCAAGGTCGACGGCGGCGTCACCTCCAACGACCTGTGCATGCAGATCCAGGCCGACGTACTCGGCGTACCGGTCAGCCGGCCGGTGGTCGCCGAGACGACCGCGCTCGGTGCCGCCTACGCGGCGGGGCTGGCGGTCGGCTTCTGGCGCGACACCGACGAACTGCGCACCCAGTGGCACGAGTCCAAGCGGTGGCAGCCGGAGTGGACCGAGGAACAGCGCCGGCAGGGTTACGCCGACTGGAAACGCGCGGTGGAGCGCACCCTGGACTGGGTACGGGTGCCCTGACAGCGAGCCCGCCACCGGCTCCGCGGCCCGGCCGCCCGTCCCGTCCCCGGGGCGGGCGGCCGGGCCGCGACGCGCACGCTCCCGGAGCGCTTTTGCCCGGACGGAAGCGCTCCCGGCCGCCCGCCCCTCGGCCGCGTGGTCCTGTCCCACACCGCGGCCGCCCCTCGAACGGGCCCCCGTGTCACCCGGCCGGCCCGCTCCCCCGGCGCACCTTCGCGGCGGCGCCCTTATCGTCGGCCCAGGCCCACCTCTCGTGGCGGCGGCGCCAAGGACACGGACGGCGAGGGCCGGAAAGGCGGGACGGCGATGGCGGGAACGATCCTCATCACGGGAGCGGGCAGCGGCTTCGGCAAGGAGGTCGCGCTGCGGCTCGCGGCGGGTGGGCACGACGTGATCGCGGGTGTGGAGATCATCGCCCAGGTCAGCCCGGTACGGGCGGAGGCCCGGGAGCGGGGTGTGACGCTGCGGGTGGAGAAGCTCGACGTCACCGACCCGGGCGACCCGGCCCGCGCGCTCGACTGGGACGTCGAGGTGCTGCTCAACAACGCCGGTGTCGCCGAGGGCGGCTCGACCGTGGACATCCCCGCCGCACGCCTCCGCCGCCAGTTCGAGGTCAACGTCATCGGCCCCGTCCTGCTGACCCAGCCCCTCGCCAAGCGGATGGCCGAGCGGGGCAGCGGCCGGATCGTCTTCATGTCGTCGGTGGCCGGGCTCACCGTCGATCCGTTCACGGGCGCCTACGCGGCTTCCAAACACGCGGTGGAGGCGTTCGCGGACGCGCTCGACCAGGAGCTGGCCGAGTTCGGCGTCACGGTCGCCACGATCAACCCGGGCCCGTTCCTCACCGGCTTCAACGACACCATGTTCGAGACGTGGAAGGAGTGGCGCGACGACCCCGCCGGGCGCCTCTTCGACTACGAGCGGCTCGCGTTCCCGCACGAGCAGTACGACCCGGAGCCGGTGTACGCCACCACGGTCCGGGTGCTGCTCGGCGAGGACAGGCGCTACCGCCACCTGCTCCCCGAGGAGATGGAGCCACAGGCGCGCGACCAGGTCGCCGCCCAATGGGACCGGGAACTCAACGACGGGCGCCGCCCCGCCCTCGTGCAGAAGGCCCACGACATCGTCCCGGCGACGCCGGTGCGGCAGGACTGACCCGGCGGAGGCGCACCGCCGCCCCTCCGGCCGCCCGCCCCGGCGGTGTGCGGCGGCCTACGCCACCCAGGTGTACCGGCGCTCGGGGCGGCCCGTCCCCCCGTATCGCAGGCTCACCCGGGCGCGGCCGGTCTCGGCGAAGAACTCCAGGTAGCGGCGGGCACTGACGCGGGAGAGCGCGCCCGCGCCCGCGCACTCGGCGGCGGACAGCCCCGCCGGGTGGTCCCGCAGGGTCCGCTCGACCAGTTCGGCCGTGTGCGCCGCCAGTCCTTTCGGGAGTTCCCGCGAGCCCGGCGGCCGGGTGCCGAAGAGCTGGTCGACGTCCTCCTGCCGGGCCGTCTCCAGCGCGCCCAGCCGGGAGCGCGCAGCCGCCACGTGCCGCAACTGCTCCCGCAGCGCGGCCTGGTGGAAGGGCTTGAGCAGGTAGTGGTGGGCCCCGGCGCGCAGGGCCGACCGGACGGTGGCGCCGTCGCGCGCCGCCGTGATGAACAGGGCGTCGACGCCGGGGCCCGAGGCGAGTGCGCGTTCCTCGGCGGCGCGCAGTTCACGCAGCACCCTGATGCCGTCCATGTCGGGCAGGTAGACGTCGAGCAGCAGCAGGTCGGGGCGGAGCCGTTCGGCGGCGCGCAGCGCGTCCGCCCCGGTGTGGGCCACGCCGACGACCGTGCAGTCCTCCGTCGCGGCCACCTGCCGGCTGTGCAGTTTCGCCACCATGAAGTCGTCGTCGACCACCAGCACCTTGAGCATCGCGCCAGCGTAGGGCGCGACCACAACGACCACAACGTCCGTTGGTTCCCTAAGGGCGACAGCGCGTTCGCACGCGGGCAACATGTGGGCCACCTCGCCGCTTCGCCCGTCACGGAGCGGACTTGAGCCTCTCACGAACGAACCCCCGGACCCTCGGCTCAAGCCCCGGGTCCCCCTGATCGACCGACAGGTGGTGGCACACGTGCGTCTGCGCACCCCCCTCGCCCTGCTCGGGGCCGCGCTACTGGTGCTCGCGGGGCCGCCGCTGCTCACCCAGGGCAGCGGCGCCGGCACCGGCACCCACATACCCGGCCTCCGCGTCATGGTTCCGAACACCCCCGGCGGGGGGTACGACATCACCGCCCGCACCCTGGTCAAGGACGCCGAGGACGCGGAACTCACCCGAAACGTCGAGGTGTTCAACCTCCCCGGGGCCGGCGGCACGGTGGGCCTGAGCCGGCTGGTCTCCGAGCGCGGCAACGGGAAACTCGCCATGTCCATGGGGCTGGGCGTGGTGGGCGCGGCCCGCTCCAACCACTCCCCCAGCACGCTCGCCGACACCACCCCCATCGCCCGGCTCACCGAGGAGCCGAACGTCGTGGTCGTCGCGAAGAACTCGCCGTACAAGACGATCGACCAGCTCATCGACGCCTGGAGGAAGAACCCGGGGAAGGTCTCCGTGGGCGGCGGCTCGGCGCCCGGCGGCCCCGACCACCTCGCGCCGATGCAGATGGCGCAGGCGGCGAAGATCCCGCCGAAGGACGTCAACTACGTGCCGTTCGACGGCGGCGGCGAACTGCTCGCCTCCATCCTGGGCGACAAGATCGGCTTCGGCGTCTCCGGAGTCGGTGAATACCTCGACCAGATCGAGTCCGGCGAGCTGCGGCTGCTCGCCGTCACCGGCCCCGAGCGCGCCGAGGGCCTGGACGCTCCGACCCTCCAGGAGGCGGGGTACGACGTGGACTTCACCAACTGGCGGGGCGTCGTGGCTCCACCCGGCCTCTCGGAGACCGAACGCGCCAAGCTCGTCGCGCTGCTGGAGGAACTCCACGACACGCCCGAGTGGCGCGACTCGATGAAGCGCAACGGCTGGGACGACGCCTTCCTGACCGGCGAGGCCTTCGGCGACTTCCTGGCAGCCGAGGACCAGCGGGTCGTCGACGTACTGAAGGAGCTGGGACTGTGACCACCGGACCCACCCCCGGCACCGTCCCGGGCGACGTGCCCGAGGAGAACGGGCAGCCCTCCCCCTCGGGCCGCCGGGCCTGGCTGCGCGACCACTCCGAACTCGGCGTCAGCGTGCTGCTGCTGGCGCTCGGCGTCCTCGTACTCACCGACGCCCTCACCATGCAGGTCGACATCGCCCAGCGCGGACCGGTCGGCCCGCGCACCGTCCCGCTCGTGATCGGCGGCGGCCTGCTGGTCGTCTCGCTGCTCCTGGCGGTGGACGTGCTGCGCGGGGGTCGAGGTGAGGCCGAGGGAGGCGAGGACGTCGACCTCGCCGAACCGGCCGACCTGCGCACCGTCCTGCTGCTCACCGGGGTCTTCCTGGCGACCGCCGTCCTCATCGAGCCGCTGGGCTTCCCCGTCTCCGGCGCGCTGCTCTTCTGGGGCACCGCCTACGCCCTGGGCAGCCGCCGCGTCGACCGGGATCCGCTGATCGCCGCCGGACTCGCCCTGTTCACCTACGTGGTCTTCAACAACCTGCTGGGCGTGCCGCTGCCCGGCGGACCACTGATGGGAGTGCTGTGACATGAACGCCCTCACCTCCCTGATGGACGGCTTCGGCACCGCCCTGACCCCGGTCAACCTGCTGTGGGCCGCCGTCGGCGTCCTGCTCGGCACCGCCATCGGCGTGCTGCCGGGCATCGGCCCGGCGATGGCCGTGGCCCTGTTGCTGCCCGTCACCTACGGTCTCGACCCGACCGGCGCCTTCATCATGTTCGCCGGGATCTACTACGGCGCCATGTTCGGCGGCTCGACCACCTCCATCCTGCTCAACACCCCCGGCGAGTCGGCGGCCGTCGTCGCCGCCATGGAGGGCAACCCCATGGCCAAGGCCGGCCGGGGATCCCAGGCCCTCGCGGCCGCCGCCATCGGCCACTTCGCGGGCGGCATGATCGGCACGATCCTGCTGGTGGTGCTGGCCCCGACCGTGGCGAGCCTGGCTGTCGACATCGGCGCCCCCGACTACCTGGCGATCATGGTGCTGGCCTTCATCGCCGTCACCTCCGTCCTCGGCTCCTCCCGGGTGCGCGGCCTCGCCTCGCTCCTCATCGGCCTCACCATCGGCCTGGTCGGCCTCGACCAGATGACCGGGCAGCAACGCCTCACCTTCGGCTCGCTCCAGCTGGCCGACGGCGTGGACGTGGTCATCGTCGCGGTCGGGCTGTTCGCGATCGGCGAGGCCCTGTGGGTCGCCGCCCACCTGCGTCGCACGAGCGCCGAGGCCATCCCGGTCGGCCGCCCGTGGCTCGGCCGCGAGGACCTGAAGCGCACCTGGAAGCCGTGGCTGCGCGGCCCGTTCATCGGCTTCCCCTTCGGCGCGATCCCGGCGGGCGGCGCGGAGATCCCGACCTTCCTCTCCTACGTCGGCGAGAAGCGGCTCTCCCGGCACAAGGACGAGTGGGGCAAGGGTGCCATCGAGGGCGTCGCCGGCCCCGAGTCGGCCGCCTCCGCCTCGGCCGCGGGCACCCTCGTCTCCATGCTGACGCTGGGGCTGCCCACCACGGCCGTCGCCGCCGTCATGCTCGCCGCCTTCCAGCAGTACGGCATCCAGCCGGGCCCGCTGTTGTTCGAACGCGAACCCGACCTTGTGTGGGGTCTGATCGCCTCGCTCTTCGTCGGCATGGTGCTGCTGCTTGCCCTGAACCTGCCGCTCGCCCCGGTCTGGGCCAAGCTGCTGCGCATCCCGCGCCCCTACCTCTACGCGGGCATCCTCTTCTTCGCGGCGGTCGGCGCCTACGCGGTCGGCGGCGAGTCGGTCGACCTGGTCATCCTGCTGGTCATCGGCCTCATCGGCTTCGGTATGCGGCGGTACGGGCTGCCCGTCCTGCCCGCCGTCATCGGCGTCATCCTCGGCCCGGCCGCCGAACAGCAACTGCGCCGCGCCCTTCAGATCAGCGACGGAAGTGTCACCGGCCTGGTCGACACCCCGTTCTCCGTGACCGTCTACGCGCTGATCCTGCTGATCCTGGCCTGGCCCCTGCTCCGCGGGCTGTTCCCCGCCCGCTCGCCCGCCTCGGCCCGCCAGGACTGACCCCGCGCCCACCCGACAGCGGCCCGCCCGGTGGCACCTCGCGCACCGGGCGGGTCACCGACTTCTTCCTCGCCCTCGACCAGGGCATGACCGCAGCGGCCCTGGCCTCGCTCTCCGCCCCGGCCTGCTCCGACGCCCCTTCGGCACCGGCGGGTTCCACTCCCGCGTACGCCCCCTCCGCAGAACGCTTCAGTCTCCGACCGGCACGGCCGGACCGGTGCACCCGCCGGCGCCGGCGGGTGCACCCTGGTGACGGAGACGAGAGCGCGGGGCGCACCCCGGTGACCGAGTCCGCGCGCACCCGCCGGAAGGAGCGCGGCACGGCGACACCGCGCCCGGCCGTCCGGGAGTCCCGCGCCACGACGGCCCGGGACTCCGGACCACCTGGCCGGACTCGCCCCACGGTCGCGGACCTCGCGCCCGCGTACCACCACGACCGGCGCGGCCGGGAGACGAGGGAGGGCGCGCCGGCGTACGGGACGGGAGCGAGGAAGGATCGGCGGCATGTCTTCCGTGGTGCGGAACGTGGCGATCGACTGTGCGGACGCGTACGGTCTGGCGTGCTTCTGGAGCGAGACGACGGGGACTCCGCCGGGGCCCGGGGACCGCCCGGATGATCCGGAGGTCCAGGGGACGCAGGCCGTGGGCCCGGCATCCCGCTTCCACCAGGTGCCCGAGTCCAGGACGGTCAAGAACCGGCTCCACCTGTGCCTGCGGCCGGAGACCACGCGCGAGCCGGAGGTGGAGCGGCTCCTCGGCCTCGGCGCGATACTCGTCGCCGACCGCCGCGAGTCCGACGGTCCGGGGGGGCGGTCCTCGCCGAACCGGAGGGCACCGGGTCCTGCGTGCCGCGCAGCGCCTCCGGCCGGGCCGCGTAGGCGTTTCCTCAGGCTCCGCGCCCAGGCTCCGCCTGTAGGAAGCGACGAAGATCGTGTGGCGTCCGAGGCCTGCTTTCAGGTCTTCCACGCCTGGTTGTGCGTGGTCCCGGAACTGTCTACTCCAGGTACGCGGTGCGACGACGCACGGCACGTCGCAGACCCCTCCCCTCCGGCGCAGGGACCGGCGCCTCGCTCCCGGCCATGCCTCGTCACCAGGACGGAGACTCCCGATGACCCGACCGACCTCCCCCACCCGCTCCCCCCAACGTCTCGACGACGCCGTCACAGGGGGGATCGGCGACAGCCCGTCGCGCCCGGACAGCACCCTGAAGGTCACCGGGGAGTACGCCTACTCCTCCGACCTGTGGGCCGAGGACATGCTCTGGGGCTCCACCCTGCGCAGTCCCCATGCCTACGCCCGGATCAGGTCCGTCGACGTCTCCGAGGCGCTCAAGCAGCCCGGGGTGCACGCGGTCCTGACCCATCAGGACGTACCGGGCGAGAACGTCTACGGCCTGAAGGTCTCCGACACCCCGGTGCTCGCCGTGGACGTCGTCCGCCACCAGGGCGAGCCCGTCGCCCTCGTCGCGGCGGACCACCCCGAGACGGCGCGCCGGGCGCTGGCGAAGATCGTCGTGGCGTACGAGGTCCTGGAGCCGGTCACCGACCCCGAGCGCGCCGCACACGACGACACCCTCCCCGAGCTGCATCCCGGGGGGAACATCGTCCGCTACCAGCCCGTCGTCCAGGGCGACCCCGAGGCCGAGGCGGAGGTCGTGGTCTCCGACGTGTACACGATGGGCATGCAGGACCAGGCGTTCCTCGGGCCCGAGTCGGGCCTGGCGATCCCCGGCGAGGACGGCGGCGTCGACCTGTTCCTCGCCACCCAGTGGCTGCATGTCGACCAGAAGCAGACCGCCCGCGCCCTCGGCCTCCCCCTCGACAAGGTGCGCTTCACCATGTCCGGTGTGGGGGGCGCCTTCGGCGGCCGCGAGGATCTGTCGATGCAGATCCACTGCTGCATGCTGGCCCTGCACACGGGCAAGCCGGTGAAGATGGTCTACAACCGGCTGGAGTCCTTCTACGGCCACGTCCACCGCCACCCCGCGAAGATGTACTACGAGCACGGCGCCACCAAGGACGGCAAGCTCGTCTACGTGAAGGCGCGGATGTACTTCGACGGCGGTGCGTACGCCTCCAAGACCCCCGTCGTCGTCTCCAACGCCACCTCGCTCGGTACCGGTCCCTACGTCGTGCCCAACGTCAGGATCGAGGGGTGGGGCGTGTACACCAACAACCCGCCCTGCGGCGCGATGCGCGGCCTCGGTGCCGTGCAGCCGGCCTTCGCCTACGAACTCCAGATGGACAAGCTGGCCGGCGCCCTCGGCATGGACCCCGTCCGGCTGCGGCAGATCAACGCGGTGCGGGAGGGCGCGTCGCTGCACACCGGGCAGGTGCTGGACTCCCCCGCCCCGGTCGCCGAGCTCCTGGAACGCCTGGCGCGGATGCCGCTTCCGCCGGAGGACACCACCACGCCCCGGGACGTCCGCACGCTGCCCGGCGGGCTCTCCAACACCTCGCACGGCGAGGGCGTCGTCCGGGGTGTCGGTTACAGCGTGATCATCAAGAACGTCTCGTACGCCGAGGGCGTGGACGACTACTCCACGGCGCGCGTGCGTCTGGAGGTCATCGGGGGCGCGCCGGTCGCGCTGGTGCACACCGCGGCGGCCGAGGTCGGCCAGGGTCTGATCACCGTGCACCAGCAGATCGCCCGCAGCGAACTCGGCGTGGAACGGGTGACCATCCACCCGGCCGACACCCAAGTCGGGGACGCCGGGTCGAGTTCGGCCTCGCGCCAGACGTACATCACCGGCGGCGCCGTCCGCGACGCCTGCGCGGCCGTGCGGCAGGCGGTCTTCGATCGGGTGGCGCGACGCTTCTGTGAGGACTCTGCCGGGCTGACCCTCACCGGCGGCAAGGTCGTCTCCGCCACCGGCGCCGTCCTCGACCTCGTGGAGGTCCTGGGTGAGGAGGCGATCGAGGAGACCCGCGAGTACCACCACCTCCGGACGTACAAGATGGACCCGGTCACCGGCCAGAGCCGCCGGGTGCACGTCCAGCACGCCTACGCCGCACACCGCGCCGTCGTGGAGGTCGACACCGGTCTCGGCCTGGTCAAGGTCGTCCAGCTCGACTGCGCCCAGGACGTCGGCAAGGCCGTCAACCCGGACGCCGTCGTCGGGCAGATCCAGGGCGGGTCGACGCAGGGTCTCGGACTCGCCGTCATGGAGGAGATCAAGGTGCGGGAGGGCAAGATCCGCAACCCCTCCTTCACCGACTATCTGATCCCGACGATCCTCGACACCCCGCCCATGCGGATCGACGTCCTCGAACGCGCCGACCCCCACTCGCCGTACGGCGTCCGCGGCGTAGGCGAACCGCCCACCATCTCGGCCACCCCCGCCGTCGTCAACGCCATCCGCGACGCCACCGGCCTGAACCTCACCCACACCCCGGTCTCCCCCGAGCAGCTCTGCGGCTCCTGAGCGCGCCCGTCTCCGGGGCCCGCTCCCCGCGCTCCCGGACTCCCGAACTCCCGAAGGAAGAACGATGACCACCCGTGCCCAGGAAGACGGCGTCCACCCCCTCGAACGCGTCTGGATGGAGCAGGCGATCGACCTGGCCACCACCAGCGCGAGCAGCGGGGGCGGCCCGTTCGGCGCGCTGATCGCCAAGGACGACCGGGTCGTCGCCACCGGCCGCAACCAGGTCACCGCCGCGCTGGACCCCTCCGCGCACGCCGAGGTCGGCGCGGTCCGCGCGGCCTGCCGGGAGCTGAACACCTTCTCCCTCGACGGCTGCGTGCTGGTCACCTCCTGCGAGCCGTGCCCGATGTGCCTCTCGACCGCCCTGTGGGCCCGCGTCGACCGGGTCGTGTACTGCGCCGACCGGCACGACGCCGCCGTGGCCGGCTTCGACGACCGCGAGTTCTACGACCTGTTCGAGAAGAAGCCGCGGGCGAGCTGGCCGCTGGCGGTCGAGCACCTGGACCTGCCCGCACGCACCCGGCCGTTCGACACCTGGCTGGCCAAGAGCGACCGCGTCGCCTACTGACGGACGGGAGGGCTGCCGAAGTGCCCCCGGCAGCCCTCCCGTCCGTACCGGGCCGGACATGACGCTCCCGGGCGCACCGGGCCCGGCCGCACCCGCACGGCGGCCCGTCTCGGGGACAAGCTCCCCGGCCGGGGACGCGGGACGGCGGCGAGGGGCACGAGAAGCGCCGCCCCGTCCTCCCGCGCCGCCGGGTCAACACCTACGCGAGGTGTTCCACGCCCCCGCGAACGGCTCTCGTTGCCGACCGGTCCACAGCAGAACGCGCCTCGCGGCAGGAAGCGGCTGGTGCGCGTGCCACGGGTCCGCCGCCGCGCCGCCGACGGGTCCGGGCGCCGGTCAGATGCCCTGCCACGGCGGCTTGCCCGCGAAGGTGCGGCGGAAGTAGCCGGCCAGCTCCAGCCGGGAGGCCGCCGCCTCGTCGGCGACGACGGTGGCGTGCGGGTGGAGCTGGAGGGCGGAGGACGGGCATCTCGCGGAGAGCGGCCCCTCGACGGTCGCCGCCACCGCCTCGGCCTTGGCCTCGCCGGTGGCGAGGAGGACCACGTGGCGCGCCTCCAGGATGGTGCCGACGCCCTGGGTGATCACATGGCGCGGCACCTGGCCGACGTCGTGGCCGAAGAACCGGGCGTTGTCGGCGCGGGTCCGCTCGGTGAGCGTCTTGATCCGGGTGCGGGACGTCAGCGAGGAGCACGGCTCGTTGAAGCCGATGTGCCCGTCCGTGCCGATCCCCAGCAGTTGCAGGTCCACCCCGCCTGCCGCGGCGAGCGCGCGGTCGTACGCCTCGCAGGCGGCCCTGATGTCGCCGGCCGTCCCGTCGGGACCGAGGAAGGACCCCTCGGGGATACCCAGGGGCTCCAGCACCTGGCGGGCGAGGACGGACCGGTAGGACTCGGGGTGGCCCGGGGGGAGCCCGACGTACTCGTCCAGTTGGGCGACCCGGGCGCGGGAGAGGTCCGCCTCGCCGCGCCGGGCGAGGGCCGCGAGCGCCTCGTACACGGGGACCGGGGTCGAGCCGGTGGCCACGCCGATCAGGGCGTCGGGTCTGCCGGCGAGCAGTCGGGCGATGGCCTGGGCGACGAGGGCGCCGCCCTTAGCAGCGTCCTCGACGATGACAACTTCCATGCTGGTCCAACCGATTCGGGGAAGGGGCGCCGCCGCACCGGAGCCGGGGCGGCACCGGAGGGCTGGGGAGGCGCGGGGGCGTCCGATGCCGCCCGCGAGAGGGAGGGAAGCGGCGGTGTGGGGCCCGCGCGCTCCCCTCCCTTCGTCCCGGGTGCCGTGTCAGGACGCGAGGCCCGCCACGAACAGCCGGGTCAGGGCGGTGGGCGCGGTGATCGCGGTGCCCACCACCACACTCGAGGCGCCGGCGGCAAGTGCCGCGGCCGCCTGCTCCGGAGTGGCGACGCGGCCCTCCGCCACCACCGGTACGTCGACGGCTCCGGCGAGGTCGGTGACCAGTCGCAGGTCGGGCAGGGTCTGGCGCGGGGAGCCCGGTGCGTAGCCGGAGAGGGTCGTCGACACGAGGTCGGCGCCCTGGGCGGCTGCCTCGCGTCCCTCGTCCAGGGTCGCGACGTCGGCCATGACGTGGGCGCCGGCGGCGTGGACGGCGGCGACGAGGTCGGCGAAGGTGCTGCCGTCCGGGCGCGGGCGCCCGGTGGCGTCCGCCGCGACGATGGCCGCCCCGGCGTCCACGAGGGCGAGGGCGTGACGGACGCTCGGGGTGATGTAGACGCCGGTGTCGCCGTCCTTCCAGAGGCCGATGACCGGTACGTCGACGGCCGCGACGGTGGCCGCGACGACCTCCGGTTCGTTGACCCGTACGGCCGCCGCGCCGCCGGCCTGCGCGGACCGGGCCATGCGGACCAGTGTGTCGCTGTGGCGCATGGGGTCACCGGGCGGGGCCTGGCAGGAGACGATCAGACGGCCTGTCAGGGCCGCGAGCGGGGAGGCGGATGGCGGGGGTGTCATGGCTGGGCTCCGGTGGTGTGGGCGGGTCGCGGGGAGAGGGTGCGCGCCAGGGCGGCCGCCCCGAGGACCGCGGCGTCGGCGCCGCCGAGCGGTGCGGCCGGGCGCAGTCCGCGCAGCGGCGGCATGAGTTCGGCGGCGAAGGCGTCGCACAGGGCGTCCCGGTACAGGGCGCCGATGCGCGGCACGCCGCCGGCGACGACGACGCGGTGCGGGGCGAGCACGTTGGCGAGGCCGCCCAGCGTCCGGCCGGCGGCGCGGGCGCCGTGGACGACGGCGGACCGGGCGAGCCCGTCGCCGCGGGCCGCGCGCTCGGCGACGGTGTGCAGGCTGTCGGCGGACTCGCCGCTGATCCGCCGGTAGTACGCGGTGATGGCGGGCCCCGCCGCGATCGCCTCCAGGTGACCGGTGGCGCCGCAGGTGCAGGGCAGTCCTTCCGCCTCGGGGCTGGGGAGGTGCCCGAGGTGTCCGGCGACCCCTGCGGTGCCGTGGAGCAGCCGTCCCGAGACCGCGACGGCGCCGCCCACCCCGGTGCCGACGGCGGCGTAGAGCAGGACGGCGTCGTCGGAGAGGGTCGCCAGTTCCGTCGCGGCGGCGGCCCGGACGTCGTTGTCGCAGGCGACGGGGAGCCCGGTGCGGGCGGTGAGGCCGGGGCCCAGTGCGGTCCCCGCCCAGCCGCGGATCGTGTCGGTGGCGCTGACGACCGTCCCGGAGACCGGGTCGATCACCCCGGCGGCGGCGACGCCGATCGCGCCCGCCGCGTCGGCACCGACCGCCTGCGCGGCGGCCGCGAGCGCGTCGAGCACCGCTTCGGCGCCCCGCGTGGCCGGGGTGGGACCGGTGTGCCGGGCGAGGACGGTGCCGTCGGGCCCGACCAGGGCGGCGGCGATCTTGGTGCCGCCGAGGTCGAGGCCGATCACCGGCCGCGCGCCGTGCCGGGCCGTCATCGGACGGGCAGCAGGCCGGCCGCGCGCAGCCGCCGCTCGACATGGGCGACCGACGTCTCGTCGAGCGGGATCTGGGGGACCGCGGTGGCGCCGTGCGTGAACACCCCGAGCAGCCTCAGCGCGTGCTTGAACGCGCCGATCGCGGAGGAGTTGCGGCCCATCTCGCTCTCCGGCCCGGCGTCGACCAGGCCGAAGAGGGCGACCAGCCGCTCCTGCTCCGCCACGGCACGGTCCAGCTCACCGGCGCGCACGGCGTCGTACAGGCGCACGTATCCGGCGGGGTCGACGTTGCCGAGGCCGGGGACGACGCCGTCCGCCCCGGCGAGCAGGGCGGCGTCGACGGTGAGTTCGGAGCCGGTGAGGATGCTGAAGGCGGGGGCCGGTCCCTCGGCGCGGCCGTCGCGGCCGCCGAGTTCGACGATGAGCCGGCGCAGGGAGCCCTCGTCGCCGCTGCTGTCCTTGAGACCGGCGAGCGTGCCGTCCTCGGCCAGTTCGCGCACCAGGGCCGAGGACAGCTTGCTGTGGACGGAGACGGGGAGGTCGTAGGCGTAGAGCGGCAGGTCGACGCGGTCGCGGACGGTGCGGAAGTGGCGGGCGATCTCCCGGGGATGGGTGCGGGCGTAGAAGGGGGCGGTGGCCACCAGGGCGTCCGCGCCCGCCTTGCGCGCCGCCTCGGCGTGGGCCAGCACCCGGGGGGTGGTCATGTCGATGGCACCGGCGAGGACGGGCACGCGGCCGGCGGCGGCCTCGACCACCGTTCGCAGGGCCACCTCCCGCTGCGGGTCGGTCAGGAAGGCGACCTCGCTGCTGGAGCCCAGGGCGAAGAGCCCGTGCACTCCCCCGCCGACGAGGTGCTCGACGAGCCGGGCGAGCGAGGCGGTGTCGACCTCACCCGACGCGTCGAGGGGGGTGCAGACGGGCGGCACGACACCGCGGAGGGGCTGGGACGGGGACATGAGGACTCCTGGGCTGTGCGAAGGGTGGTACGGGTGGACGGCCCGCCCGTACCGGGTCGGGACGGGCGGGCCGTGGCCGGTCAGGGGGCGGTGACGGTGAGCGTCGTGTCGCCGTAGGCGTGCTGGGAGCCGCGTACCTGGTAGGTGGCGGTGGCCTGGACGCCGCCCGCGTCGGTGCCCGCGGGGACGGTGACGGGGATCTTGACGTTGGCGCCCTGGCCGGGCTTGAGCGCGGGCATGGTGACCGCGGGGGCGCTCCAGCCCTCGGGGACGGAGAGGGAGACCTTGCCCGCGGGCAGGTCCACGTCGTTCTGGCTGACGACGCGGACGGTGACGTCGGTGGTGGCGCCGGCGGGCAGAGCGGTGGGCGGGGTGACGGTGACGGGGGCGCAGACTCCTCCGAGCGAGGCCAGGTCGAAGGAGGAGTAGGTGATGTGCTGGTAATCGGCGCGTTCCCACAGGAGGCCCACGCGGGGGTTGGCGCCGGTGCCGTCGCTGAGCGGGGTGAGCGTGGAGTAGGCGGCGGAGCCGGCCTCGACGGTCTTGCGCACCGGCCAGTTCTCGCCGTTGTCGCAGGAGAGGCGGACGGTGAGGTTGCTGCGGCTGCCGGTGGTGGCCGTGTTGCTGAACAGCAGCCACGAGGAGCGCGGATGGGAGGCGGGGACGTCCGGGGCGAACCGCGCGATGGAGCCGTTGTTGGCGGGGTCGGGCAGTTCGGTGTCCTGCTGGAAGGGTGTGTAGGTGACGCCGCCGTCGGTGGAGTAGGCCACCGTGCGGTAGGGCGCGGAGCGGTTGTTGAG
Organism: Streptomyces diastaticus subsp. diastaticus; assembly: GCF_011170125.1. Classification (NCBI taxonomy): domain Bacteria; kingdom Bacillati; phylum Actinomycetota; class Actinomycetes; order Kitasatosporales; family Streptomycetaceae; genus Streptomyces; species Streptomyces diastaticus. The sequence continues at coordinate 1,593,938 of NZ_BLLN01000003.1, read as the reverse complement.
GAGGACGCGGCCGTCGGAGAGCTCCACGGTCTTGTTCTCGTCGCCGCCCGGTCCGACCGGGGTACCCATCTTCCAGGTGGCGCCGTGGTCGTCGCTGTAGGCGCTGACGGCGTAGTTGGCGCCGTTGTGCCGGATGGCGTACTGCTGGATCAGGCGGCCCTTGTGGGCGCCGTGCCGCAGTTGGATGCCCTCGCCGGAGGCGGCGAACATGCCGGCCCAGGCGGGGTTCTTGATGTCGGCGGTGATCCGTTCGTGCTTCCAGGTGAGGCCGTCGTCGTCGGAGTAGCTGTAGTCGGCCTGGAGGACGTCGGGGTCGTTCTCGTCGTTGCCGGTGGCGGAGCCGAAGAAGCCCTGGTTCACGGAGGCCGCGTAGAAGACGAAGATCCTTCCGGTCTCCCGGTCGACGAGGAGGCTGGGGTCGCCGTACCCCTTGGGCGCGGCGTCCTTGCGGACGACCTGCTGGGGCTGCCAGGTGGCGCCGCCGTCGGTGCTGCGCCGCAGGACGATGCCGAGGTTGCCGGGCAGGTCGGCGAGGGTGGGACGGGCGTCGTACGCGGCGAGCAGGGTGCCCTTGGTGGTCCTGGTCAGGGCGGGGATGCGGTAGTGGGGGGAGCCGGTGCCCGCGGTGGCGATGTCCTGGGAGGTGAAGCCGGCGGTGGTTTGGACGGTGGCGCCGTGGGCGGCGGGAACGGTGGCGGTGAGGAGGGCGAGGGTCGCGGGGACGACGGCCAGAACGGTGCGGCGCTGCATGGTCGGACCTCTTCTCGGTGGGCGGATCAGGCGAGTTGGGGGGCGTGCGGGGTGGGGGGAGCGTCGGCGTCCGTCGGGCGCGGGGTGGTGAGCAGCTCCCGTACCCAGGTGAGCTGTTCGCGCCGGTGGTGGCCGCCGCCGCCCTCGTGTCCGTTGAACTCGTAGACGCGAAGGTCCTTGGGGCCGCCGTACCGGTGGTAGGCGGCGAAGCAGGTGGAGGGCGGGCAGACCTCGTCCATCATGGCGATGGAGAAGAGGGCCGGGGCGGTGGCGCGCGCTGCCAGGAGCGCCGCGTCGAGGTAGGAGAGGGTGGTGAGCACGGTCCCGGTACGGTCGCGGTGCAGGCTCAGGTACTCCGCGACCTCGGTGTAGGGCGGCAGGCCCGCGACGCGTACGGCCCGCCGGATGTCGCACAGGAACGGGACGTCGGGCATGACGCCCGCGAGGCCGGGGGTGAGCGCGGCCACCGCCAGGGCGATGCCGCCGCCCTGGCTGACGCCGGTCACCACGACCTTCTCCGGGTCGACGGCCGGGTGGGCGCGGACGGCCTCCACGCAGCGCACGGCGTCGGTGAAGACCCGTCGGTAGTAGTGGTCCCGGGGGTTCTCGACGCCCCGGGTCAGGAAGCCGGGCACGCTGCCGGCGAGCGGGGCGGTGTCGGGGGTGTCCCCGGCGGCGGTGGACCAGCCCTGGCCGCGCGTGTCCATGATGAAGTGCGCGTAGCCCGCGTTGGCCCACAGCACCTGCTCGTGCGCCAGGCCGCGCCCGCGTCCGTAGCCGAGGAACTCCACCACGCAGCCGAGCGGTTCCCGCGCGTCGGCGGGCAGGTGCAGCCAGCCGCGGACGGGTTCGCCCGCGAAGCCGGGGAGGACCGCGTCGTAGGTGGCCACCTGGACCAGTCCGGTGTCCACGAGGGTGTACCGCGGGGGCGTCCCGTGGGCGCGTGCCGTGTCCAGGGTGCTGTCCCAGAAGGCGTCCAGGTCGGCGGGCTCTTCGAGGTCGGGGCGGAGCGCGAGGCACTCGGCGAGGGTGAGGTCCGTCAGTGGCATGAGGGGGCCCGGTGGGTGAGGCGGGCGCGTGGCGCGCCGCTGGGGTGGGGGTGGCGGAGTCGGCCGAGCCGACAACCGGCCAGGGAAATCAGACGTCTGATGTCCTTGTTTCCGGGACACTAGAGATCCCGGCGGCGACCGTCAAGTGCCCCCGCCCGCCCGGCCGCCCGACCCCCGCCCCCGCGACCGCCCTCTTCGGGCACGACGAAGGCACCCCTGCCCGAGGGGTGCCTTCGTCCGAGCGCGGGAGCCGGTCAGCGGCGGGCGCGGGCCTCCGCGATCCGCTTCCGCACCGGCGCGTAGTGCTCGGTCAGCGCGGTGGCGAATTCGGCCGGGTCGCGGTCGCGCACGGCGTCGACGATGCGCTGGTGATTGGCGATGGTCGCCTCCTCGTGCTCGTGCGTGAAGACGTCGAGGTGCGGGGCGACGATCACGTAGACGTCCCAGAAGGCCATGGACAACTGGCCGATGAGGTCGTTGCCGAGCGGGGCGACGAGCAGGGCGTGGAAGGCGCGGTCCGCCTCGACGAAGCCGTCACCCTTGCCGCCGCCCGCCTTGCGCATCTCCTCGACCAGGGAGGCGAGCTGGTCGATCTGCCCCTGGTCGGGGGCGGCGACGAGCTGTTCGGCCATGCCCCGCTCGAACAGCTCGCGCACCTCGACGAGGTCGGACATGACCTGGAAGTCGTCGTCGGGGCTGAGCAGTCCACGGAAGGTCAGGCTCTCCACCAGCGCGGAGAGGCTGAGCCGGCCGACGTACGTGCCGTGCCCGTGCCGCACTTCGACGATGTCGAGCGCGGCCAGGATCTTGATCGCCTCGCGGACGCTGGACCGGCTCGCTCCGAGCGCCTCGCACAGGGCGGACTCGCTCGGCAGGGGGTCACCGGGGCGTAGCTGGTTGCGCAGAATGTAGCCCTTGACGCCGTCCACGACCTCTTGCCGCAGTGACTGTCGCGCCGGCTTGGGCCCAGGGACCGTATGCCCTGCCGCCTCCTGTCCCACCGCCACCTCTTGACCCCTTTCACTCAGCAAGCTACGTTCCCCTGTTATTGAGCATCATACATCAGACGTCTGATGTGCCGTGGTGGAGCGCCGACCGTCTCGCCTCCTCTCCGTTCGACCATCCCTCATCTTCCTTCTGGAGGACCCCTTGCCCTCGCGCAGCGCAGCCGGCGTGGATCGCCGCACCTTCATGAGACTCACCGGTGCCATCGGCGTCGCGGCCGCGGCCACCACGGGCCTGACGGCCTGCGGCGGGCCGGCCTCCAGCGGAGGAGGCGCCGGCGGTGCGGGTTCCGGCGGCGACACTATCGAAGCCGGCCTCTCGTATCCGCTCTCCACGGGTTTCGACCCGATGATCACCTCCGGCGCCACCCCGTACGCCGCGAACATGCACATCTTCGAAGGGCTGGTGGACCTCGACCCGGCCACGCTCGTCGCGCGGCCCGCGCTGGCGACCGAGATGCCGAAGAAGATCAACGCGACCACCTACCGGGCCACCCTCCGCGAGGGCGCGACCTTCCACGACGGCTCGCCGGTCCGCGCGGAGGACGTGGTCTTCAGCTTCGAACGGGTCCTGGACCCGGAGAACGCCTCCCTGATGGCCCAGTTCGTGCCGTTCATCGACCAGGTCGACGCCGTCGACGCGTCGACCGTCGAGTTCAAGCTGAAGCACCCCTTCGCCCTCTTCCCCTCCCGCATCTCCGTGGTGCGGGTGGTGCCGAAGAAGATCGCGGGCGCCGACCCCAAGGCGTTCGACGCCAAGCCCGTCGGCTCGGGCCCGTACCGCTTCGTCCAGGCGGTCCGCGAGGACAAGATCGTCATGGAGGCGTACGACAAGTACAACGGGCCGCATCCCGCCAAGGCCAAGAAGATGATCTGGCGGCTGATGTCCGACCCGTCCGCGCGGGTCAGCGCCCTGGAGTCGGGCCGGGTGCAGGCGATCGAGGACGTCCCCTACATCGACGTCAAGGGGTTCACCGGCGACAACAAGGTCGAGTCGGTCCAGTCGTTCGGGCTGCTCTTCCTCATGTTCAACTGCTCGGACAAGCGCTTCGAGGACAAGCGGGTGCGCCAGGCCCTGCACTACGCCCTCGACACCGAGAAGATCATCTCGACGGCGCTGCTGGGCAACGCCGAGGCCGCCAGCGGCTACGTGCCGCCCACCCACCCCGACTACCACAAGGCCGCCACCGTCTACCGGCACGATGTGGCGAAGGCCAAGAAGCTCCTGGCCGAGGCGGGCGCGACGAAGCTCTCCTTCACCCTGCTGGTCACCGACACCGGCTGGGTCAAGGACATCGCCCCGCTGCTCAAGGAGAGCTGGGCGGCGGCCGGCATCGAGGCCCGCCTCGACATCGCCCAGTCCCCCGCCCAGTACGCCAAGGTCGACAAGGGCGACTTCGACGTGCTGGCGGCCCCGGGCGACCCCTCCGTCTTCGGCAACGACGCGGACCTGCTGCTGCGCTGGTTCTACTACGGGTTCTGGCCGGAGAAGCGGTACGGCTGGGCCGGCTCGCCCGTCTACAAGAAGACCAAGTCGCTCCTGGACCGCGCGGCGAGGGAGGCGGACGCGGACCGGCGCAAGGAGCTGTGGGCCGAGGTGACCGACCTGGTCGCCGACGAGGCCGCCCTCTACCCGGTACTGCACCGCAAGCTGCCCACCGCCTGGCAGGGCGGAGCGCTCACCGGGTTCAAGCCGCTGCCCACCACCGGGCTGTCCTTCGTCGACGTCGGCCGCTCCTGAGCCGCACCGCCCCGGTCCGTCGGCCGCCGCCGCCTCGCCGCGGCGGCGGCCCTCGCCCCAATCCCTAGGAAACCAGGATGGTTGCTTTCCTCCGGCTCGCGCTGCGCCGCGTCGCGATCATGCCGGTGATGGTCCTCGGCATCACGCTGCTGGTCTTCGTGGTCCTCCAGTTCTCGCCGGCCGACCCCGCGTACAACGCGCTCGGCGACTCCGCCAGCCCCGCGGCGCGCGCCGCGTTCGCCGAGGCGCACGGCCTCAACGACCCGATGTTCGTCCGGTACTTCGCCTTCCTGGGTGATCTGCTGCGCGGCGATCTCGGCGTCACCGTGCCGCCGAGCCAGCCCGTCGCCGACCGTATCGCCACCGCGTTCCCGCTGACCCTCCAGCTCACGGTGCTCGGCCTCGCGCTGGCCGTCGCCCTGGCCCTGACCGCGGGCGTCCTCAGCGCGATGTACCGGGACCGCTGGCCCGACCAGGTCTTCCGCGTCCTGTCGATGGCCGGGGTCGCCCTGCCCTCGTTCTGGCTCGGCGTGCTCCTCATCCAGCAGTTCGCCCTCACCATGGACCTCTTTCCGACCGGTGGCTACGTCAACCCGGCGGACTCCTTCTCCGGCTGGCTGGAGAGCATGACCCTGCCCGCCGTGGCGCTGGCCCTCCCGGTCGCCGCCTCCCTGGCCCGGCTGGTGCGCACCTCGATGGTCTCCGAACTCGACCGGGACTACGTGCGCACCGCGCGCGGCAGCGGTCTGCCGCCCTTCCTGATCATCCGGTCCGTACTCCGCAACGCCCTGGTCACGCCGTTGACCGTGCTCGGTGTCAAGGTCGGCTACATGCTCAGTGGCGCCGTCGTCATCGAGGCCATCTTCGACCTGCCCGGCATGGGCAAGCTGATCCTCGAAGGCGTCACCGGGGGCGACGTCGGGCTCGTGCAGGGCACCGTGCTCACCATCGCGGTCGCCTTCCTCGTGGTCAACGTCGTCGTCGACCTGCTCTACCTGCTCGTCAACCCGCGCATCAGGACGGTGTGATGTTCGCCCCCAGTTCCCTCGCCGCGCGGCTGGCCCGGCCCGGCGTCCGCCTGCGCCGCCTGCCCGTGCCCTCCCGCATCGCTCTCGCCGTCCTCGTGGTGGTCGTGCTGGGCGCGGTCTTCGCGCCGCTGCTCACCCAGGACCCGCTCGCCACCGGCGTACCCGCCCAGGCGCCAGGCGCCGACCACTGGTTCGGCACCGACCGGGCCGGCCGCGACGTCTTCGCCCGGGTGGTGCACGGCGCCCGGTACTCCCTCGTCATCGGCCTCGGCGCGACCCTGCTCGCCCTGGTCATCGGGTCGCTGCTGGGCGCGCTGGCCGCGACCTCGCGCAGGCTCGCCGACGAGGGTGTCATGCGCACCCTCGACATCGTCATGTCGTTCCCGCCGATCGCGCTGGCCGCCGTGCTGGTCGCCGTCTTCGGGCCCAGCGTGCCGGTCATCATCTTCACCATCGCGTTCGTGTACGCGCCCTCACTCGCCCGCGTCGTCCGGGCCAATGTGCTGGAGCAGTACGGCGAGGACTACGTGGCGGCCGAGCAGGTCATCGGCGCCCGCCGCGGTTACATCGTGGCGCGGCACGTCGCCGTCAACTGCGCCGCTCCCGTCCTGGTGTTCGCCACCGTGATGGTCGCCGACTCCATCATCTTCGAGGCGAGCCTCTCCTTCATCGGCGCCGGTGTGCAGGACCCCGACCCCAGCTGGGGCAGCGTCCTCGCCTACGGCCGGCAGCTCCTGCTGTCGGGCGGCTGGTGGGCGACCCTCTTCCCCGGTCTCTGCCTGCTCGTCACGGTGCTCGCGCTGAACGTCCTCTCGGAGGGCATGACGGACGCCGCGGCCTCGCCCGACACCTCCCGTACCGGCGGCGACGACACCGGGCAGGAGCTCGCCGCGGTCGCTCCGGCCGCGCACGACGCGCGGGTGGACGTCGCCCTCACGGCGCTCGCCACCCGGCTGAGGGCCACCGGGCCGGCCGTCACGCCCCTGCCCGAGGACGCCCCCGAACTCCTCACCGTACGCAACCTCACCATCCGCTTCCCGGACCGCTACGGCGACACCCGCGTCGTGGACGGCATCGACCTCACCGTCCGCGAGGGGGAGACCCTCGGCCTGGTCGGCGAGTCGGGCTGCGGCAAGTCGGTGACGAGCCTCGCGATCATGGGCCTGCTGGCCCGCAACGCCCAGGTCGAGGGGGAGATCCGCTACCGGGGGCGCGACCTGCTGGGGATGACCGCGAAGGAGCGCCGCGCCCTGATGGGGCCGGAGATCGCGATGGTCTACCAGGACGCCATGTCCTCCCTGAACCCCTCCGTCCTGATCGGCACCCAGCTCAGGCGGCTCACCTCCCGGGGCGGCACCCGCACCCCCGCCGAACTGCTCGAACTGGTCGGCCTCTCCCCCGAGCGGACCCTGCGCAGCTACCCGCACGAACTCTCCGGCGGCCAGCGCCAGCGCGTCCTGATCGCCATGGCCCTCTCCCGCAGCCCCCGCCTGCTCATCGCCGACGAGCCGACCACCGCGCTCGACGTCACCGTGCAGGCCCAGGTGGTGGAGCTGCTGATCAGGCTCCGGGACGAACTCGGCTTCGCCATGGTCCTCGTCTCCCACGACCTGGCCCTGGTGGGCGACCTCGCCCACCGCGTCGCGGTGATGTACGCCGGGCAGGTCGCCGAGGCCGGCGGCACCCGTGCCCTGCTGACCGACCCCGCCCACCACTACAGCCGGGGCCTGCTCGGGTCGGTGGTCTCGCTGGAGTCCGGCGCCGAACGGCTGCACCAGATCCGCGGCGTGGTGCCCGCGCCCAAGGCGTTCGGGACCGGCTGCCGCTTCGCCTCCCGCTGTGCCGCCGCCACCGAACTGTGCGCCACCACGCCGCCGGCGCCGGCCGCCCGCGAGGGAACGCCGGACCATCACTTCGCCTGTCACCACCCGGCGCCCGCCGACCCGCCGGCCAAGCGACTGGAGAACGCCCGATGACCGCACCGAAGGACGCCTCGATGGACTCCCTCATCCGGCTGGACCACGTCCACGTACGCCACAAGGCGCGCAGCGGCGGTCTGTTCCGCAGGGACGCGGTGCACGCGCTGACCGACGCCTCGCTGGAGATCCGCCGGGGCGAGATCCTCGGCCTGGTCGGCGAGTCGGGCTGCGGGAAATCCACCCTCGCGCGTGTCGTCACCGGCCTCCAGCGTCCGACGGAAGGGCAGGTGCGCTTCCGGGGGCAGGACCTGTGGAGCCTGAGCCCCGCCCAGCGGCGCGAGCAGTTCGGCCCGGCGGTCGGCGTCGTCTTCCAGGACCCGTCCACCGCGCTCAACCCCCGGCTCTCCGTACGCCGCGTCATCCGCGACCCGCTGGACGTGCACCGGCGCGGCACACCCCAGGAACGTGAGGCGCGGGTCAGGGAGCTCCTCGACCTGGTCGGCCTGCCCGGCCACACGCTGGAGGCGCTGCCCGGGCAGCTCTCCGGCGGCCAGCGCCAACGGGTGGCCATCGCCCGCGCGCTCGCGCTCGACCCCGAGCTGATCGTCGCCGACGAACCCACCAGCGCCCTGGACGTGTCGGTGCGTGCCCAGATCCTCAACCTCCTGGTGGACCTGCGCGAACGCCTCGGCCTGGGCATGGTGTTCATCTCCCACGACGTACAGACGGTCCGCTACCTCGCCGACCGCGTCGCGGTGCTGTACCTGGGCCGCGTCGTCGAGGAGGGAGCCGCCTCCCAGGTCACCGCCGACTCCCGCCACCCCTACACCGAGGCCCTGCTCTCGGCCACCCCGAGCCTGCTGGAGCGGCCCGAGCGGATCGTGCTGCACGGCCCGGTCCCCTCCGCCACCAACCCGCCCTCGGGCTGTCCCTTCCGCACCCGCTGCTGGAAGGCGGACGACGCCTGTGCCACCGCCTTCCCGACGGCCACCGAGGACACGGCGGGGCACCGCTGGCACTGCGTCCACCCGGAGCCGGCCGCGAAGGCGGCCGCACGGGAAGCGGTGGTGGGCACGGCGGCCGACGGCTGACCCGGAGGTCCCCTCCGGCCTTGCTTCCCGCGTGCCCGCGCCCGGCCCTCGGGGCCGGGCGCGGGCAGCCAGGAGTTCGGGCCTCGTCGCCGTGGAGCGCACCCGGCCGGTCGAGGGCGCCGGACTGCGGCGCGCAAGGGCGCGCCCTGAGCCTTCCGGACGGGCTCCGGGCAGGCTGCTCAGGTGCGCAGGTCGAACCTCTCCGTGGCCTTGGCCAGGCCGTCGGCCTGGATGTCGACGACATGCTCGCCGGGGTGGTACGCGCGGGTCGGACCTGCCCGACCGGGTGTGACCTGCGCGGGTTCCGCCGCTCCCCGGGGGCGGGTCCGAGCGTCGTCAGCTTGAAGACCTCGGGGCGCCGCGGCCGTTCCTCCGCACGTGGTGGACGACGTGGTCGGCAGTGACGCGGTGGGACCGCTCGTCGGTGTCGACCAGGTCGATGACGACGGTCTCTCCGACGGCCACCGCGCGGGTGACCGGCAGCCGGGAGACCTCGACGTGCTCGCCGCCGCTCGCGCCGAGGAGGGCCGGCGCCTGCCGGTCGCCCTTCTTGACCAGGGTGCGCAGACCGTGCTTGGCGGTCCACCCGGTCTCAGGGGTGGGGCTCTTCTCCAGCCGGCGCAGCGCGGTGGCGAGGACGGCGCCCGGGTGGTCCCCGGCGATGTCGTCGAGGTTGTTCGCGACGGACTTGCGGACGTGCTCCGAAGGGTCGCTGCGCAGCGGTCCGCGGATGTCCAGGCCGGCGCCGAGTCCTGGACGTGGGTGTCGAGGGTGCGGGCCCACGGCAGGCGGGCGGATCCCCTCGCTCGCCAGACGCCGCACGTTGTGGCTCGGGCTGCGCGCCGACTCGGCGACGCGCTTCAGCGTCCGGGCACGGTGCTGCACGAGGTGGGGCCGGACGGCGTACTCACCGGTGTGGCGGCGGGTGATCGCCTCGATGGCGTCGAGGTGCAGCTCCGGGTGGGTCGAGTCCGTGCTCCTCCACGAACATGGCCACCGGCATGAGGAACCAGCTCGCGGTGAACGAGCCGTCGCTCCTGGCGAGTTCATCACCGAGGGTGGCCAGGAGGAGCGGCACGGCGGCGGGGTGGCCCTCGGGGAGCCGGGGCGCAGTCCCCCGGCCAGGGCCGGCACCCGGCCCTTGAGCTCCTTTCCGGGAACGCGTCGCTCGGCCTCGGCGGCGTACCCCTCGACGTCGAACCCGGGATGCCGGGCGCGGATCCGGCCGCCGAGGAGACGGGCCGCCTCGCCGTCGAAGCACCGCTTCGGTCCGTACTCGCTCGCCAGGGCGCTCGGGCCTTCTCTGTCGTCGCACGCGGTGGTCGTGGTGCCGGCGCGTCCGGACCCGCCGGCATCTCCTGTCCGGGGACGCGCGGTCCGGCGAGGAGGCTGTGGGCCGCCCCGACGCACGGTCAGCGGACGTGGCCCAGCACGGTACGGAGGACGGTGCCCCCGTGCGTCCACAGCAGGGAACCCCCGGCGGTCGGCAGCACGTGCCGGGTCGCTCCCGGGATCATTCGGGCCAGTGAGGCGCCCAGGTCCGGTGAGTGGACCGGACTGGTGTCCCGCTGCCCGTACCAGAGATCGACCGGTACGGCGATGCCGGCCGGGTCGAACGGCCAGCGGCCCATGGCCAGTACGGTGTCGCGGGCGTAGCCTGCCGGACCTCGGCTGAACGCCTCCTGCGACGCACGCCGGAAGGCCGGCCGGAAGACAGGATCGGTGTAGACCCTGAGGTCGGCCTCGGCACTCGTCGTGACGATCAGCTCCCACAGCGCCTCGGGGCCGCCGTGGCCGGCGAACGCTTCCTCGGCGCCGAGGGAGTCGGCCGCGACCGCGGCCACCATCTCCCGCACCCGGGGCGCCAACGAGCGGGCGAAGCGGGGGTGGGCGAGTTCGTCGCTGCCGGACACCACCGCCACCGCGTCCACCAGCCCTCCCGCCGCCAGGGCGAGGGCGAACGGAGCGCCCTGGGAGAACCCCACCGCCGCCGGAGCGTGCAGGGCCCGCTCCTGGACGAGCTGCCCGATGTCCGCCGCCCAACTGCTCAGCGTGCGGCCGGGGTCCGGGTCCGAGGCGCCGAGTCCCGGGCGGTCCACGCTGATGAGCCGGGCCCCGGCCGAGTCGACGACGCCACCGCCGAAACCGAGCCACCGACTGGTCGCCGCCCCGGGGCACAGCAGCACCGGGGTGCCGTCGGCCGGCCCCCACTCCGCCCAGCCGAGGAGTCGGCCGTCCGGCATCCGGGTCTGTCCGAGCCGCGCGGGATCCGTCACGCCGTAGTCCATGGCCACCATCGTGACGCCCTCACCGCGCTCACCGCCAGGAGATATCGGGTGGCTCAGGCCCGTGCCGCGCTCTCCGGTTCGCCTGTGTGAGGTCGCCGCCGGGGTCCGGCCCGTCGGGACGGCCACGGGGTCGCCGCCGGACGAGGCGGTGAGGATCTCCGTCTCGGCGCCGTACGACGCGCGGATCAAGTCGGTCGCGAGGACGGTGCTGGACGGGCCGCCGGCCACCTCCGGGCCGGCGCGGACGGCGACCAGCGGTCGGCGTGGCGGGCGACGGCCGGGCCGCGCAGGACCATGCCCACGGCGCGGCCCGGTTCGGGCACCTCGACGGCGTCATGTCGAGGGCTGCGGCAGGCGCGCCGGGAGCCCGCACCGGACACGCGGACACCGCACCGCACCGCGAGGACACCCCCTACCGTTCCACCCGCGCGACCCCGCCCGTCTCCAGGGCCACCCAGAGAGCGCCGTCGGGGCCCAGCGTGATGCCGTGCGGTTCGGACGACGGCGACGGCAGCTCGTACTCGGTGATCTCGCCGCCGGCGGTGACGCGGCCGACGCGGTTGGCTCGCCATTCGGTGAACCAGCACTCTCCGGCGCAGGCGGCGACGATGGCGTGCGGTCCGGCCGCGCGGTCCGGCAGGGGGAACTCCTCGATCCGGCCGTCCACCGAGACGCGGCCGACCTGCCCGGCCGCGATCTCCACGAACCACAGAACGTCCCCGTCGCTCGCGATGCCCACGGGTGCCGCGCCGGGGGTGGGCAGCGGGTACGTCACCACGTCCCCGTCCACGGTGATGCGGCCGACGGCGTTCGCCTGGTTGAGGGTGAACCACAGGGCTCCGTCCGGGCCCGCCGTGATGGCCGAGGGCAGGCCGCCCGTGACGGGCAGCGGGAACTCGGTGATCTGGCCGTCCCCGGTGACCCGGCCGATGCGGTCGCTGTTCATCTGCGCGAACCACATGACACCGTCCGGCCCGGCGGTGATGCCGAAGGGGCCGCTGTCCGGGGTCGGAACGGCGAACGACGTCACCGCTCCGCCGGTGGTGATCCGGCCGATCCTGTGGTCCAGGTACCGGGTGAACCACAGCGCCCCGTCCGGCCCCGGAGCGATGACCGTGGGTCGGCAGCCGGACGGGTCCAGCGGGTGGACGGCGCGTTCGCCGTCCAGGGTGAGGCGCGCGATGCCTCCGCTGTGCACGAGGGTGAGCCACAGCGCCCCGTCAGGTCCGGCCGTGATGCCGTACGGCCCCGCCTTGTCGTCCGTCACGGGGATCTCGCGGACGGCGGGGGTGTCGGACGGGGGCATGGCGGCTCCTCGTGGCGGTCGGCACGGACGGCCTCCGCGTCCATGGTCACGGAAGCCTGTGGGCGGTGGGAGGGAACCACACCCGCGCACCGGCCGCCACTGCTTTCCCGGCCGGACCTCGCGGCCTCCCCGTTCGGCAGCACCCCCGACCGCCGGCGGGCCGGCGGGCCGTGGAGCGTCGGCGCTGCCGCGTCCCGCCGGTCCCGGGTGCCGCTACGTCAGCACTTCACCGTGGCCTTCCAGGTGGCGAGCCCCTTGGTGTTGCGGTGGTAGTAGCCGCCCTTCTTGATCGTCGTGCACGGGCTGTCCTTGCCGAGCCGCATGACGATCTTCACCTTGACCGCGGACTTACAGGTGTTGCGCACCTGCACGGTGTAGACGCTCGCCTGGTTGAAGGTCTTGGTCTTGACGCAGCTCGCCACCTTCTTGCCGGCCGCCTCCACCGGGGCGGCCTGGGCGGGGGTGGCGATGCCGGCCAGCCCGGCACCGAGGACCGCGACTGCCGTGAGAGTGCCTGTGAGGGACCTACGTGAGGTCATGATGCTCCCCTTCGATTGCTCGACGATGTGGTCTGCGGCGTGCACGGGCCACCGGCACCTGAGGTGCCGTCACCGGGCCCGTCGCCGCACGTCTCCAGTAGGGCACGCACCCCGGTGAGCTGTCTGCCGTCCCCGGAGGAGTCGGACCGTCCCAGCCGCCGACCTGCGGCGACCCACCGCTCGGCGGGACGGTGGGACGCTGGGACGGAGCACGGCCGGCTCAGCCCGCGAGGTCCGGCGCCCGCAGCATCTCCGGCGGGACGCCCCAGGCGTCGACGAGGTCGACCGCGAGCGGGCGGATCTTGCGGCAGAGGTCGTTCACCTCGCGGCTGATCGCCTTGGAACGCTGCACGGTCAGCCGCCCGTGCTCCATGAACCAGGCGCGGTCCGCCTCGATCGTCGACAGCGCGAACAGGTCGCACAGCAGTCCCAGCGCGACCTTCTCGCCGCCCTCGGGCAGCCCGCGCACCTTCTCGACGAACGCCTCCAGCACCAGCCGCTCGACGTGCGCGCGGGCGACGGCGATGACGTGGTCCTGCACCTGGGAGAAGACGGTGCCCGGGTCGCGCTTCTGGTCGACGCCGCGCTTGAGCCGCCGGGCCGCTCCGGCGAGCATGTGCTCCTCCCGGTGGCGGACCATGGCGAGCTGGTAGTCCGAGTCGAGCAGACCGGCCTCCTGGTCCCACTCGTCGCCGCCGGGGAGCAGGTCGCGGACCCGCTCCAGCAGCTTGTGGGCCGAGGTCTTCTCCAGGACGGTCTCGACGGCGAGGCCCGCGACGTGGCGGACCATGCCGAGCTGGTCCAGGTCCTCGAAGTCGCTCGCGTAGTCGGTGAGCAGCCCCTTGGCCACCAGTTGGAGCAGTACGTGGTTGTCGCCCTCGAAGGTGGTGAAGATGTCACTGTCGCTCTTGAGGGCGGCGAACCGGTTGACGCTGAGGTAGCCGGCGCCGCCGCACGCCTCGCGGCACTCCTGGATCGTGCGGGTCGCGTGCCAGGTGCCGAGCGCCTTGGTACCCGCGGCCCGCGACTCCAGGCGGCGCCGCGCCTGGTCGTCGGTCCCGGGGCCGGAGAACACCTCGTGGAGCTGGCCACGCACGACGTCCTGTGCGAAGTGCAGCGCGTACGTCCGGGCGATGAGCGGCAGCAGCCGCCGCTGGTGCAGGCCGTAGTCGAGGAGCAGTTGCTCCTGGGCGCCGGGAGCCGCCTCGAACTGCCTGCGCCGGTCGGCGTAGCGCGTGGCGATGGTCAGGGCCACCTTGGCGGCGTTGACCCCGGCGCCGCCGACGCTGACCCGGCCCTGCACGAGGGTGCCGAGCATGGTGAAGAAGCGGCGGTTGGGATGGGCGATGGGGCTCTCGTACACGCCTTCGGGAGTGACGTCGGCGAACCGGTTGAGCAGCGCCTCGCGGGGCACCCGCACTCCGTCGAAGTGGATGCGGCCGTTGTCGACGCCGTTGAGCCCCATCTTGCGGCCGTCGTCCTCGATCCGGACGCCGGGGGCCGGCTCGCCCCCGACCCGGACGGGTACGACGAGGGCGTGCACGCCCTCGGACCTGCCACCCACCTCCAGCTGGGCGAAGACGACGGCCACCTCGCCGTGGCGGGCGGCGTTGCCGATGTAGTCCTTGCGGGCCTGCTCGCCGTGGGTGGTGACGACGAACTCCTGGCTCCGCGGGTCGTACGTCGCGACGGTGCCGAGCGCCTGGACGTTGGAGCCGTGGCCGGTCTCGGTCATCGCGAAGCAGCCCATCAGCTTCCCGGTGACCAGGTCGGGGAGGTAGGCGTCATGGTGGCGTTCGGTGCCCAGTTGCAGGATGGCTCCGCCGAAGAGGCCGAACTGCACCCCGACCTTCACCAGCACCGAGAGGTCGCCGAAGGCCAGCGTCTCGAACGCGGCGATCGAGGCCCCGACGTCGCCTCCCCCACCGTACTCAGGAGGGAACCCCATGCCGGTCTGGCCCGTCGCGGCCATCTCGACCACGACCTCCCGCACCCGCTCGCGGAACGCGTCGACGCCGAGCTCGTCGGCCTCGTCGAGGACGGAGGCGTGGGCCGCGAGGTTGGTCCGGACCAGGTCGCGGATCTCGGCGTACTCGCCGTCGAGCAGTGCCGTCAGGGCGGGGACGTCGATCCGGGGCTGCACGTACCCGCTCGGCCCGGTGGACGTGTCGTCGTTGACCATGACACTCCGCTACCCGGCCCGGAGACGATCAACCGAGGCCGATCGGGCGACGGGCCCGCCCCAAGCGGGCCGTCCCGCGTCCGAGTCGCCTCGCCGGCTCCCGACGAGGCGACTCCGCCGACGCACCGGGCGGCCTGCCCCGTCCCCCTGCCGATACGTGATTGTCTCTCCTCTGGCCACGAAAGGGCCGGCGAGGAGCGTCGCGGAGCGGGCGGAAGGCCGAAGCCGCGCGGACGTGCCGGCGACGGGAGGAAGCGGACGGGTGACGCGGGAACCGCCGGGCGGCGCCGGCGACGGATCGGCCGAGGTGCCGTACATGTCACTGCTCAATCTCCCGCTCAGTTCCGATCTGGACCGGATCGCTGAGCAGATGCACGCCCTGGCCCAGGCCCAGCTCCGGTTGCAGGGGCTGCTGGAGGCCGTACTCAGCATCACCGGTGAGCTGGAGCTGCCGGCGGTGCTGCGGCGGATCGTACGGACCGCCATGGACCTGTCCGGCGCGCGCTACGGCGCCCTCGGCGTGCTCGACGAGGAGGGCGAGTTCCTCGCCGAGTTCGTCCCGCTCGGGCTGAACTCTCAGGAGCTGGCCAACCTCTCAGGGGTGGAGCTGCCGCGCGGCCGGGGGCTGCTGGGCCACCTCATCCACCACCCGGAGCCGCTGCGCGTCGCCGAGATCGCCGACCACCCGCAGTCCGCCGGCTTCCCGCCCGGCCACCCCCCGATGCATTCCCTGCTCGGCGTCGCCATCTCCGTCCGGGGCCGGGTCTACGGCAACATCTACCTGTGCGACCGTGAGGACGGCCGGCCCTTCGACCACCACGACGAGGGAGTGATCCTTGCGCTCGCCGGCACCGCGGGCGTCGCGATCGAGAACGCCCGGCTGTACCAGCAGGAGCGCGCCGGCGCCGAGCACTTCCAGCGCCTGCTGCTGCCCCGCCTGCTGGAGGTGAGCCCTTTCGAGGCACGCACGATCTACCGTCCCGCCGCCTCACCCGGCCACCTGGGCGGCGACTGGTACGACGCGGTCAAACTGCCCGACGGATCCTGCTCCGCCATCATCGGGGACGTGGTCGGTCACGACCTGAACGCGGCGGCGGCCATGTCCCAGATCCGGGGCATGCTCCGGGCCCTGTCCTTCGGGGAGAGCACGTCGCCCAGTTACGCCCTCACCGGGCTCGACCGGATCGCCCACATGACCGACGAGCGGCTCTTCACCACCGCCTGCGTGGCACGGTTCGAACCTGCCGGGGAGGGCGGCTGGACGCTCCGTTGGTCGAACGCGGGACACCCGCCGCCCCTCCTGGTCCTCCCGGACGCCACCACGCGGTACCTCGACGCCGAACCGGGTCTGCCGCTCGGCGTCGACCCGGACGCCGCCCGCCCCGACCACACCTGCGCGCTGCCGGGCGGGAGCACCGTCGTCTTCTACACCGACGGGCTGGTGGAACGCCGCGACGAGCCGCTGGACCGGGGCCTGGAGGCACTGGCCACGACCGTCGCCCGCCATGCCGGGGGCTCTCTCGACCAGCTCCGCGACGCCCTGGTGGCCGACCGGCCGGGCGACGGCCACGACGACATGGCCGTGCTGCTCCTGCGTACGCCGGAGCATCCGTAGGGCTCGGCTCAGACGGCGCGCAGACCGATGCCGGCGCAGGCGTCGCGGAGGGGGTCGAGGCCGAAGGCTTCGAGGGCGCCGACGACCCCGGGCGTGGCGCCGGAACCGTTGGCGAGCCGGTCGGCGGCCCAGGCCATGAGCTCACCGGTGAGGCCGTACGGGTCGGGGCCGGCGAGGTGTACCTCGGCGGCCGGCGGGTCGCCCGCGGTGCCGGTCGAGGCGACGGCGACGACGTGCGAGGTGATGCGGGCGCGCAGCGCGGCGTCGGGGCCGCCGGGCGGGCCGAAGAGGAGGGGGCGGGTGAGCGCGGCCGCCACCGGTGCGCCCTTGGGGAGGCGGACGAGGGTGTTGGCCAGGGCCGAGAAGAGGGAGACGGGGCGGCTCAGGGCGGCGAACCAGCCGTTGTGGACGGTGATGTCGGCCAGGTCGGGGAGGGTGTCGGGCAGGAACAGCACTTCGGTGCCGGAGACCAGGAAGGCGGAGCCGCGGCGCCCGCCGACGGTGAAGCGGCGGACGCGGGAGGCGGTCCGCTCGTCGACGAGCCGCCGCCGGTGCAGGCGGGGCGAGGGCAGGGTCAGGCCGTCACGCATGGTGGCGCGGGTGCCCTGGCTGATGCCGCGCCGCAACGGGCCGGCCGCGAAGTAGCCGATGTCCAGCGTCCGTACCGTGTCGCCGCCCTCCCGGGCGGCGAGTGCTCCGGCGAGGAGACCGGGGACGTAGTCGTAGCCGAAGGCGGGCAGCATCACCGCGCCCCTCTCCCGGGCACGCTCGTGGTGCCGGGCGCGCAGGGCGCGGACGAACCCGACCTCGCCGGTGGAGTCGACGTAGTGGGCGCCGGCCTCGGCGGCGGCCTGGGCGACGGGGTGGCCGAAGCGTTCGAAGGGGCCGACGGTGGTGACCAGCACGTCCCCACGGTCCAGGTGGGCGCGGAGTGGGGCCGGGTCGGCGGCGTCGACGACCAGGTGGTCGAGGCCGCCGGAGCGCTGGGCGAGCGCCGTCAGTGCGGCCCGGTCGCGTCCGGCCACGGTCGGATCGTGGCCGCGGCGCAGCAGGGCGTCGAGGACGAGGCCGCCGGTGTAGCCGGTGGCGCCGAGGAGGATGACGCGGCTGGACATCGGTGGACGGCTCCTTCTTCCGGGTCCGCGCCGCCCCTCGTGACGCGGACGGGTGCGGGCCACCGGCGGTCGCGGCGGCTGTGCCGAGGATGGCAGGTGCGCCGTCCAGGCCCGCACGTCGGTCCCGCCCGGACCGCGTTCGCCTCTGGCCGGCCTTGGTCTCGGCCCACAGCAAGAACGCTCCGGACGTGAACGCCGCCACGCTCCCGGGCCCCGGCAGACGTACGGCATCACGTTCCGCGCGGCCCGGTACGACGCCTCGGGGAAGAAGCCGGAGGACGCGAGGATCACCGTGGTGTGGAGCGGCGTCACCGTCCACGACGACGTGGCCGTCGACGGCCCGACGGGCGGGCGGCGGGGCGGCCGAGGGCCCGGCGGCCGGGGCGATCCGCCTCCAGGCCCCCGGCTGCGGGATCCCCTACCGGAACGTGTGGGTGGAACAGCCTGGTTGAACCCGGCGGGGACACGAGGGGCACCCCGGCTCCGGGGCGGCACACGCCTGCCGCGCCGGAGCCGGCGGCTGCCTAACGGGCCGCGCCCACCGGGGCGACGCCGGCCTGCTGGCGCAGCGTGCCCAGGGTGGCCAGGGTCGACACGGAGGGCCGGCGTGCCACGACGGTGCCCGAGATCTCCAGGACGGTGCGGGACAGGATCTGCTCCAGGCCGGTCATGGTCCGGCGGGCCTGCGGCGTGTCGACGTGGATGACGTTCATGTGCAGTCCCTCGTCGTCCCGCTGGAACCAGAGGCAGGCCCCGTTGGCGCGGGAGGACCAGACGTGGGTGGTGGGGCGCCACACCTCGTGGTGGTCCGCGCCGGGGCACCGGCGCATGTCGATGTAGGAGAAGAAGTTCACCGGGTAGGGCCACGCGGGGGCGGCGAAGTGTTCGGGGGCGAGCAGTTCCCAGGCGCGGACGAAGGGCACGTCGACGTGGCGGATCATCTCCGTGAAGGCGGCCTTCACGTGCGCCATCAGCTCCGGGAGGTCCGTACCTGGTGTGACCGGGAACTCGATGGGCATGGTGTTGACGAACCAGCCGACGGCGTGCCGCCAGGGCCCGTCGCCCCGTTCGCTGACGGGCATGAGGGCGCGGTAGACCTCCGGTCCGCCGGCCTCGCGCAGCGACCGGGCGAGCGCGGCCATCACGCCCATGAAGGGCTTCCCCCCGGCGTCCCGGCACACCTGGTCGAACGCCGCCGCTCCGGCCGCGTCCAGCAGGGTGCAGGCCTCGTTGACGATCGGGTACATCCGGCCCGGCTCGACCCCCAGGTCCAGCGGGAAGGGCGGGAAGAAGGCCCCGGCCCGCTCCGTGTACGCGCGCCAGTGGTCCAGGCCGGCGTCCTCGGCGGTCAGCGCGAGGAAGCGGCGGCGCTGGGTGTCCGCGAAGTCCAGGTAGCTGCCGGTCGGCGGCAGTTCGGGCTCCCGGCCGTCCAGGGCGGCGGTGTAGGCCCGGGCGATGTCGTGGACGACGTTGGGCATCGACACGCCGTCGCAGACGATGTGGTCGAAGGCCAGGTACACGGTGCTGGAGGCGTCGCGGACCACGGCACCCATCGTGAAAAGGGGCCAGCCGAGGGTGTCGATGGTGGCGCGGAACCGGTCGGCGAGGAAGGAGCGGACCGCCTCCGTGGTGGTGAACTCGCCCAGTTCGGCGGTGTCCAGGGCCAGGTTCTCGGGCGGGTAGGAGGCGCAGGACAGGTCACCGGCGAGGCGCTGGAACGCGCACCGCAGGACCTCGTGCCGGCGGACGAAGGCGAGCAGCGCCGCCTCCAGCGCCGTGCGGTCCAGCGGACCGGACAGTTCGAAGGTGACCGCGACCCAGGACGCCACCTGGTCGTCCGATCCCCGGCTCTGTTCGGCGGAGGTGAAGTGCTTGTCCTGGTTGGAGGAGGCCCGCCGGGCGCTCCCGGGGCCGCCGTCCGGCGCCTGCCGTGCGTCCGGCGAGCGCAGCCGCCACTCGACGAGCCTGCCCGGGGCCACTCGGAGCGTCTCCAGGGGGAACTGCCGCATATCGGTTCGCCTTTCCGCTCAGAGCCGACCCGTGCTCAACGAAGCCGTCCCCGCCACGTCACGCCCGCGCTGGCCCCCTGGCCGGACGGCGGCAGCCAGTAGGATTGCCCGCATGCGGTCCTCCGGTCACTCGTCCCCCTCCTCCGTCCCGCCGTCGGGCCCGGCGCAGCACGGGTTGTTGAAGGAGCGGATCGCCCGGCAGCTGGAACACGACATCCGTTCGGGGCGGATCGCGGTCGGCCAGAAGCTGCCCTCGGAGCGCGAGCTGGCCGCCGAGTTCGAGGCGAGCCGCGGCGTCGTGCGCGAGGTGTTGCGGCGGCTGGAGGCCCAGCACCTGATCGAGGTGGCGCCGGGCCGGGGATCGTTCGTCCGCGAGCAGACCTCCGGGCAGGCCCGGGACTACGACGCGTTGTACCGGGCGGGCCGGCCCACGGTCCGCCAGCTCATCGAGGCGCGTATCCCGATGGAGACGGAGATGGTGCGGCTGGCCGCCCGACGCGCCACCGACGAGGATTTCCTGGCGCTGCGTACGGCGCGCGACGACCTGGAGGGAGCGAACGACGTGGTCGACAAGGCGCGGGCGGACCTCGCCTTCCACGACGCCATCGCGGTGGCCAGCAAGAACCCCGTGCTGCGGATCATGCTCTCGTCGATCAGCGGGATGATGTTCGAGCTGATGCTCCGCTCCAACTCCGACCCGTCGATCGGCGCGCCGGGCGTGCCGCACCATCCGGAGATCTTCGAGGCGCTGGAGGCCCGCGACGAGGAGCTGGCCACCGAGCGGATGCGGGAGCACCTGATGCTGGGCCTGCGGACCTACGGCGCCGACCTGGACGTCCAGGTGGACCTCATGGCGCGCAACCACATCGAGGCCCTGCTCGGACAGGGCGACCGGGCTTGAGGGCGTCTTCGCGGCGGCCCTGACCAGTGGGTCACGGCCGGGGTGGAGGCACCTTCAGCCGATCAGGCGGCGGCGCCAGTCCAGCGGGGCGACGGTGATGGCCTGGCCGGGGGTACCGTCCCACTCGGTGTGGAGACCGACCGCTTGGAGCGCGGCGACGACCTCGTGACCGATGGCCGCGGCGGTCGCGGAGGAGCCGTCGAAGCCGCCGTGGAAAAGTGTCAGGCCGTGGCCGGCCACGGCGGAGTCCGTGCACTGGCTGTGGAAGTAGACGAAGCCGCGCGCGTCGGATTCCCCCTCGCCGCCGATCTCGGAGTGGCCGCAGCCACGGCAGCAGGTGAAGTTCTCGCGGGCCGTGATACCGGTGTCCGCCAGGGCGGTGAACGCCCGCGTCACCCGCTCAGGGTCCGTCTCGCCCTGCCACGTGGCCGTCTCCGCGACCCGCTCCAGCCACAAGCGGTCGGCCAGCGCCCGCGCCTGCTCGCGCGAGACGGGCCGGCGGTCTTCGGTGACCAGGTACTCCTCGGCGACTTCGGCCAGTTCGGCGCGGGAGACGTAGCCGCCGGCCAGCGTCTCCCGGACCTGCTTCTCCAACTTCTCACGCTCGTCCTCGCCGAGGCTGAGCGGCGGCACCTCGCGGGCCGGGCCGAGGTCCAGCAGCGACCAGGCCGGACCACCGTCCCATCCGGCCTCCTGGCGTGCCCAGCCGGTCATTGCCGCGATCACGGCCTCGGGCTCGCCGACCCTCGCCTGGAACTGCCGGCCGGCGGCACCGTCGCGGTACTCCAGCGTGTAGTCGCCACCGGCCTCGTGCCACACCTGGGTGAAGACATCAGGCAGGTCGGGTATCCGCTGGGCCACCAGGAACCGGTCGCCGTCACCGCCGATCCGCCGGACCAGCCCCGCCAGCCCCCCGGCGGAGACGCGGACGTGCCGCTCCCCGTTCTCCGTCATCACCACGATCTCGAGCATGTTCAGACTTTGGCACACCCCTCCGACCGCCGTACGCCGGTCCGCTTCCCCCGGCCGGGCCTCTCCTCGCGGTCCGGCCGGCGAGATTCTCTGCCTGAGGGGTGTCGCGGCGACGTTTCCGCCTGTTACGTTTCTGCACGACCCAACTGGTCCTACCAGTTGGACCACGTGGTCCGAAGGGTCGCGTACGTTCGTGCAGAGAGGCAAGGGACGGCGATGTCCACGAGCAGCCACCTTCTGAGCCGGCGCTCCTTCGGCCGGTTCGCCGCCGCTTCGGCGGCGGCCGCGGTCGGCACCACGGCGCTCGGCGCCTGCGGTCCGGGGAAGGGCGGGGCGTCGTCCGGCACGCCGCTGCGCATCATGGCGATCAACCACGTGTGGTCGCAGGCGGTCAAGCGGCGACTGGGCGAGTTCGAGGAGCTGGCCGGGCGCCGGGTCTCCATGACACTGCTGACCGCCGACCAGCTCGCCAGCAGCTACAACGTCAAGCTGAACGCCTCCGGTTCGGACGTGGACGTCATGATGGTGCGCGCCCTCCAGGAGCAGACGCTGTTCGCGCACAACGGCTGGCTGGTGGACCTGACCGACCGCGTCAAGGGTGACGCGCGCTTCGACTGGTCCGACTTCCAGGACGCCCCGCGTGCCGCCTCGGCGACCAGGGGCAAGGTGCTGAGCGTGCCCGTGGTCACGGAACGGCCTGTCCTGTACTACCGGAAGGATCTCGCCGAGGAACTGGGCGGCGTCCCCGGCACCCTCGACGCGTTGATGGCCGCCTCGCTGGAGGCGGCGGACAGGCGCCGGGGGCGGTACGGGTTCGTCGGACGCGGCCAGCGCAGCGGCGCCGTCTCCCAGTGGTCGAGCTTCCTCTACTCGCACGGCGGCGACTTCGTGGTCGACGGCGCCTCGGGCATCGGCAGCAGGGAGGCGCTCGCGGCGTACACGTACTACGGGCGGCTGCTGGGCCGCACCGGTCCGCCGGGGGCGACCAACATGAGCCTGGAGCAGGCCATGCCGGTCTTCGCGCAGGGCAGGGCCGCCTTCTACATCGACGCCGACGCCGTCTACAGCAGCTTCCTGGACCCGAAGGTGGCCACCGAGCAGGTCCGTGAGTCGGTCGGGTTCGCCCCGTTCCCCGCCGGACCCGCCGGGGCCCGGCCGCACAACATCCCCTCCTGGAGCCTGGGCATCAACGCCTTCTCCCGCCTGCGGGACGAGTCCTGGGAGTTCATCCGGTGGGCGGCCGGGGTCGAGCAGTCCCGGAAGCTCCAGGAGGCGGGGATACCCGGAGCGCGCGCGTCGGTCTGGTCCGACCCGCGCTCCCTCAAGAAGTTCCCCGCCGAACTGGCCGAGTCGATGCGGGTCAACGCCCGGCGCGGTCTCGGCTACGACCGGCCCCGCGTCCTCCAGGTGGGCCGGGCCCGGGACATCATCGGCCGCCCGCTCGTCGCGGGCATCCTCGGCGAGCCGGTCGGACCGGCCGCGCGTGACGCCGATGCCGAGTTCGCCGACTTCCTGGTCCGCGACAACCGCCACAAGGAGTCCCGATGAGCACCACCGGACTCGCCCCGGCTCCGGCCGAGGCCACCCCGCCGGCGCCGCGCCCGGCCCCGCCGCGGGGCACCCGCACCTTCGAGCAGGCCAACCGGCGGCTGAAGTGGGCCATGCTCGCGCCCGCCCTGCTGTTCGTCGGCGCCATGATCATCTTTCCGCTGGTCTTCACCCTGGACCTGAGCGCCAGTGACGCCTTCGGCGCGGTGAACGCGGGCAAGGGGTACACCGGACTGACCAACTTCACCGACGCGCTCGGTGACACCCGGCGGTTCTGGCCGGCCGTCGGCCGTACCGTCTCCTTCACCGTCGGCGCCGTGCTGCTGGAGACCGTGCTCGGTCTCGCGCTGGCGATGCTGCTGCGCAAGCCGTTCCGCGGGATGCGCTGGGTGCGCACCGTCCTGATCGTGCCGCTGCTCGCGGCTCCGGTCGCGATCGGCATTCTGTGGCTGCTGATCCTGGACCCGACCAACGGCATCGCCAACCACCTGCTGGCCTCCGTCGGCCTGCCCCGTCAGGAGTTCCTCGGCTCGGTCGGGCAGTCCCTGCCGACCCTCATGCTGATCGACGTCTGGCAGTGGACACCGATGATGACGCTGCTGCTCCTCGCCGGGCTCACCACGCTCCCCCAGGAGCCGGAGGAGGCCGCCCTGGTGGACGGCGCCGGCCCCTGGCAGCGCTTCCGGTACGTGGTGCTGCCCATGCTCGCGCCCACCCTGGCCACCGCTCTCGTCCTGCGTGCCGTCGACGCGCTGAAGACCTTCGACCTGCTGTACGCGACGAAGGGGCCGGGCGGCGGCTCCGACTTCGAGGCGGAGACGCTCAACGTCTACGCCTACGGCCTCACCTTCGACTACCAGGAGTACGGCCTCGCCGCCGCCGTCCTGGTGCTGTTCACGCTGTTCATCATCGGTGTCGTCGTCCTCATGCGCCGCCGGGGCGGAGGGAAGAACGCATGACCACTGCAACCGGACCCGTTCCGGCGCCCACCGCCACGGCCCGCGACCGGCGCCGCCGGGCCGCCTCCGCCGCCCGGCTGACCGCCGTCGTCCTGGTGGTGCTCGTCCTCGCCCTGCCGATGGTGTGGATGTTCGCCGCCGCGTTCAAGACCAACGTGCAGGTCACCGACCCGTCAGTGGGCCTGTGGTTCACCCCGACGCTGGAGAACTTCCGGGCCGTCTTCGAGGCCGGGCAGATCGTCCGCTCGATGGGCAACTCGCTGCTGGTCGGCGTGGTCTCCACGGTCCTGTCCGCGGTGATCGCCGTTCCCGCCGCCTGGGCGGTGGGCCGCTTCGCGATGCACCGCACGGCCTCGGTGATCCTGGTCGCCCGCATCGTCCCGGCCATCTCGCTGCTGGTGCCCTGGTACTACCTGTTCGCGCAACTGGGCCTCGTCGGCTCCTACACGGCGCTCGTGCTGAGCCACATGTTCGTCTCCGTGCCGCTCATCATGTGGATCATGATCAGCTTCTTCGCCGGACTGCCGGTGGAGCTGGAGGAGGCGGCACAGGTGGACGGCCTGAGCGCCTTCGGTGCCTTCTGGCGGATCACGCTGCCCCTCGCGGCACCCGGCACGGCCACCGCCTCCCTGCTGGCCTTCGTCTTCAGCTGGAACAACTTCATGTTCGCCCTGGTCTTCGCCGACGACAGCACCCAGACGGTGCCGGTGACCCTCTTCAACTTCATCTCCTACGCCAGCACCGACTGGGGCGGGCTCATGGCCGCCACGACCCTGATCACCGTGCCCGTGGTCCTGGCCGCCCTGCTGGGCCAGAAGTACCTCGTCGCCGGACTCACCTCCGGTGCCTCCAAGGGCTGACCGGCCTCCCCTCGCACCGCCCCACACGGAAAGAGCACCCACCGCATGAAGATCGTCGACGCCAAGGTCGTCGTCACCAGCCCCGGACGCAACTTCGTCACGCTCAAGCTGACGACCGACGACGGCCTGACGGGACTCGGTGACGCCACCTTGAACGGGCGCGAACTGGCCGTCGCCAGCTACCTGACGGACCATGTCGCGCCGCTGCTGACCGGCCTGGACGCGCACCGGATCGAGGACACCTGGCAGTACCTGTACCGGGGCGCGTACTGGCGGCGCGGCCCCGTCACCATGGCCGCCGTCGCCGCCGTCGACGTCGCCCTGTGGGACATCAAGGCACAGGCCGCCGGACTCCCCCTGTACCAGCTCCTGGGCGGCGCCAGCCGCGACCGGATCGGCACCTACGGCCACGCCAACGGCCGCGACATCCCCGAACTGCTCGACTCCGTCCGCGCCCGGCTCGCCGAGGGCTACCCCGCGGTCCGCGTCCAGACCGGCGTCCCGGGCCTGCGGGCCGTGTACGGCGTCCACACCACCGACGGCGACGGCTCGGCCGTCCTCCACCAGCAGGCCCGCCCGCTGGTGGAGGACTGGGACACCGACGCGTACCTGCGCCACCTGCCGGCCGTCTTCGAGGCGGTCCGCGCGGAGTTCGGCCCCGAGCTGCCGCTGCTGCACGACGCCCATCACCGGCTCACGCCGATCCAGGCGGCCCGTCTCGGCAGGGACCTGGAGCCGTACCGGCCGTTCTGGCTGGAGGACTGCACCCCGGCGGAGAACCAGGAGGCGCTGTGCCTGGTCCGCCACCACACCACCACACCGCTGGCGGTCGGCGAGGTGTTCAACACCGTCCACGACTACCAGACCCTCATCACCGAGCAGCTCATCGACTACGCCCGCTCGGCCGTCACCCACTTCGGCGGCGTCACCCCGCTCCGCAAACTCTTCGACTTCGCCGCCCAGTACCAGGTCAAGTCCGCGATCCACGGACCCGAGGACATCTCGCCCGTGGGCATGGCGGCCGCCCTCCACCTGGACCTGGCCGTCCACAACTTCGGCATCCAGGAGTACTCCGGCCACACCCCGCTCACCCACGAGGTCTTCCCGCACGCCTACACCTTCACCGACGGCCACCTCCACCCCGGTGACGCCCCCGGCCTGGGTGTCCGGCTCGACGAGGAACTGGCCGCCGCCCACCCCTACGAGGCGGCGTACCTGCCGGTCAACCGCCTCCAGGACGGCACCCTGCACGACTGGTGAGCACGGCCGTGCCCGGACCGGGCCGGACCGGGGTGTACGCCGCCGGTCCGGCTCCGTAGGCTCTGCCCCGACGGGGGGCGGGCGTCGCCACGCCCCTGGGGAGCGAGCGCAGGGGTGCGGATGTCCGTGAGCAGGCGGCTGGTCGCGATCAGCGACCTCCACATCGGGTACGCGGAGAACCGCGAGATCGTAGAAGGGCTCCGCCCGACGGGCGAGGACGACTGGCTGCTGGTCGCCGGGGACATCGGCGAGTTCGTCCACGACGTGGAGTGGACCCTCGAAGTGCTCAGCCGGCACTTCGCCAAGGTGATCTGGACGCCCGGCAACCACGAGCTGTGGACGCCGCGCGACGACAGGGTCCAACTCCGCGGCGAGGCCCGCTACCAGCATCTGGTCGCCCTCTGCCGCCGCCTCGGCGTGGTCACCCCGGAGGACCCGTACCCGGTCTGGGAGGGCGCGGACGGCACGTCCACGCTGATCGTCCCGCTCTTCCTCGGCTACGACTACACCTGGCGGCCGGCCGGGACCCACACCAAGGAGCAGGCCCTCGCCTACGCGCACGAGACCGGAGTGGTCTGCACCGACGAGGTGCTGCTGCATCCGGACCCGTATCCGGGGCGGGACGACTGGTGCCGGGCCCGAGTCGCCCTCACCGAACGGCGGCTCGACGCCGAGCGGGCGGGCCGCCCGACCGTCCTGGTGAACCACTATCCGCTGGTGCGCGAGCCCACCCGCGTCCTGCACTACCCGGAGTTCGCCCAGTGGTGCGGAACCGAGCTCACCGCCGACTGGCACCTGCGGTACGAGGCCGCCGCCATGGTCTACGGACACCTGCACATCCCCCGGACCACCTGGCACGACGGAGTCCGCTTCGAGGAGGTCTCCGTCGGCTACCCGCGCGAATGGCGGCGCCGCCCGACCCCACCGGGGCGCCTGCGGACCATCCTGCCCGCCCCGGCCGGGAAGGAGCGCTGACATGCTCGGGACGATCCTGCCCGAAGGGCTGAGCGTGGTGGAGACCCGCGAGGAGGCCCCGGAGGCCACGCTGTACCCGGAGGAGGCGGCTGTCGTCGCCCGCGCCGTGCACAAGCGGCGGGCCGAGTTCGCCACGGTGCGCCACTGCGCGCGCCGGGCCATGGCGGAACTGGGGCTGCCTCCGGCGCCGTTGCTCCCCGGCGAGCGTGGGGCTCCGCGGTGGCCGGGCGGAGTGGTGGGCAGCATGACGCACTGTGCCGGCTACCGGGCGGCGGTGGTCGGCCTGGCCTCCCGGTTCCGCTCGGTGGGGGTCGACGCGGAGCCCCACGACACGCTGCCCGAAGGCGTCCTCGACATGATCGCCCTGCCCGCCGAGCGCGAGCGGCACACGGCCCTGTGCCACGACCGCCCCGAAGTGCACTGGGACCGGCTGCTGTTCAGCGCCAAGGAGAGCGTGTACAAGGCGTGGTTCCCTCTGACGGGGCGCTGGCTGGACTTCTCGGAGGCCGACATCGTCGTCGAGCCGGGGACGGGTCCCACCGGAAGCTTCGCCGTCCGGTTGCTGGTACCGGGTCACACCACGTCCGGTGAGGCGCTCACCGGGTTCTCCGGCCGGTGGCGGGTGGAGGCGGGCGTGGTCTGCACGGCGATCGCCGTCCCCGCGCCCGCGCGGAGCAAGCCCCCGGTTCCCCGCCGGGGCCCGTCCTCCGCCGCGCCGACGACGCCGCCCCAGCCGTAGCGGCGCGCGCTCAGCGGCCGAAGACGCCGCGGGCCCCGCCGGCCGGTTCGTCCCCGCCGGTGGGGACCCGCGGGTCCCGGTCGGTGAGGCAGTGGACCGCGCCCGCCGGGTCGCGCATGACGGTCCACTCCTTGCCTCTGGCCACGAACCGCGCGCCGAGCGCCTCGTGCCGCGCCCGGGCCGAGGCCGGGCTCAGCACGGCCAGGTCGAGGTGGGCGCGGGCCGGCTGCTCGTCGTCGAGCCGCTGCACGAGGAACCGCACGGGCAGTCCGGGGGCGGCCGGAGCCGGTGGAACTCGGGCTGGGTGGTGGGCGCCGCCCGCCAGCCGGTCACCGCGGCCCAGAAGGCGAGTTCCCGGTCGTGGGCGGCGGGGCCGATGTCCAGGCAGATCTGGTCCAGGCGCTCGTCGTCGACGACAGGCGGAGGCGTCCGCTCCCCCGCCCACCGGACGACGCGGAGGCCGAGCCCGGCGGGCGAGCGCAGCACGCTGAGACCGCGTTCCTCGGACACCACTTCGGCACCGGCCCGCACAGCGTGCCGTACGAAGCCCGGAACGCCCTCGACGCACAGGTCGACGTGGGCCCAGCCCGAACCGTCGGCGACCGTCCGGTGCTTGACGGAGGGACCCGCCGTACCGGGCGGCAGGAAGGTGGCGAACTCCCCGCGCTCCCCGCGCGCCGGGGAGGCGGTGCTCCCGGTGACGGCTGCCCAGAAGGCGCGGACGGCCTCCTCCCGCGGCCGGGGGCGGTCGGCGAAGACGTGGGTCCAGCGGATCGCGGGCGGCGGTGCCGACGGCGGCGGGGGCATGTGTCCTCCGTGGGTCGGTGAGGTACCGGGCGGTCTCGATGATGGCGCGCCTCGGACGGCCGCCGCACTTCCGGGCCCGCGAGTCGCCCGGGCGGGAGCAGCCGACGGCACCGACCGGCTCTCGCGCACTCGTCCGCGACCTGCGTGAACGGGCGGACGGGGCCGTGACCGAGCCCGTGCCGACGGCAGGGGGCGCAGCCGGCTCTGGCAGCGCGCCGGCGCCGGGCCCAAAGGCCGCCTGACGTTCCTGCGGCGCCCGGCCCGGCGGGGGCCTGCCGCCTACGCGCCGGGCGCCCCGCGTCTGCCGACCGCCCAGGCCAGCTCCGCGCGCAGCGGGCCCGAGCGGGCCACCAGACTGCCGTGGTCGGCGGCGAGCGGGGCGAGTTGGGAGGCGTGGCAGAGGACGGCGGCGCGTTTGCGGGCCCACTCCTCGTCGTCGAGGCGTATGTCGTGGGCGACGGTGCAGGGGCGCTCACGGGTCAGCTGCTGGTGGGCGAGACCCCATTTCCGGCTGGTGGCCAGGGCGGTGGACGCGCC
Source organism: Streptomyces diastaticus subsp. diastaticus (assembly GCF_011170125.1). Taxonomy (NCBI): domain Bacteria; kingdom Bacillati; phylum Actinomycetota; class Actinomycetes; order Kitasatosporales; family Streptomycetaceae; genus Streptomyces; species Streptomyces diastaticus. Next base: position 1,564,744 of record NZ_BLLN01000003.1, on the reverse strand, counting down.
GTCGGTGGCCCATGCGGCGAGGTGCCCGGTGTAGGGCAGGTCGGCGTAGACGAGGGCGTGCGGGGCGTCGGCCCTGTCGAGGGCGGCCAGGGCCTGGTGGCGTACCCGCTCGTGGTCGGGCTGGTTGGTGCCGAGCGGGACCAGGACCGTGGTGTCCGGGGTGAGTCCGGCCAGCAGGGCGTCCAGTCCGTCGAGTGGCCCGCCCGTGCCGTAGGGGCCGTCCGGGTTCGGCAGCAGCGTCTGCTCGGCCTCGAGCAGGGCGCAGGCGCGGGCGTCCTCGGCGCGGCGGCAGGCGTACGCCTCGGCGGGCGAGGAGAAGCCGCAGGTGGCGTCCCACCAGGAGACGGGGCTGCCGTCGGGCGGTGGCCCCGTTATGTTCTTCGCGGTCCTGCAAGAGGGCCGCTGGCCTCTGGGCCCGGCATGACTGTGTCCCCCTGTCGAAGGAATGACCTGGGGGGTGGTGTCACCGGGTCCGGGGGTGTTCGTCGGAGACGCTGATCAGAGGTCCGGCCACCGTCCGGTCCGGTGCAATGCCGGGCAGTTCGCGGGCGGCAGGTCTGCATAACGTGGATGCGCGAGCACGACACCCGAGCCGAGGCCGGCACCGTCAACACCCCTGGAAGGGGCACGATGTTCGAGATCGAAGACGTGGGCGTGTTCCTCGGTTTGGACGTTGGCAAGTCCGCTCACCACGGCCACGGGCTCACCCTGGCGGGCAAAAAGGTCTTCGACAAGCCGCTGCCCAACAGCGAGCCGAAACTGCGGGCCGTCTTCGACAAGCTGACCGCGAAGTTCGGCACCGTGTTGGTGATCGTGGACCAGCCCGCCTCCATCGGCGCCCTGCCGTTGACCGTCGCCCGCGACGCGGGCTGCCGCGTCGCCTACCTGCCCGGCCTGGCCATGCGCCGCATCGCCGACCTCTACCCCGGAGAGGCCAAGACCGACGCCAAGGACGCGGCCGTCATCGCGGACGCCGCACGGACGATGCCGCACACCCTGCGCTCCCTGGAACTGACCGACGAGATCACTGCCGAGCTGACCGTCCTGGTCGGCTTCGACCAGGACCTCGCCGCCGAGGCCACCCGCACCAGCAACCGGATACGCGGCCTGCTCACCCAGTTCCACCCCAGCCTGGAACGCGTCCTCGGACCACGTCTGGACCACCAGGCAATCACCTGGCTCCTGGAGCGCTATGGCTCCCCGGCCGCCCTGCGCAAGGCCGGCCGCCGCCGGCTCGTGGAACTGATCCGCCCGAAGGCCCCGCGCATGGCCGCCCGACTGATCGATGACGTCTTCGACGCGCTCGACGAGCAGACCGTCGTCGTCCCGGGCACCGGCACCCTGGACATCGTCGTCCCCTCCCTGGCCGCTTCCCTGACCGCCGTGCACACCCAGCGCAGGGCGATGGAAGCCCAGATCAACACGCTGCTGGAGGCCCACCCTCTTTCCCCGGTCCTGACCTCGATGCCCGGCGTCGGCGTCAGGACCGCCGCCGTCCTGCTGGTCACCGTCGGCGACGGCACCAGCTACCCCACCGCTGCCCACCTGGCCTCCTACGCTGGCCTCGCCCCCACCACGAAGCAGTCGGGAACCTCCATCCACGGCGAACACGCACCCCGAGGCGGCAACCGGCAACTCAAACGGGCGATGTTCCTGTCCGCCTTCGCCTGCATGAACGCCGATCCCGCCTCCCGTGCCTACTACGACAAGCAACGAGCCCGCGGCAAGACCCATACCCAGGCCCTCCTCCGCCTCGCCCGCCAACGCGTCAGCGTCCTGTTCGCCATGCTCCGCGACGGCACCTTCTACCAATCCAGGACACCGAACGACGTCGAGCTCGCCGCATAACCGCAGCAACCCTGAACCACCCCAAACCTGACAGGGACGCCTTGACGAAGGACATAGAGGCACCCCCCCGTTATGTTCTTCGCGGTCCTGCAAGAGGGCCGCTGGCCTCCGGGTTCGGCATGACTGTGTCCCCCTGTCGAAGGAATGACCTGGGGGGTGGTGTCACCGGGTCCGGGGGTGTTCGTCGGAGACGCTGATCAGAGGTCCGGCCACCGTCCGGTCCGGTGCAATGCCGGGCAGTTCGCGGGCGGCAGGTCTGCATAACGTGGATGCGCGAGCACGACACCCGAGCCGAGGCCGGCACCGTCAACACCCCTGGAAGGGGCACGATGTTCGAGATCGAAGACGTGGGCGTGTTCCTCGGTTTGGACGTTGGCAAGTCCGCTCACCACGGCCACGGGCTCACCCTGGCGGGCAAAAAGGTCTTCGACAAGCCGCTGCCCAACAGCGAGCCGAAACTGCGGGCCGTCTTCGACAAGCTGACCGCGAAGTTCGGCACCGTGTTGGTGATCGTGGACCAGCCCGCCTCCATCGGCGCCCTGCCGTTGACCGTCGCCCGCGACGCGGGCTGCCGCGTCGCCTACCTGCCCGGCCTGGCCATGCGCCGCATCGCCGACCTCTACCCCGGAGAGGCCAAGACCGACGCCAAGGACGCGGCCGTCATCGCGGACGCCGCACGGACGATGCCGCACACCCTGCGCTCCCTGGAACTGACCGACGAGATCACTGCCGAGCTGACCGTCCTGGTCGGCTTCGACCAGGACCTCGCCGCCGAGGCCACCCGCACCAGCAACCGGATACGCGGCCTGCTCACCCAGTTCCACCCCAGCCTGGAACGCGTCCTCGGACCACGTCTGGACCACCAGGCAATCACCTGGCTCCTGGAGCGCTATGGCTCCCCGGCCGCCCTGCGCAAGGCCGGCCGCCGCCGGCTCGTGGAACTGATCCGCCCGAAGGCCCCGCGCATGGCCGCCCGACTGATCGATGACGTCTTCGACGCGCTCGACGAGCAGACCGTCGTCGTCCCGGGCACCGGCACCCTGGACATCGTCGTCCCCTCCCTGGCCGCTTCCCTGACCGCCGTGCACACCCAGCGCAGGGCGATGGAAGCCCAGATCAACACGCTGCTGGAGGCCCACCCTCTTTCCCCGGTCCTGACCTCGATGCCCGGCGTCGGCGTCAGGACCGCCGCCGTCCTGCTGACCACCGTCGGCGACGGCACCAGCTACCCCACCGCCGCCCACCTGGCCTCCTACGCCGGCCTCGCCCCCACCACGAAACAGTCGGGAACCTCCATCCACGGCGAACACGCACCCCGAGGCGGCAACCGGCAACTCAAACGGGCGATGTTCCTGTCCGCCTTCGCCTGCATGAACGCCGATCCCGCCTCCCGTGCCTACTACGACAAGCAACGAGCCCGCGGCAAGACCCATACCCAGGCCCTCCTCCGCCTCGCCCGCCAACGCGTCAGCGTCCTGTTCGCCATGCTCCGCGACGGCACCTTCTACCAATCCCGGACACCGAACGACGTCGAGCTCGCCGCATAACCGCAGCAACCCTGAACCACCCCAAACCTGACAGGGACGCCTTGACGAAGGACATAGAGGCACCCCCCCCGAAGACGGTGACGACGGCGAGCGGGCGCTCCAGCCGGCGGACGAGGGCCGCGACGGAGAGGGCGGCGTCGTCGAAGTGGGGGGAGAGGACGACGGTGCGCCAGGGCGGGGTCATACGTCACCTGCTTCGGGGAGGGCGGGGCGGGGGACGCGCAGGCCGCCGAAGACGGCGTCCCAGGCGTGGTCGTCGCCCTGCCAGCGGCCCGGGGCGGCGGCGACGGTGCGCGGGAGGATGCCGGGCGGCAGGGCGTCCGCGTCGGCGGGCGGGGTCCGGCGCAGCCACAGGAGGGTGCAGGCGTGGCCGGGGTGGTGGGCGGCGAGGACCGCGCGCAGCCGCCGCACGTCGTCGGCGCTCGCCTCGTCGAAGGCGTCGAGGTGGACGTGGAGGACGTGTGCCGGGGAGGCCGCCAGTTCTCGCCAGCGTTCCGCGAGGGCAGCGAATTTGGCTCGCACGCCCGGGAGTTGGGTGTCGATGTCGGCCTGGGTGAGCCGCTCTCCGTCGCTCGGGCTGAAGTCGTGGAAGAAGCGGATGTCGCTGCCCCGGTCCAGTGCGCACCGTCCGTCGCCGAAGGGTTCGACGGCGCCGGGGCGCAGGACGTCACGGAAGTCGCCCCGCACGGCTTCGGTGACCGCGTCCAGGTCGAGGTCGAGCCAGTCGAAGAAGTGGGCGCGGTCCACGCCGGTGATGCGGCGGAGTTGGTAGGTGGTCTCGCAGTGGTAGCCGAGGCCGACGCAGGCGTCGAAGGGGCGGTCGCCGGGGCCGGCCGGTACGTGGGTGCGGTGGGGGTCCACGGTGGCGCCGTCGTCAGCGGGGCGCGTGGCCGGCGGTGGGCGGACTGGTCCGGCGCAGGGCCAGGCCGTGGCTGCCGCGCTTGGTGAGGTAGGCGCGGCCACCGCAGACCGCTTCGAGGCGGGGCGGCACCAGGACGGTCTCGTCGGTCACCTCCCAGTGCGGGGAGACGGCGAGCCAGGGCCGGACGGTGGCGCGCAGGGCCTCGGGTTCGAGGGCGAGGAGGACGAGGTCGGCCGGGAGCCGGTCGATGAGGGCCGGCTCCTGGCCGTAGTAGAGCATCTCGATCAAGAGGTGGGGGCCGTGTGGTCCGGCGCCGTCGGCCAGCTCCTTCAGCCCCGCTGCCGAGACCCGCACGCGCTTGGCCGCGGCGAGGGCGGCGGTCAGGCGGCGCCGGAAGCGGTCGTTGGGTTCGGTGGCGTGCACCCGGTGACCGGCCGCGAGCAGACGGCGGGTCAGAGCGCCCTCGCAGGCGCCGACCTCGATCAGCGGCTCCGTCCCCGGCGTGCAGTGGCGCCCGGTCCAGGCGAGGGTGGCGTCCAGCCGGGCGCGTTCGTACGGCGAGGCAGCGAACTCCCACGGGTCGTCGACCTCCGCGGCGTCCTCTCCCAGGCTGGCCAGGAGCGCGTACAGGCGGACGGCCTCGGCGGGGTCCGAGCGGAAGAAGCGCTCGGAGGCCGGGACACGCGCGGTGTCGACCCGGTACTGCGGGGAGCCGGAGGCGAGCAGGGACTGCCCGTGATGATTGACGAACTCCCTTTTCGCCTCGGCGAGTTCCGGCGTGAGTGGTACGTCCTCGTCGCTGACCACCTGAAGGTACGGCGAGTGGCCGACCGCGTGGCGCACCGGCAGGCCGTGCGCGGCACGGACGGTGTCCCGCCCCAGCCGGGCGCGCGCCTCCCGGTTGTCGGCGGGGGAATGCGTCCACACCGTCGCCTCGCGTCCGGCGGTCGCGGCACGGACGCGCTCGGCGAGGTGCCGGGGCCCTGAGGAGGGCGGCTGCACGGGGGGACGCAGGTGCGGCGCGAGCAGGGCGAGCCGTTCGGCGGTGCCCGCGCGGGCGGGAAGGGTGACGGTGAGGTCGGGATCGGCCAGCACCACCACGGCCTCGTCGCGCGGTTCCCGGCTCAGTACGGTGAGGAATTCGAGTACGGCGTCCTCGACACGGACGCACACCAAGACATCGATCACGGCAGTCCTGTCTGTCGCGTGCGCCGACCGGTCGGGGAGAAGGCCCGGGGGCGCGAGCGGGACGAGCTTCGGCGGTCTCCGCCAACAGGACTAGACCTATCACGGTGACCGGGCGGCACCCCGGGGTTGGCGTGTTTTCCGGTCCGATCCGCACCCCGGCCCGGCCGTTGGCCTTCCTGGCCGGTGCCGGACGGAGAAAACCGCCACACGCCTGACCGGCGGCGGCCGCCCCGGACGAGCCCGCGCCGGATGGCTCGTTCCGGCCGGTGGGGCGTGGCGGAGGGAGGGCGTCAGGCGCTAAGGGGTGCCGGTCGCCGGACCGCCGCCGGGCCGGGGCCCGCGGTTCAGGGCCGCGGCCACGGGCGGGCGCCGAGCCGCTCGATCCCCGTGTTGAAGCGGCGCAGGTAGGCGGCGAAGGCGGCGATGTCCTCCTCCGCCCAGTCGCCCATCACCCGCTCCAGGGAGGACACGATGCCCTCGCGCTCCTCCCGCAGGGCGCGCGCCCCGGCCTCGGTCAGGCGGAACTTGCGGGCCATGCCGCCCTCGGGGTCGGGGATGCGCTCGACGTGTCCGGCGCGCAGCACGGCGGCCGTCTGCCGGTTGACGGTGGAGGCGTCCAGACCGAACGCCTCACTCAGTTCACCGATGGACATCGGGCCCTGCACCTCGAGCCGGCTGAGCAGGACGTAGGCACTGCGCTCCAGCGCGCCGTCCCGGCGCCGCCCACCTCGCTGGTGAAGGAAGGAGTGGCGGCTCAGCAGCATCTGCTCGTACTCGACCTCGTGCGTCGCCTTGCCCATCCGCCCTGCCGCCTTCCTTCACCCCCGTGAGCCTCGCCGTACCCCGCCCCGTCCCCTGCGGGCATCGTCTCACGGACGTGCAGGGCACATGCGGCATGCGCGACACATTCGATGTGTACGATGCACATCGCCGCCCGACCCCTCCCCACCCCCAGGAGCTCCGCCCATGGCCGCCCCGCAGCCCACCACCCGGCCCGGCGCGGTCGTCGCCACTCTGGCGTTCGCCGGGACCACGGCCGCGATCATGCAGACGCTGGTCACCCCGCTCATCGCGGAGTTGCCCCGCATCCTCTCCACGTCGGTCTCCGACGCGACCTGGGTGATCACGGTGACCCTCCTGGTCTCCGCGGTGTGCGTGCCGGTCGTCGGCCGCCTCGGCGACCTGCTGGGCAAGCGCCGGATGCTGCTGGCCTGTTCGGTGCCGCTGATGGCCGGGTCCGTGGTCTGCGCGCTCGCCGACTCGGTGGTGCCGATGATCGTCGGCCGGGGCTTGCAGGGGATGGGCATGGGGATGGTGCCGCTCGGCATCGCCCTGCTGCGCGACGTGGTGCCCAAGGAACGACTCAGCTCCTCGATCGCCCTGGTCAGCGCCTCCATGGGGATCGGCGGCGGACTGGGCCTGCCGCTCGCCGCGGCCGTCGCCCAGTACGCCGACTGGCGGGCGCTCTTCTGGGGTTCGGCCGCCCTGGCCGCGGTGATCGCGGCGCTGATCTGGTTCCTCGTCCCGAGCGTGCCCGCCTCCGCCAAGGGCCAGCGGTTCGACGGGGTGGGCGCGGCCGGCCTGGGCGCGGGCCTGGTCTGCCTCCTGCTCGCCGTCTCCAAGGGAGCCGAGTGGGGATGGGGTTCGGCCACCACGCTGGGCCTGTTCACGGCCGCCGTCCTGATCCTGCTGAGCTGGGGGGCGTGGGAACTACGGATCACCGATCCCCTGGTGGACCTGCGCACGGCAGGGCGGCCGCGCGTCCTGCTCACCAACCTCGCCTCGGTCTTCGTCGGCTTCGCCATGTACGCGAGCATGCTGGTGATGCCCCAGCTGCTCCAGTTCCCCGAGGCCACCGGGTACGGCCTGGGTCAGTCGATCCTCGCGGCGGGGCTCTGGATGGCCCCGGGCGGCATCATGATGATGGTGGTCTCGCCGTACGGCGGGAAGCTCACCAACGCGCGCGGCCCGAAGTTCACCCTGATCACCGGCGTCCTGGTGATCGCCGCCGGTTACGGGCTCTCGGTCGCCCTGATGGGCTCGGCGTGGGGCGTCATGCTCGCCATCATGGTGATCAACAGTGGGGTCGGTCTCGCCTACGGCTCGATGCCCGCCCTCATCATGAGTTCCGTACCGCTCTCCGAGACCGCCGCGGCCAACAGTTTCAACACCCTGATGCGTTCGCTCGGCACATCCGTGGGGGCCGCGGTGATGGGGGTGGTCCTCTCCCAGATGACGGTGGAAACGGGCGGCACCGCTCTGACCTCCGAGAGCGGATTCCGTACCGGGCTGCTGATCGGCTGCGGTGTCGCGCTCGTTTCCGCGGCCGTCGCCTCAGCCATTCCCGCGATGCGTGGCATCCGGGACGAGGCGGCACCGGCGGCGCAGAGGTCACCCGCCGGAGTGTGAGACGGACCCCGGCTTCACGACCGGGAATTCACGCGGCGCGAACGGCCTGGTGAACGGTGCCTCGAAGCACCGCCCACCAGGCCGTTTCTTTTTTCCACGCCCCGTTCGGAGCGCTTTCCCAGCCCCTCCCACGCGATCGCACGCGTCGATTACCAGCCGAATGAACGAAACCCTCACCACTGCCGAGGACGTGAACGCGTCACTTTCTCCACAGGACCGTCGCACATCCGTGCGTGCGTCGATACGAACCACCTCGGGAGTGACCGAGAAAACCCTGGCCAGTGCGCCACCTCTCCCCGCAGGTGGAAATGCGTGCGCCCACCCGAGACCCGCCGGACGAATGGCCGGTAAGAGCCCCGAAGAGTTAAGTCACCTGCTTTACTCGGCCTCCGGCGCACTTCGGCGAAGCCTTCGCCCGGCGCCCGCGTCCGCACCCATCGAGGAGGCCCCGCATGGCGCGACCCACCGAGACCCCGCCCCTGAGCTATCCCCTCACCTCCGCCACGGCCCTGGAGCCGCCCGCCGAGTGGGCGGGGCTGCGGGAGCGCTGCCCGGTCGCCCGGATCACGCTGCCCAGCGGTGACGAGGCCACCCTGCTCACCCGCTACGACGACGTCAGGACGGCACTCTCCGACCCCCGGCTGAGCCGGGAGGGCCTGGCGCGGCCGGACGCGGCGCGGGTCTCCGCCGGTGACACGGACGGCATCTTCGCCAGCCCGATGGCGCGGGCACTCAACGACGAGGGCCACGAGCGGTGGCGGCGCATGGTGGGCCGGTGGTTCACCGCGCGCCGGATGTCCGCCCTGCGGCCCGGCATGGAACAACTCGCCGGTGAACTCATCGGCCGGATGCGGGAGCACGGCAGCCCCGCCGATCTCGTCACCCACCTCGCCTTCCCCCTCCCCGTCCTGGTGATCTGTTCCATGCTGGGCGTGCCGGAGAGCGACCGCGAGGCCTTCAAGGGCTGGTCGGACACGTTCCTGAACACGACGCGGTACACCAGGGCCCAGACCGAGGCGGCCCACCGCGACTTCGCCGCGTACATGAGTGAGCTGGTCGAGGCGAAGCGGGCGGTGCCGGGGGACGATCTGCTGAGCCACCTGCTGGCCGGGGCCGACCCGGAGGGCCGGCCGATGTCGCGGGCCGGGCTGGTCGCCACGGGGCAGGCCCTGCTCCTGGCGGGCCACGAGACCACGGCCGGGTTCATCGCCATGATGACGGCCCATCTGCTCTCCGACCGCTCCCGCTGGGAGCGCCTGGTGGCCGACCCGTCGCTGGTGCGCCGGTCGGTCGAGGAGCTGCTGCGCTTCGACCCGAACGGCAGCGGCTTCGGCATGCTGCGTTACGTCCACGAGGACACCGAGTTCTCCGGCGGCACCGTCCCGCGCGGCACCACCGTGGTGTGCAGCATGGCCGCCGCCAACCGGGACGAGCACGCCTGGCAGGACGCGGAGGCCATGGACCTCGGCCGCTCCCCCAACCCGCACCTGGCCTTCGGCGTCGGCCCGCACTCCTGCCTCGGGCAGCCGCTCGCCCGCACGGAGTTGCAGGCGGTTCTCACCGTGCTGCTGCGGGAGCTGCCCACTCTGGACCTCGCCGTGGGCCCCCGGGAGCTGCGCCGTCACGAAGGGCTGCTCACCACCCCGCTGCGCGAACTCCCCGTCACCTGGTGACCGGCACCGCGCGCGCCGGGTCGCGGTCCGGGCGGGTCGTCGGGACGCGCGAGGCCATCATGGCGGCGGCCGAGCGGCTCTACGCCGGGCACGGGCTGTCCGCCGTCTCCAACCGGCAGATCAGCGAGGCGGCCGGACAGGGCAACGTGTCCGCCGTCGCCTACCACTTCAGCGGCAGGGACGGGCTGGTCCAGGCGATCATGAACGCCCACGGGACGCGTGTCGACCAGATCCGCGAACGGCACCTGGAGCGACTCACGGACGACGACGGGCTGCGCGCCTGGGTCGACTGCCTGGTGCGCCCGGTGCCCGAGTACCTGGGCTCGCTCGGCGTGCCCTCCTGGCACGCCCGCTTCACCGTGCAGGTCCTGACCGACCCTCGCACGCGCGCCCTCACCACCGGGGAAGCACTGGTCAGACCGCACCTGCGGCGCACCGTGGAGGGCCTGGGCCGCCGCCTGGCGACGCTGCCCGCCCCGGTGCGCGCCGCGCGCGGCGACATGGCCCGCCACCTGATCGTCCACACCTGCGCGGAGCGCGAACGGGCACTCGCCGAGCACACGGCCCCGCTGCACCCCTCGTGGGACGCGCTCGCGGCCGCCCTCTGCGACGCGATCACCGGCCTGCTCGCCGCCCCCGTCACCACACCCGTAAGCGACCGGAAGGGAACGGACCATGAAGATCACCGTTGACGAGGAGAAGTGCTGCGGCGCCGGCCAGTGCGTGCTGATCGCGCCCGAGGTCTTCGACCAGCGGGACGAGGACGGCATCGTCGCCCTCCTCGACGCCACACCCCCCGCCGGACAGCACGACGGCGTCCGCGAGGCGGCCGAGGTGTGCCCGGCCGCGGCGATCCAGGTGACGCAGGACACGTGAACCCGCCCGGCCGTGTCCTGGTGCGCGCCGGTGACGGGGGGATCCTCCCGGGCGAACTGGCCAACCGCGACCCCGCCGTCTTCCCCGACCCGGACCGCCTGGACCTGGCCCGTGCCGCCCGCCACCACCAGGCGTTCGGCGGGGGTCCGCACCACTGCGTGGGCCGGCCGCTCGCCCGCCTGGGACTCCAGGTCGTCCTCCCCGCGCTGTTCCGGCGGATTCCGGCCCTGCGCCCGGCCGAGGAGCTGGACCGGATCCCGTTCAATTACGACGCGCTGATCGACGGGCTGCACGCGCTGCCCGTCACCTGGTAGCGCCGCGCGGGTGCCACGGTTCAGGAAGGCGGCGCGGGCCCCCGCGGCGCCAGATCGTTGACCAGCACCGCGGCCCCGTCGAACCGCCCGGCCTTCAGGTCCCGCAGCGCGTCCTGGGCCCGCGAGAGGGGGTAGGGGTGCGTGGTGGCCCGGACCCGGTGGTACTCGGCCAGGGCGAGGAACTCGCGGCCGTCGCGCCGGGTGTTGGAGGTGACGCTGCGCAGCTCCCGCTCAAGGAAGAGGTCACGCTGGTAGTGGAGCGGCGGGATGTCGGAAAGGTGGATCCCGGCGACGGCGAGGACGCCGCCGCGGTCCAGGGCCCGCAGTGCCACCGGGACCAGTTCGCCCGCCGGGGCGAAGAGGACGGCGCCGTCCAGCGGTTCGGGCGGGGTGCCGTCGGCGCCGCCCGCCGAGGCGGCTCCCAGGTCGAGGGCGAGACGCCGGGAGGCGGCGCCACGCGTCAGGACGTGCACCCGGGCGCCCTGGGCGAGGGCGAGCTGGGCGCAGAGGTGGGCACTGCCACCGAAACCGTAGAGGCCGAGACGGCCGCCGGCGGGCAGCGAGGTGCGCAGCAGGGCGCGGTAGCCGATGATGCCCGCGCAGAGCAGTGGGGACAGGGCGGTGTCACCCACGCCGCCGGGCAGCGGGTAGGCGAAGGCGGCCGGGACGGTGGTGTACTCCGCGTAGCCGCCGTCGGCGTCCCAGCCGGTGTGGCGGGAGGCCGGGCAGAGGTTCTCGTCGCCGCGCCGGCAGTAGGCGCAGGTGCCGTCGGTCGAGCGGAGCCAGGCGACCCCGACCCGGTCGCCGACGGTGTGGCCCTCCACGCCGGGGCCGGTGGCGGCGACTACACCGACCACCTCGTGTCCCGGGGTGACGTGCGGCCGGCGCACCGGCAGGTCGCCCTCGGCGATGTGCAGGTCGGTGCGGCAGACGCCGCAGGCGCGGACGTGCACCAGGAGTTCGCCGTGGCCCGGGACCGGGACGGGTTTCTCCACGTACCGCAGGGGCCGCCCCTCGATGGGGCCCGGTTCGCCGACCTCCCACGCGCGCATCGTCACGTCCATGGCGCCGCTCACCTCACCTCCCGGCCCGGTGCGGGCCCGTCGGTTTCTCCGCCCACCGGGCCGCTCGCTCCCCTCCGGCCAGCGTGCGAGCGCGGCGGCACGGACGCAATCGGTGGGGGCGGACAGTACGACGGGCTGCTCCGGGCGGGCGGCCGCGTTGGCCGCTCTCCCCCTCCGTGGGCATGCTGGAGTCGACGGGGAGTCCCGGCCGACGGGGCGGGGCAAAGAGGCACGGCAGGCGCGGCGGACGGCCCACGGGAGGAACGATGAGCGGCGAGGCCACGCGGGCGGGCGGGAATCCGCTGGCCCTGCTGCCTCCGGCGCTCATCGTCGGCGGTGTCCTCGCCGACGTCCTGGGTCCGCAGCCCTACACCGGGCTGCCCCTGCTGGCCGCGGCCCCGCTCGCCGCCTGCATCGTGCTCTCCTTGCGGAGCGCGGTCGTCGTGGCGGTGCTCAGCGTGGTCGCCGCGGTCGCCGTCGATCTCGCTCTCGGCCGCCCGGCCACCGCTCTGGTGGTGGACGTGGCGGACGTACTGGTCATCTCGCTGATCGGGGTGTGGCTCAGGCGGCTCATGGACAGCCGCAACCGCAGCCTGACTCTGACCAGGGACATCGCCGAAGCCGCCCAGCTCGCGGTCCTCCCCCAGCCCCCGCGCCGGGTCGGCCCGCTGCTGGTGGCCACCCGGTACCAGGGGGCCCACGAGGGCGCGCGGATCGGCGGCGACTTCTTCGCGGTGCAGGAGACGCCGTACGGCGTGCGGCTGATGATGGGGGACGTCCGGGGTCACGGGCTGCCCGCGGTCTCCGCGATGTCCGTGGTGGTGGGGGCGTTCCGGGAGAACGCCCGGCAGGCGCCGAGCCTCCGGGAGCTGGCGCGGCGGCTGGACGTCGCGGCCGAACGGGCCGAGGGGGAGGACACCGACCTGGGAGAGGAGTTCACCACCGCGCTGTTCGCGGAGATCCCGCCCGGCGGCGACCGGGTCCACCTGTTGAGCCGGGGCCACCTCCCGCCGTACCTGGTGGCGGACGGGCGGGTGGTGCCGCTGATCCGCGGCACGCCCGGCACTCCCCTGGGCGCGGGCCTGGGCACCGACGACGCCGAGCCCGACAGCTTCCCGCTGCCGCCCGGCGCCTCGCTGCTGCTGACCACGGACGGCGTCACCGAGGCCCGCGACCGGCACGGGGTCTTCTACGATCCGGTGTCCGGGCTGGCGGGGCGCTCCTTCGACGAGCCGCAGGAACTGGTGGACGCCGTGGTCGGTGAGGTCACCGCGTGGAGCGGTGGAAAGCTCAGCGACGACATGGCTGTCCTGGCGGTCACGCTCCCGTCCCGGCCGCGGTCCGCCGGGTGAGCCGCGGCCGGGACGGCCCGGTCAGCGCAGCCGCCGCTGCCAGTCCGCCGGCACCGCGCCGGCCGGGCCCGGTACGGGCTGGTCGGCGGGGTGCGAGGTGGGCGGGGCGAGCGGCGGCCCCTCGTGGAACTGCTGGGTCTCGTTGTCGTAGAACCAGTCCTCGCCCGGTTCGTAGCTGGTGATGAAGGGGTGGCCGGCCGCCCGGGAGTGCTTGGTGCCGTGCTGGGAGGGAGAGGAGTCGCAGCAGCCGATGTTCCCGCAGGCGGCGCACCGCCGCAGGTGGAACCACCAGCCGGGGCCGTCCCCCGCCAGGCAGTCGGCGCAGCCGGGCCCGCTCGGGGCGGCCTGCGGGTCGATACCGGGGATCTCTCGCTCAGCCATCGGTGACGCTCCTCGCTCGGTCGGCGCCGGACGGCACGGCCGCGCGGCGGCGGGGCGGGCGCCCTGCCTCCAGGCTGCGCCCCGCCGGGGAGGGACGCCAGCGGGGGAACGCGGCGGCCGGGGCCGGCTCCGGCGGGGCCCGCCGCCGCTGAGGGTGAGGCGGACAGCGTGTCGGTCCGGGCTGCCGGCCGGGACGGGCCCGACGGCGGAGGCCGGGAGCGGCGCGAGGTGGGCCGGTGCGGGTGCGGGACGGAGCTGACGAAGCCGGGCGGACCCTCGATTTGAAGATGAAAACCATTTCCATATACTGTCCGCATGGCTCGCGACGAAGTACGCCCCGTGATCAAGCTCCGCTCCACCGCCGGCACCGGATTCACCTACGTCACCCGCAAGAACCGCCGCAACGACCCGGACCGGCTGGTCCTGCGCAAGTACGACCCCGTCGCCCGGCGGCACGTCGACTTCCGCGAGGAACGCTGACCGCCACCTGACCGTCCCGCCTCCCCATTCCGAAGGAGATCCGATGAAGCCCGGAATCCACCCGGCCTACCGCCCCGTCGTCTTCCGCGACCGGGCCGCCGACTTCGCCTTCCTCACCCGCTCCACCCTCACCAGCGACCGCACCGTCGAGTGGGAGGACGGCCGCACGTACCCGGTGGTCGACGTCGAGATCTCCTCGGCGAGCCACCCCTTCTACACCGGCAAGGCGCGGGTGCTGGACACCGCGGGCCGCGTCGAGCGGTTCGAACGCCGCTACGGGCGGCGGGCCGAAGGGTGACCGGCGCGCACCCCCGCCCGGCCGCCATGCCGGTCGCGATCGTCGCCGGACTGCACGCCGACGCCCGCCGCGAGGCCGTCGAGGAACTGCTGCGCACCGTCGAGGGGAGCGTCGCCCTCCACCACGACCTCTCCACGGCGGCCACCGGCACCGTGCGGCGCACCGTGCGCGACGGCTCCGGCGGTCTCGGTACGGCGGACACCCCGCTGGTCGACGACTGCGCCTGCTGCGCCCTGCGCGAGGACCTCGTCCCCGAACTGCGGCGGCTGGCCGGCGACGGGCGGACGCGGCTCGCGGTGGTGGAACTCTGGGACTCGGTCGAACCGCGGGCGATGGCCGAGGTGGTCGCCGCACACGGTGGCGAGGACCTGGCGCTCACCGCCGTCCTGACCGCCGTCGACCCCGCCCTGGTCCTGCCCTGCCTGGGCAACGGCGACGACCTCGCCGAGTCGGGCCTGGCCGCGGCCCGTACGGACCAGCGCACCGTCGCCGACACCTGGGCGCGCCAACTGGAGTACGCCCCGGTGCTCGCCGTCGCCGAGAGCGACGAGGCCGACGACGAGGACCGGTCCCTGCTGGCCCAGCTCCACCCGACGGCACGCCAGGTGCCGATCGGTGCGGGCCGGTTGGCCCGCGCCGTCTTCGCCGGGTTCGACCCGGAGGCGGCTTCCGTCGCCCAGCACCCCGCCTGCGCCCTGCTGCCGCAGGAGGCGGACGAGGCGGGCGTCGCCACCACGGTGTGGCACCGCGACCTGCCCTTCCAC
Organism: Streptomyces diastaticus subsp. diastaticus; assembly: GCF_011170125.1. NCBI lineage: Bacteria > Bacillati > Actinomycetota > Actinomycetes > Kitasatosporales > Streptomycetaceae > Streptomyces > Streptomyces diastaticus. Next base: position 1,549,688 of record NZ_BLLN01000003.1, on the reverse strand, counting down.
CCGGGACGGCTCTTCGCGGCGCTGGAGGACCTGGCATGTGCGGCGGCCCGCAGCCGGGGCCGGTTCTGGCTCGCGGACCGGCCGGACACCCTGCTGGTCTGGGACTGCGCTGGCGGAGCGCTCTGCGTCGAGGAGGCGGGTCCCTGGCTGGCCGCGCTGCCGGACGCGGCCTGGGAGATGGTGCCTCCGGTCCGCCGGGCGGCGGCCGCGCTGGACTGGCACCCCGCGCACGGCGACCGCTGCCAGCACCTGGTCTTCACCTCGCCGGGCCTCGACAGCGAAGGCCTGGTCCGGCTGCTGGACTCCTGCCTGCTGACCGAGCAGGAGTACCGGGCCGGACGGGAACGGTGGCGTGAGCTGCCCGACCCGTTCGCCCGGTTCCTCGACCCGGCCCGTTGAGACGGCGCCCATCCCCCCTTCCCCTTCAACCAGTGAGGAGCGTGCTGTGGCACGTCGTTCCGGCACCGGCCGAAAGCCGGTCACGCCCCGCCCCGACCCGCTGACCGCGGCCGGCGTCACCTACGTCGACCACAAGGACACCGAGCTGCTGCGCAAGTTCCTCTCCGACCGGGGAAGGATCCGCGGCCGCCGCGTCACCCGGGTCACCGCGCAGCAGCAGCGGCAACCGGCCCGTGCCGTCCGCAACGCCCGCGCGATGGCCCTGCTGCCGTACCCGGGGCGGTGAGCGCGCGTCAGCTCCGGTGCTCCGGGTTGGCCGCGTCGAAACGGCAGCCGGCGTCCCACTCGGGGCGCTGGTTGCCGTACGGCGGGATGCCGCCGGACCGTTTGAGGAGGGCGGCGAGATGCATGAGGTTCCAGGCGGCGAAGGTGGTGTTCCGGTTGGTGAAGTCGTTGTCGGGGCCGCCCGAGCCCGGTTCGAGGTAGCTGGGTCCTGGCCCCGCCTCGCCGATCCAGCCCGCGTCTGCCTGCGGCGGGATGGCGAAACCGATGTGCTGGAGGCTGTAGAGGAGGTTCATGGCGCAGTGCTTGAGACCGTCCTCGTTCCCGGTGATCAGGCAGCCGCCGACCCTCCCGTAGTAGGCGGACTGGCCGGCCTCGTTCAGTTCGGCCGAGTTGGAGTAGAGCCGTTCGACGACGTGCTTCGCGACGGAGCTGTTGTCGCCGAGCCAGATCGGGCCGCAGAGCACCAGGATGTCGGCGGCCATCACCTTGGCGTACAACTCGGGCCAGGCGTCGCGGGCCGCGCCGTGCTCGGTCATGTCGGGCTGGACGCCGACGGCGAGGTCCCAGTCGACGGGACGGATCACCTCGGTGCGCACTCCCCCGGCGCGCATCACCGCGGTGCTGCGCTCGATCAGCCCTTCGGTGTTGCTGGTCGCGGGTGACGGCTTCAGGGTGCAGTTCAGGTAGAGGGCGCTCAGATCGTCGTAGCGGGGCGGGTCACCGGACGGCATGGCTCAGGTCCCTTTCGCGGCGGCTGGTGCCACGAGCCTGGTGCACCGGGGAGCGTGCGGCCACCACTGCGCGGCGAACGCGGTACGCCCCGGCTGACGCGGCCGGACGACCCGGCCCCCGGCGGGCGCGGCGCCGGTCAGCGGAGCACGCCGGCCTCGCGGGCGGCGCCGAGCCACAGGGGGAACTTCGAGAGCAGCCGGTCGTACAGTTCAGGGTCGGCCACCTGGTCGACGTCGTCCACGGCGAAGAAGCCGACGTTGTCGACGGTGCGGCCGGGCAGCGTGTCGAAGTACTCCAGGACGCCGTAGTGGGACCGGCCGAGGCCCACGAACTGCCAGAAGACCGGTTCGTCGGCGGCGGCACGCAGCTCGCGCTCGATCTCCCTGCTGCGGTAGACGCCGCCGTCGGAGAAGAAGAGCACGAGCGTCGGCAGGGCGATCGGGTGGTCGCGGACGTAGGAACGCACGTCGGCGATGACCTTCTGCTCCTCGTTCTGGATGCCGACGGTGCGCATGTCGACCTGGCCGTCCGCGCGGGACTTGGGGCGCTTCTTCCGGCCGATGACGCCGAGCTGGCCGACCCGCACGTGCAGCAGCAGCCACTCGGGCAGTTCACCGAGGTGCAGGTCGGGGAGGCGGGCGGGCCGGGAGCCGAAGGTCCACGCCTGCATGGTGCCGTCGTCGTCGAGCAGGGCGGCGACGGCGGCCATCCGCTCGGCGACCCGGGCGACGGTGCCCCTGGCGTAGAGAGCGCTCATCGACCCGGAGGCGTCCAGGACGAGGATGACCCGGGCGGTGACGCCGGTGAGGCCGCCCTTGCGCAGGCTCGTCGCGACCTGCTCCTTGCGCAGCGAGAGGCGTTCGCCCATGTCGGCGGGGAGGAGTTCCTCGCCGCGGCCGCGCCGCCCGCCGGCCGAGGCGGTGGGGGCGGACGGGCCCGGGCGGGGAGCGGGCGCGGGCCGCGGCGTCGGGGCGGTGGGGCGTGCCGGGGCTCGGGTGAGACCGAAGTCGGCGGCGAGGCCCGCGAATCCGTGGTCGTAACCCTGGCCGACGGCGCGGAACCGCCAGCTCCCGGAGCGGCGGTAGAGCTCGCCCGCGACCAGGGCGGTCTCACTGCTCGGGGCCATGTCGAAGTGGGCCAGCACGGCGCCAGAGGCGGCCTCGACCAGCCGCAGGTGGAGGCCCGTCACCTGGCCGAGGGTGCCGGAACCCGTCCAGACGCAGAGCGCCACCCGCTCGGTCCCCCCGGCGAGTGCCGCCAGGTCGACCTCGACGGACTCGGCGCCGTCCGGTGTGCCGAGGTGGCGGACGGCGTCGCCGGGGGCGCCGGGCTGGTCGCGGGCGACGAGGTCGGCGCCGGAGCGCACCCGGCCGGCACCGGTCAGCAGCAGCGCTGCGGCGCTCACCGCTGGGCCGCCGGCGCGGCCGAGTTCGAGCCTGACCCGGTCGGCGTCGACCGGCAGGTTGGCGCCCATGCTCATCGTCCTCACGGAGGCCAGTCTGCCAGGGCGCTGCCGGGCGGCCGCCGCTCGGTGCGGCCGGGCGTAAGGAGGCGACACGCCGCCGGTGGTCCGGCCGAGCGGGCGCGGGGAGGGTGACGATGCTGAGCGTCAGGGCATCGGGAGGACCGGTACGGGGCGGAGTGCGGCGGTGGACGCGGAGATCGTGATCGTCGGCGCGGGTGCCGCCGGCCTCTCCCTCGCCCATCATCTCTGCGCACCGCCGCCGGGCGCCCGTGCCCCGTCGGTGGCGCTCGTGGAGCCCCCGCCCGGCCCGCGGTCCCCGGCCGTGCGGACCTGGTGCCACTGGGGTCCGCCGGACGGCCCGTACGACGCGGTGCTGACCGCCTCGTGGGACCGGCTGCGGGTGCGCGACCGCGCGGGCCGCGCGTCCGTCGGCGTGCCGCGCGGGCTGCGGTACAAGATGCTGCGCTCCGACGTGTTCGAGCGGTTCGTGCTCGACGGGCTGGGCGGCCGGGCCGGCTTCGTCCGGGAGACGGCCACCGTCACCGGGGTGGCCGGCGGGCCGGGCGGGGCGGTGGTCGAGGGGCGGGACGCGCACGGCCGGCCGTACCGGCGCACGGCGCGGTGGGTCTTCGACTCACGCCCGCCGGACGCGCTGCCGCCGGCCCGGACCACGCTCCTCCAGCACTTCCGCGGCTGGTTCGTGCGCACCGCCGAGCCGCGCTTCGACACCGGGTGCGCGGACCTGATGGACTTCCGCACGCCGCAGCCCGCGCACGGCCTCTCCTTCGGCTACGTCCTGCCGCTCGGCCCGTGCCGGGCGCTGGTGGAGTACACGGAGTTCTCCCGTGCCCCGCTGGACGACGCCGGGTACGAGGCGGCCCTGCGGGGGTACACCGGGGAGGTGCTGCGGCTCGGGGCGTTCGAGGTGACCGGTACCGAACAGGGCGTCATCCCGATGACCGACGCCCGCTTCCCCCGTACCGGCGCGCCGGGCGTCTTCCGCGTCGGCACGGCGGGGGGCGCCACCCGGCCGTCGACCGGTTACACCTTCGCGGCGGTGCAGCGGCAGGCCCGCCACGTCGCCGACCGGTACCGGCGGGGGCTGCCCCCGGTGCCGCCGGCTCCCCACTCGCGCCGGTCGCGGGCGATGGACGCGGTGCTGCTGCGCGCCCTGGACCGGGGGCGGGTCGACGGTGCCGCGTTCTTCGCCCGCCTCTTCGCCACGCTGCCACCGGAACGGGTCCTGACGTTCCTCGACGGCGGCACGGGGCTCCGCGAGGACCTGGCGATCGGTTGTCACGTGCCCTGGTGGCCGATGACCCGCACCGCCCTCGAACTGCCCTTCCTGCGCCGCCGCCCGGCGGGCGCCCCGCCCCACCGAGGAGAGAAATGAGTACGCGTTCCGCACGCCGCGAGGCGCCCCGCCGGGGCCGCGACCGCCGGGCCGAGACCCTGCCGGGAGGGCCGGGCCGACCCTGGTTCGGCGCCGACGCGCCCCGGGTCGCGGTGATCGGCGGCGGGATCGCCGGGCTCGCCGCCGCCACCGGCCTGGCCGAACGCGGTGTCCGCGTCACGCTGCTGGAGCGCGGCGAGCGGCTCGGCGGACGGCTCGCGGGGTGGGCCGACACCCTGTCCGACGGCACGCCGGTGACGATGAGCCGCGGGTTCCACGCCTTCTTCCGGCAGTACTACAACCTGCGGGGACTGCTCCGCCGGGCCGACCCCGCCCTCAAGATGCTGCGTGGTCTGCCCGACTACCCGCTGCTGGGCCGTGACGGCACCCGCGACAGCTTCCGCCACGTGCCGCGCACCCCGCCGCTCAGTGCCCTCGGCTTCGCCGCGCTCAGCCCGAGCTTCGGGGTGCGGGACCTGGCCGGGATGAACCCGTCGGCCGCGCTGCCGCTCCTCGACGTCCGGGTTCCCGAGGTGTACGCCCGGCTCGACGGGACGAGCGCGGCCGACTTCCTGGACCGGGTGCGGTTCCCCGAGCGGGCACGGCACCTGGCGTTCGAGGTGTTCTCCCGCAGCTTCTTCGTCGACCCGGCCGAACTCTCCGCCGCCGAGCTGGCGTTGATGTTCCACATCTACTTCCTCGGCTCCGGTGAGGGCCTCCTCTTCGACGTCCCCGACGAGCCCTACCCGCAGGCGCTCTGGGACCCGCTGGCCGCCTACCTCACCCGGCTCGGCGTCCGGTTCCGCACCGGGACCGAGGTCGAGCGGGTGCAGCCCGCGGGCGGCGGGCGGCTGCGGGTGAGCGCCGGCCGGGAGACGGTGCCGGTCGACGCGGTGGTGCTGGCGCTGGACACCGGCGGGCTGCGCCGGCTGGCGGCCACCTCGCCCGACCTGGCCGACGCTCGGTGGCGGCGGCGAGTGGCGGAGCTGCGGACCGCGCCCCCGTTCCTGGTCAGCCGTCTGTGGCTGGACCGCCCGGTCGCGGCCGGCCGCCCCGGCTTCCTCGGCACCAGCGGGTACGGGCCGCTGGACAACGTCAGCGTGCTGGAGCGCTGGGAGGGCGAGGCGGCGCGCTGGGCGGCCCGCACCGGCGGCTCGGTGGTGGAACTGCACGCGTACGCCACCACTCCGGGCTGCGACCGGAAGGCCGAACAGGCGCGTCTGACCGAGGAGCTGGCACGGGTCTACCCGGAGACCCGGGACGCGCTCGTGCTCGACCGGCGCGACCTGTGGTTCGAGGACTGCCCGCACTTCCCGGTCGGCGGGTACGCGGGCCGCCCCACCGTGGGCACCCCGGACCCTTCGGTGGTCGTCGCGGGCGACCTGGTCCGCACCGGGCTGCCGGTGGCGCTGATGGAGCGCGCGGCGACCTCCGGCTTCCTCGCCTCGAACGCGCTGCTCCAGCGGTGGGGGGTGCGCGGGCAGCGGCTGTGGACGGTGCCCAACCGGGGACGGTCGGCACTGACGAGGGCGCTGGCGCGACGCGGCGAGGGGTAGGCGCCCCGCCCGCGGGGGACGACGTCGAGGCGGCTGATCAGCCCGTGGCCGAGGCGGGCGGTAGCCGCGGGTGGGCGGTGCGGCCGGGCAGGCCCGTTGCCGACCTCGGTGCGGCGGGTCCACCGCCGCCGGCCGCCGGGGAGGGCCGCCACCTCGCTCCTGGGGGGGGCGACGGCCGGTCGGCACGACCACCGGCGACGGGGCCGGGCCGGTCGTGGGCGACCCCCGGTCCGGCGAACGCCTGGACGACGGCGCCGCCTGCGCCTCCGCCGCGGGCCAGGCGGCCAGGGGCGCCGTGCGGACCCGCCACGAGGAGATGGAGCAGGGGCCGGGGCGACGAGCTCTACCCCGGGAAGCGGCCCGTCGCGCGCAGCGCCCAGCGCCGTTCGGCGTAGGCCAGGTCGTCGCGCCACAGGCGGGCGGCGGTGGCGCGCATCAGGGGGCGCAGGAGCGGGGCGGCCAGGCGGGCGGCGGCGAAGCCGGGGCGGTCGGAGGCGGCGACGACGGCCTCCACGACTGCGGTGCGGGGGCGGCCGGCCGGGTCGGGGCTGAGCGGCGTCGCGTGGGTCTCCACGACGGAGCCGGTGCCCTCCCCGCCGGTGATGTGCATGACGACGGTGCGCGGATCGGGCGCGGTGAAGACGGCCTGGACGGGGACGACGGCGCGGCCCGCCACCTTGAAGGAGACCTCGACGGTGAACCCGTCCTCCGGCGCCTCGGCCGACGGGTCGGGGGCGTCGAGGACCCGCAGGTCCACGAAGGAGTACGGGTGGAGCCACGCCCCGTGCCAGGGGTCGAGGCGGTTGGCGACGACGTCCTCGGGCTCGCACCGGCCGACGGCGGTGTAGACGGCGTCGACGGCGGTACGCGGGTCCGGGCGGGCCGGGACGACCGGCCGCTCCAGCGGGGTCTCGCCGCCGGCCTCGTCGAGCCGCACCCAGAGCAGCACCCCGTCGTCGTAGGCGGGATAGGGCCGCCAGCCGGCGGACGGGGCGCCGTCCAGGGGCAGTCCGTGCCAGCGGCAGATCAGGGTGCCGCACCGCACCGGGCTCTCCCGCAGGGGCGCACCGAGGTGCGGGCAGGCGCCCGGGCCCGCGACCAGGGTGCCGTCGGCGGCGCGCCAGGCGACCACCTCGGTTCCGGCGACGGTACGGCCGAGCGGGCGTTCGCCGCCCTCGGGCAGCGCGCGGGAGGCGCCGATGACGTACCAGTTGCCGCTGGGGGCGGCCTGGGCCCGGGCGAGCGCGGCGGCGATGAGCCGGGGCCGGGCCTCGCGCCAGGTGGGGCGCATCCGGTCCCAGGGGACGGGGCGGCGGCGCAGGCGGAGCGGGAGGGGGTTCCCGCGGGCGGTGCTCACGCGGGAACCTCCCGGGTGCGGTCGCGCCGGTGGCGGCACCGGGCGGCGGCCAGGCGGGCGAGGCCGTCGGCGGCGACGGCCGCGCGGCGTCTGCGCGGTACGACCGCCCTGCGGTGGAGGGCGGCGTACCCGTCGGCGGCGAGGGCGTCGAGGATGGAGCCGTAGAGGATGTGCGCGGTGCGGATGCAGGGGCGGGCGACGGGATCGAGCAGGGCGATGCCCGGAGCGGCTCGGTGGTAGATCTCGCGGGTGACGGCGGCGGCCTCGCGCAGGGCGCGGGTGACGCGCGGATCGCGGTGGCCGGTGGTGCGGCTCCAGCACAGCAGCGCCCGGTCGACGCCGTGGGCGGCGAGGAGGTCGGCGGGCAGGTAGACACGGCCCCGGTCGAGGTCCTCGCCGACGTCGCGGAGGAAGTTGGTGAGCTGGAAGGCGACGCCGAGCGCGGCGGCGTGCGGGGCGGCCTGCTCCCGGGGGACGACGGTGCCGAGCACGGGCAGCATCTGGAGGCCGATGACGGCGGCGGAGCCGTGCGTGTAGCGGCTCAGCGCGGCGAGGTCCGGGTAGTCGGTGACGGTGAGGTCGCTGCGCATGGAGGCCATGAAGTCGTGGAAGTGCCGGTGGTCGATGGCGTACCGGCGGACGGTGTCGGCGAGGGCGTGCACCACCGGCTCCTCGCTGGCGCCTTCGCGCAGTCCGGCGGCCAGCCGCTGGTCGAGGTGGTCGAGGGCGGCGGCCCGTTCGCCGGTGGTGGCGGTGGAGCCGAGGTCGTCGACGATGTCGTCGGCGTGGCGGGCGAAGCCGTAGAGGCTGTGGACGGCAGGGCGCCGCTCGGCGGGGAGCAGCCTGGTGGCGAGGAAGTACGTCCTGCCGTGGCGGGCGTTGAGGGCGCGGCAGGAGCGGTAGGCGGCGCGCAGGGCAGGGTCGGTGATACCGGCGGCGTCGAGTTCGCGGGAGCTCATCGGGTACCTCCGGTGGTCGCGGCGGCGGCGCGGCGGGGCCGGGCCGGGCCGCCGGGGAGTCCGGTGACGCGGGCGGCGGCGAGCTTGCCGGAGATCAGCACGGTGGGGATGCCGACGCCGGGCGTCGTGCCGCAGCCCGCCAGTACGGCGTTGGCGGTGCCGCGCACCAGGTTGCGGGGGCGGAACGGGCCGGTCTGGGCGAAGGTGTGGGCGGCCGAGAAGGGGCTGCCCGCCGCGTGGCCCTGGGCGGTCCAGTCGACGGGGGTGACCAGCGCCTCCGCCTCGACCGCGGCACCGAGGCCGTCCAGACCGCGTTGTTCCAGGACGCGCAGGAGGTGGTCGCGGTAGGCGGGGGCGAGCGCGGTCCACTCCCGTGTGCCGGGGCCGAGGTCGGTGTTGGGGCAGGGCGCGAGGACGTAGTGCAGGTGGCGCCCGGGCGGGGCCAGGGAGGGGTCGGTGGCGGTGGGCCGGGAGATGAGCAGCGAGGGGTCACTCATCGGACGGCCGAGGCGGGTGAGTTCGTCGAAGGTGGTGTGCCAGGCGTGGCCGAAGGAGAGCGTGTGGTGGCCCAGTCCGGGCCAGGTGCGGTCGGTCCCGGCGTGCAGGACGACCGCCGAGGGGGAGTGGCGCAGCGGGACGACGCGGCGCGGGGCGCGGCCGAGCAGCCGGTAGGCGGTCAGCAAGTCGGGGGTGAGGACGACGGCGTCGCAGGGGATGCGGGCGTGGTCGGTACGGACGGCGGTGATCCGCTCGCCGGCGCGTTCCAGCGCCTCGACGGTGTGGTGGTAGTGGATCTCGGCGCCCGCCGCGGTGGCGGCCTCGGCCAGGGCGCGGGGCAGGGCGTGCATGCCGCCGTGCGGGAAGTGGACGCCCGCCATGGTGTCCATGTGGGCGATCACGGCGTAGGCGGCCAGCGCACGGGCCGGGGGGACACCCGCGTAGAGGGCCTGGAAGGTGAAGACGCGGCGCAGCCGTTCGTCCGCGATGAACCGGCCGACCTGGGCGTCCATCCGGCCGAGGCCGCCGAGGGCGGCGAGCCGGGCGAGGTCGGGGGTGAGCAGGGCGAGCGGGGAGTCGAAGTTGGTGTCGATGAAGCGGCGCATCTGGAGGGCGTACAGCTTCTCCAGCCAGGTGCGCAGCCGCCGGTACCCGGCCGCCTCGCGGTCGGAGGCGAAGCGGCGGATCTCCTCCTCCATCGGCGCGGGCCGGGTGTGGACGTCGAGGCGGCTGCCGTCGGCGAACCGGGCCCGGTAGGCGGGGTGCAGCTCGGTGAGGCGGAGGTGGTCGGCCATACGCGCGCCGACGGCGGCGAACGCCTCCTCGACCAGGTGCGGCATGGTGAGGACGGTCGGCCCGGTGTCGATCCGGTAACCGCCGAGGTCGCCGCGGCCGGCCCGGCCGCCGGGCTGCCCGGCACGTTCGACGAGGGTCACCCGGCGGCCGGCTCCGAGCAGGTGCAGGGCGGCGGACAGGCCCGCGAGCCCGGCGCCGACGACGACCACGTGGTCAGTGGGGCCGTGCAGTGTCCGCATGTCCAGCCTCTCGGTCGGGGTGGTGGGGCCCGGGCCGCGGCGTGCCCGCGACGAGCCGGAGCAGACCGCGCAGCCGCTCCCCCGCCGCCGCGTCCAGGGCGAGGGTGTCCAGCCGGGCGAGGGCGCGGGCGGCCAGCCGGTCGATGCGTTCCTCCACGGCGGCGCGCGCGCCGGTGGACTCCAGGATTTCGCGGACGGCGTCGAGCCCCTCCGCGCTGAGCGCGGGGTCGCCGAGGGCCGCGTCGAGGACGGCCACGTCGGCGAGGCGGCCCCGCGCGCCGGCCCGGGCGTGGGCGAGGGCGACGAGGAGGGTCGGTTTGCCCTCGCGGATGTCGTCCCCGGCCGGCTTCCCGGTACGGGACGGGTCGCCGAAGACGCCCAGCAGGTCGTCCCGGAGCTGGAAGGCGAGCCCCGCCGGGGCGCCGGCCTCGGCGAGCCGCCGGGTGAGTCCGGGGTCGGCCCCGGCGAGGACCGCGCCGAGTTCCAGGGGGCGCGAGGCGGAGTACTGCGCGCTCTTGAGCCGGGCGGTGCGCAGCGCGAGCAGGGCCGAGCGGTCGGCGGTGACCTGGCCGTGCAGGTCGAGGTACTGGCCCGCGACCATCTCGGCGCGCATCACCCGCCACACCGCTCGCACGCGGCGCCGTACGGGGTCGGGCAGTTCGGTCTCGGCGAGGGTGTCCTCCGCCCAGGCCAGGGCCAGGTCCCCGGCGAGCACGGCGGCCGCGCCCGGGAAGGGGTCCGTGCTGGACGCCCCGTACTGGACGGCGAGGGAGACGTGCAGTGCGGGACGTCCCCGGCGCAGCCGCGAGCTGTCCATGACGTCGTCGTGGACGAGCGCGCAGGTCTGGAGCAGTTCGACGGCGGCGCCCACCCGGAGCGCGGCCCGGGCCCGGTCGCCGTCCGGCAGGGCGCAGGCCCGCAACGCCCACCACAGCAGGGCGGGGCGCAGGCGGCGGCCGCCGAGGCAGGTGAAGCGGGCGACCCGCTCGGCGATGTCCCGCCCGGAGACCGGATCGGTGTGCCACGCCTCCCGGAGCCGCTCGGCGAGGAGCGCGCCGAGAACGGCGCCGACGGTCCCGTTGATGTCGGCGTCGGCCGCGGCGACCCGGGGGTGGGGGACGTGCTGGGGCGAGGGGCCGGGCTCACCGGCGCCCCCGCCAAGCGGACCGGCCCCCGCGACGTGTGCGCCGGCCGTGCCGGGCGGCGACTCGGCGTCCGGCTGGTCCGGGGCGCCGGCGGACCCGGGGGCTTCGGTGCGGGCCACGGTGGTCCTCTCCTCCGGCACGCCGGTTGCTCTGCCGCGGCGGGACGGCCGGGTCGCCTCGCCCTCGGGACACGGAGGGCGGCGGAGCGCTCACCGCCCGCTGATGAGCAATGCCCCGTACGCGGGGGGACGCTCGGCGGGCCCCTCCATTGGGGGAGCCGGAAACGCGAACGACGCCCGTCCGGCGGAACGGGGAAGGGCCGTCCCACGGGCGCGGCGCTCCGACGGCCCCTCGGGCGGGCCGAACGGGACGCCCGCACGTGATGCGCCGTCGAGGGGCTTCGAAGTCCTGTGCGGTGTCCGCGGGTCCGGTGCGTGCTCTCGGCACGCCGGGCACAAGCTCTCGTACCGGACGTACTCGGGCTGTCACCCGGTGCGGCGAGAGTGCGTGCCGGCCGCCGTGGGCGCCGTGCGGGACTTGGAAGACCCCCTAGGCCCGTCCCGCCCACTCCAGCAGTGCGTCGGCCGACCAGGTCGTGATGACGTCCTCCGCGGGGACCCCGCACTCCTCGGCGCGGGCGCAGCCGAGACGCTGCCAGGTGAGCTGCCCGGGGGCGTGGGCGTCGGTGTCGACGGCGAAGAGGGTGCCCTGGTCGAGGGCGGCGCGGATCAGGCGGAGTGGCGGGTCGAGGCGCTCGGGGCGGCTGTTGATCTCGACGGCGGTGCCGGACTCGGCGCAGGCGGCGAAGACGGCGTCGGCGTCGAAGCGGGACTCGGGGCGGGTGCGGCCGGTGATGAGGCGGCCGGTGCAGTGCCCGAGGACGTCGGTGTGCGGGTCGCGGACGGCGGCCAGCAGGCGCCGCGTCATGGCGGGCGCGTCCATCCGGAGCTTGGAGTGGACGGAGGCGACCACCAGGTCGAGCCGGTCCAGCAGCTCCGGTTCCTGGTCGAGGGTGCCGTCCTCCAGGATGTCGCACTCGATACCGGTGAGCAGCCGGAACGGCGCCCAGTGCGCGTTGAGGGCGGCCACGGTGTCCAGCTGGCGGCGCAGCCGGTCGGCGGAGAGGCCGTGGGCGACGGTGAGCCGGGGTGAGTGGTCGGTGAGGACGGCCCACTCGTGGCCCAGCGCGAGGGCGGCGCGGCCCATCTCCTCGATGGAGCTGCCGCCGTCGGACCAGTCGGAGTGCAGGTGGCAGTCGCCGCGCAGTGCGGCGCACAGCGCCTCGCCGCCCTCGGCGAGGGGCGCCCGGGCGGCCTCCTCCTCCAGGCTCTCCAGATAGGCGGGGGTGCGGCCGTCGAGGGCCTCGCGGATGACCTTGCCCGTCTTGGGGCCGATCCCCCTCAGTTGCTCCAGCGTGCCGTCCGCCGCGCGGTCCCGGATCCCGTCCGGGCCGTGCTCGCGCAGGACGGCAGCTGCGGTGCGGAAGGCGCGGACGCGATAGGTGGGTTCCTGGGCGCGCTCCAGGAGGAAGGCGATCCGGTCAAGGGCGTGCTCGGGGTCCACGGCGCCTCCCTCCGTACGGATCCGTTCCAGCGTCTCGCGGGTGGGCGGGGCCCGCATCCGGCGCCGCACGGCCACGTCGTGGAATGTTCAACGACCTCGTGCTGTTGTCCCGGACGGCCGCCCTCACGGCGACGGCGCCGGGAGCGGAGTACGGCCGCCGCCGCGCGGCAGGAGGGAAGACCCATGAGTGAGACCTACTTCGAGTTCGGGACGCCCGCGGACCGCTGGGACCGGGCGCAGCTGTTCTTCGAGGCCAAGGAGTACCCGGCGGCCGTCCGCATCCTGACCGGCCTGGTCGAGGAGGCGCCCGAGCACCGGGCGGCCCGCCTGCTGCTGGCCCGGGCCTACTACCACTCGGCCCAGCTCGGCCGTGCGGAGCGGGAGCTGCGCACCGTCCTGGCCGGCGATCCGGTCGAGAGCTACGCGACGCTGATGCTCGGGCGGACCCTGGAGCGCCAGGGCCGGGACGACGAGGCCCGCCCCTACCTGCGCATGGCCGCGGCGATGAGCGGGGACTTCGCGGAGCTGGGGCCGAGCGCCGCGGCGCGCTGACCGGCGCGGGCGGTCCGCCGAGGGCGCGGCACGGACCCCGTTCGGCCGCGCCCGGCCCGCGCCCCGGCATTCCGCCGCCGAGGATGGTGAGCGGCCGGGCACGCCCACCGCCGCTGCCGTGCGGGAGCGCGTCCGGACGCCGCAGCCACCGTTCCGGGAGCCGCCTCGATGAGCAGCGCACCGTCCCCTTACTCCAGCCCGCCGCCCGAGCCTCAGGCGGTGCTGACCCCGATCACCGAGAGCGCCCTCTTCCTGGTGCTGACCATCGGCCCGGGCGGCGAGCAGACGGTGCACGACCTCCTTCAGGACGCGTCGGCGCTGCGCCGCTCCGTGGGCTTCCGGGTGCCCGACGCCGGTCTGACCTGCGTGGCGGGCATCGGTTCCGACGCGTGGGACCGCCTGTTCACCGGGCCGCGCCCGGCCGGACTCCACCCCTTCGAGGAGCTGCGCGGGCCACGCCACACCGCGCCGTCCACCCCCGGTGACCTGCTGTTCCACATCCGCGCCCACCGGGCCGACCTCTGCTTCGAACTGGCGGCCCGGCTGATGGACCGGCTGCGGGGCGCGGTCGAGGTCGTCGACGAGGTGCACGGCTTCAAGTACTTCGACGAGCGCGACCTCCTGGGGTTCGTGGACGGCACCGAGAACCCCGAGGGCAACGCCGCGCTCACGGCGGTGGTCGTCGGCGACGAGGACCCGGACTTCCAGGGCGGCAGCCATGTCGTCGTGCAGAAGTACCTGCACGACCTGACCGCCTGGAACGCGCTGCCCGTCGAGGAGCAGGAGCGGGTCATCGGCCGCACCAAACTGGAGGACGTCGAGCTGGCCGACGAGGTGAAGCCGGCCGACTCGCACGTCGCGGTCAACACCGTCACGGACCCGGACGGGACCGAACGGCAGATCCGGCGGCTGAACATGCCGTTCGGCACCCTCGGCGAGAACGCGTTCGGCACCTACTTCATCGGCTACGCGGCCGACATCTCGGTCACCGAGCAGATGTTGCGGAACATGTTCCTCGGCACCGACGGGGCCCGGCACGACCGCATCCTCGACTTCTCCACCGCCGTCACCGGCTCCCAGTTCTTCGTGCCGGAGGCCGGCTTCCTGGACGAGCCGCCACCGGTCCCCGGGCACGGCGGCCACCGAGGCACCGGAACCTGAGCGGGCCGCCTCCCCGGCGCCCGCACGGGGACGCTGCCCGCCACGGCCGGGCCGACAGGAGACGCCGATGTCCTCCCCGTGCTCCCCCGAGGCGGGGCCCTCGCCCGCGCCGGACGCGGCTGCCCCCTCCGGCGTGACCGGGGCCACCCGTCGGGCGGCGCCCGGGGTGCGGCCCGCGTGCGGTCCGGCTTGGATGGGTCGTGACCCTCGTGGCCCTCGTGGCGCCACCGGCGGCCGGGGGCGCCGGACGTATCCCGCAGTCGCACCGGATCGGAGCCTTCCATGACGCCGCCCTCGGACAACGTCCTCTTCTTCACCTTCACCGACCCGAGCGCCGCCTACCGCGCCTTCTCCGAGATCAAGGCGGTGCCCGAGGTCACCCGGGCGGCCATCGTCGAGCGCGCAGCGGACGGCACCCTGTCGGTGCCCGAGGAGTACGAGCCGGGCGCGGGCACCGCCACTCTGACCGGCGGCGCCATCGGCGCGCTGGTCGGCATCCTCGGCGGCCCGGTCGGTGTGCTCTTCGGGTGGGGCCTGGGCGCACTCGTCGGGGCGACCGCCGACACGGAGACCGCCGAGAACACCCACGACGCCCTGACGGTGCTCAGCAAGAACGTCGACGACGGCACCAACCTGCTGATGGCCGAGGCCGCCGGCTACTCCCCGGCCGCCGCCGACGCGCTCGCGGACCGGCTCGGCGGCACCGTCGTGGCCGTCCCCGCGGAGCAGGTGGAGGAGGAGGTCGCCTCGGCACGGCGAGCCGCCGAGGAGGCCGTCCGGCGGGCCCGCCACGACCACCGCAAGCAGCGCCGCCACGAGTTCCGGGAAAAGATGGACACCCTGTTCGGCAGGGGCATCCCGGCCTGACCGGGCCCACGCGAGGCCCACCGCGGCGGAGGGCTCACGCCGCCGTCCGGGCACCGGGGCGGGTGGGGTACCGTGGGTCGCAGCGAAGGGGAGTAGTCCCGCAACACCGCCGGTCGACATACTGGCCGTCCGCCACCGCGGACAGCCCGGCCGCCGGGCCGCTCGCGCCGTGAGAGGCGGGCGGTGGACGAGACCTTCGGCCAAGGCATGAAGCCGTGCCCGCACCAGAGCGGGTGCGGTCCGTCGTGCCGGGCCGAGCGGTCCTCCCGTCGCTGGTCCCGCGGGACCTCACGGGGACGATCCGAGGGCCCGGCCCCGTACAGAAAGCCCCGGAATGAGCCTCGACCCCCTGGCGCTCGCCACCGCCTTCGGGCTGATCTTCCTCGCCGAGCTGCCGGACAAGACGATGTTCGCGTCGCTCGCCATGGGCACCCGGATGCGCCCCCTCTACGTCTGGTTCGGCACCTCCACTGCCTTCCTGGTCCATGTCGCCATCGCGGTCGGCGCGGGCAGCCTCATCGGACTGCTGCCCGACTGGATCGTGCGGCTGGTCTCCGCCGTGCTCTTCGCCTTCGGCGCCTTCATGCTGCTGCGCGGCGGGGGCGACGACGAGGACGAGGAGGGGGCCGCGAAGACCGTCACCGGATTCTGGCCCGTCTACACCACGGCGTTCATGGCCGTCTTCATCAGCGAGTGGGGCGACCTGACCCAGATCACCACCGCCAACCTGGCGGCGACCAACGGCACCCTCTCCACCGCGATCGGCGCCGCCGCGGCCCTGATGTCGGTGTCGGCGCTGGCGCTGCTGGCGGGCCGGTTCATCGCCCAGCGAGTGCCGCTGAAGACCGTCCAGCGGATCGGCGGAGTCTGCATGGCGGGACTGGCGATCTGGTCGTCGGTGGAGGCGATCACCGCGTTCACCGCCTGACACAGCGGCCTTTCCCCGTCCGGGCCGAGGGCCGGGCGGGGGGGCCGGCGCGTCACACCGTGCGGCCACGCCGCCGTGAGGCTGCGGCCTCGGCCGCCGGGACGCCCGGCCGCCGTCCGGGCGTGCCCGAGCCGACCCCGACGACGCCGGGCTCAGCCCGTTCTCACGGAATCAGCTCCCAGCTGCTCCCTCACCAGCTTCAGGACGCTGTCGCGGTGGTCCACGAGGTAGAAGTGGCCGCCGTCGAAGGGGCGGGGGCGGAAGCGGTCCGTGGTGGTGTCGCGCCAGGGGGTCATCAGCGGTGCGTCTGCCGTGGGGTCTTCGGTGCCCCACAGCGCGGTGACGGGGAGGGGCAGCGTGTGGCTGTCGGGGCCGGGGGCGTAGGTGTCGACCAGGTGGTAGTCGGCGCGGAGCACGGGCAGGTACAGGTCGCGGATCGCCCGGTTGTCGAAGAGGGACATGGGGGTGCTGCCGAGGCCGCGCAGGTGGGAGAGGATTTCCTCGTCGGTGCGGGTGGGGACCGGGCCGGGCCGTGGGGCGACGGTGTCGGGGGCCCTGCGGCTGGAGACGAACAGGGCGGACGGCTCGATGTCCGTGAGGGCCAGTGCCGTCTCGTAGGCGATGATCGCGCCCATGCTGTGGCCGAACAGGGCGAGCGGACGGCTGTCGCCCCGGGTGACGGTGGCCCGCAGGGCGTCGCTCACCTCGGCGGCGACGGCCCGGGCATCCGGTACGGGAGGTTCGCCGATGCGCTGCTCCCGCCCCGCGTACTGCACGAGCGACACCTCGATGTCCGGGTCGGCCGCCCCGCTCCAGCCGCGGTAGAAGGACGGGCTTCCGCCCGCGTGCGGGAAGACGACGAGCCGGTGCGCGGCCCGGGGACGAGGCTGCGGGTTCAGGAGGACCGGACCGTGGGACGGCGTGCGACGGTTCATCGCCGGGGCTCCCGGTCCGGGGCGGGGACCGGCGCGTACGGGTCCTCGGCCATGGCGTGCAGGGCCTGCAGGACGAGGCGGCCCAGGCGGGCCCCGGTCCCCGCGTACGGGCTGTCGGCGCCGAGGGTGACGGCGAGGGCGCGGCGGCCGGTGTGCGGGGTCCGGGTGATCTCGACCATGAGCGGGAAGCTGTGCCGGTCGGAGAACCACCAGTCGCGGGGGCGGATCGCACGCAGTGCGGCGAGGTCGTCGAAGGTGTGGAAGTCGGTGTAGTTGAAGGCGACGTTGAAGAGAGCGGTGCCACAGCCGGTGAGCTGTTGCAGGGCGGCGAGCGGGTAGCGGCGGTGGGGCTGGCGTGCGCGTTCGGCGTCGAAGGCGGCGCCGGCCAGTTCGGCCCAGGTGCCGCGCGCGGTGAGGTGGAGCGGGATCATGTTCAGGAGCAGGCCCAGGACGCGGTCCGCACCGGGTTCTTCCAGGCGCCCGTTGACCTGGACGGCCGTCACCGTGCGCTCCGAGGACGTGAGTTCGGCGAGGGCCCGGGCGTGGGTGGCGAGAAAGAGGCTCTTGACCGGCAGGCCGAGGCGGGCCGCCGCTTCGTCGAGGGCGGTGTCCAGCTCCTCGGGCAGCGGCGTGTGGAAGGCGAACTCGTCCTCGGCCTCGCCGTCCGGGTCCAGCGGGAGTTCGGCGGGCTCGCCCTCCTGCCGCAGCAGTCTCTCCCACCAGGCGCGGGCGGCCGGATCGGCCTGGGCCCGCTGTTCGGCGGCGACGAAGTCGCGGTAGCGGGCACCGGGCGCGGGCGGCAGGGCGGGCCCGGTGGCGTCCGGGCGCAGTTCGCCCTCGTAGGCGAGGAGGAGTTCGGTGGTGAGCAGGGCCAGGCTCCAGCCGTCGAGGATCGCGTGGTGCACGGCGAGGGAGAGCTGGAAGCCGTCGGGGTCGGTGCGCAGTACGTGGCAGCGCGCCAGGGGGGCCTGCTCGGTGTCGAAGGGATCCTGCTTCTCCCGCTCCCACCAGGTGCGGAGCAGGTGCTCGTGGGTCTTGGCGTCCGGCCGCCCGGTGTCGTGCTCCTCGACGCTCAGGGGGACCCGCGCGGTCTCGGCGACGAGTTGCATCGGCTCGCGGAAGGTGCCGAGGCGGAAGGCGGTGCGCAGGACGGCGTGGCGTTCGGTCAGCGTGGCCAGGGCGCGTTCGAGGGCGGGGCGGTCGAAGGGGCCGTCGAGGCGGAGGCTGATCAGGTCGTGGTAGAGGCCCGGGGTCTCGTCCTCGGCGAACTCGCACTCGTAGAGGATGCCGAGCTGCATCGCCGCTGTGGGGTAGGCGTCGATGGTGCCGGCGGGCAACTGGGACGGGTCGAGGTCGGCGAGGGTCGTCGAGCAGGCGGCCGGGGCGGGTGCGGCCGTCTCGTCCGGTGTGCCGGCGGCCGCGGCGAGGGCGGCCACGCTCGGGTGGAGGAAGATCTGTTCGACCGAGACCGGGAGGCCGGCCTCGCGGGCGAGCGCCGCGACGCGGACGGCCCGTAGCGAGTCGCCGCCGAGTGCGAAGAAGTTGTCGTCGACTCCCGGCCCGGGCACGTCGAGGACGTGGCGCCAGACGGCGGCGAGGGTGTGTTCGGCGGGGGTACGGGGCTCGGTGGCCCTGGGCCGGGCCGAGGTGGCGTGGTGGGCCTCGGGGGTGGGCAGGCGGTCGCGGTCGAGCTTGCCGTTGCCGGTCAGCGGGAGCTCGGCGAGGGGGATGACGGCGGCCGGGAGCATGTGGGCGGGCAGCCGCACGCTCAGCGCCTCGCGCAGCTGTGCCGGCTGCGGGTCCTCGTGCCCGGGTGCCGGGACGACGTAGCCGACCAGGCGGGGCAGGCCGGGAGTGTCCTCGCGCAGGACACAGGCGGCGGCGCGCACGCCGGGCTGGTCGAGGAGGGCCCGTTCGATCTCGCCCAGCTCGATGCGGAAGCCGTTCAGTTTGACCTGGTGGTCGATGCGGCCCCGGTACTCGAGTTCGCCGTCCGCCCGGCGCACCGCGAGGTCGCCGGAACGGTACAGGCGCTCACCCGGAGCGCCGAACGGGTCGGGCACGAAGCGCTCTTCGGTGAGCTGGGGGCGGTTGAGGTAGCCGCGCGCGACGCCGGGGCCGCCCACGTACATCTCGCCTTCGGTGCCGTCCGGGACTTCGTTCATGTCCGCGTCCAGGACATGGACGCGCAGGTCGGAGAGGGGGCGGCCGATGGGGCTGAGCGAGCCGGAGAGGTCGGCGAGGGCGAGCGGGCGGACGGTGACGTGCACCGTCGTCTCGGTGATGCCGTACATGTTGACGAGGCGGGGCCTGCGGAGGCCGTATCCGCCGACCCAGCCGGCGAGGGTGGCGGGGTCGAGGGCTTCGCCGCCGAACACGACGGTGCGCAGGGCGAGGTCGGGGTGGTCGGCGTCCTCGGCGGCCGCGGCGAGCTGGCGGAAGGCGGTGGGGGTCTGGTTGAGGACGGTGACGCGCTCGGTGCGCAGCAGCTCCAGGAACGCGTGGGGGTCCCGGCTGGTCAGGTACGGCACGACGACGAGCCGGCCACCGTGCAGCAGCGGACCCCACAGCTCCCAGACGGAGAAGTCGAAGGCGAGGGAGTGGAAGAGGGTCCACACGTCGTCGGCGCCGAAACCGAAGTCCTGCTCGGTGGCGGTGAACAGACGGGTGACGTTGGCGTGGGTGACGACGACGCCCTTGGGGCGGCCGGTGGAGCCGGAGGTGTAGATGACGTACGCCGTGGTGTCGGGTCCGGCGCCGGGGTGGGGCGCGGGGGCGTGGTCGTCCGGTCCGGCGCCGCCGTCGGTGGTCAGGGGGATGAAGGCGGGGGCTTCGCCGTCGAGCAGCGGGGCGCAGGAGGTGGTGTCGCCGAGCAGGATGCGGCACTCGGCGTCGGCGAGGGTGTCGCGCAGCCGGGCGGCGGGGTGCCGAGGGTCGAGCGGGAGCTGTCCGGCACCGGACTTGAGGATGGCGAGGACGCCGACGACGAGGTCCACGGTCCGTTCGGCGCACAGTCCCACGAGGCCGTCCGGTGTGGCGCCGTGGGCGCGCAGGCGGTGGGCGAGGCGGTTGGCGGCGCGGTCGAGTTCGAGGTAGGTGAGGCTGCGGGTGCCGTCGGTGACGGCGACGGAGTGCGGGTGCCGGGCGGCGGTCTCGGCGAAGGTCTCGTGCAGGCAGCGCGGGTCGGCGCCGGCGGGGGCGGGGGCGGAGTGCCGTGCGGCCGGAAGCCGGCCGGGACCGGCCACGTCCACGTCCGCGTCCCGTGCCTCCGGAGCGTGCACCACCATGGCGAGGATCTCCAGGTAGCGGTCGAGCATCCGTGCCGCCCGCTCCCGGGTGAACAGGTCCGTGGCGTACTCGGCGGTGATCTCGAACTCGTCGCCGCTCTCGTGGATCTCCAGGGTGAGGTCGAACTTGGCGGTGCCGTTGTCCACGGGCAGCGGCCGGGCGTCGAGGCCGTCGAGCCGGGCGTGCGGGCGGCGGGGCCCCTGGTAGGCGAGGGCCACCTGGGTCAGCGGGGTGCGGGAGAGGTCGCCCGCGGGGGCGAGTTCGGCGGCGAGTTGTTCGAAGGGCATGTGCTGGTCGTGCGCGGCATCGAGCACCACGCCGTGCGTCTCCCGCACCGCTCGCCGCAGCGCTCCGGGACGGTCGGGGTCGCCGCACGGGCGCAGGCGCAGCGGCACGGTGGTGGCGAAGAAGCCGACCACGTCCTCCAGGGCCGGATCGGGGCGCCCGTCCATGGGCGTGGCCACCAACAGCTCCTGTCGGCCGGTGAGTTCGCCGAGCAGCGTGGCGTAGGCGGTGAGCGTGACCGCGTAGGGGGTGGTGCGGGTGGCGGTGGCGAGGTGGCTCGCGGCGGTGCGCTGGGCGCCCGTGGTGGTGCGGGTGAGCCGGCTGCCGCGGTGCGAGCGGGTCGCCGGCCGGGGGTGGTCCGCGGGCAGGTCGAGGACGGTCGGGGCGCCGGCGAGGCGGCTGCGCCATGCCCCGAGGGCGCGTTCCTGGTCCAGTGCGGCCGACCAGTGGGCGAAGTCGCGGTAGGCCAGGGTGAGTTCGCGCTGTGCTTGGTCCGGTGCGCGGCCGGCGTGCCGGCGGTACGCGTGGGCGAGATCCTGGTCGATGACGTCCAGGGTGCGTCCGTCGGAGATCAGGTGCGGCAGGACCAGCAGCAGGAGGTGGTCGTCGGCGGCGAGCCGGTACAGGGTGAGCCGCCCCAGGGGGCCGGTGGCGAGGTCGATGTGCCGGGCTGCCCTCTCGTCCGCCGCGCGCACTCCGTGACCGTACGGGTCGGGGTGGCCGGTCAGGTCGACGAGGTCGAGTCCGGCCCGGTCGCCGGTCGTCCCGGCGCGCAGGACGTCGCCGGACAAGGTGAAGACGGTACGCAGTTGTTCGTGCCGGTCGACGACGTCCTGCCAGGCCGCGTCCAGCGCCGTGGTCTCGAGCGGGCCGCGCAGCCGGGTGAGGGCGGGCACGTTGTACGCGGCGCCCGCGGCGGGGCTGAGCTGGTCGAGGAACCACAGGCGGCGCTGGGCCGGTGCGAGGAGCGGGCCGTCGCCGGGGGCGGGGGTCACCGCGGGCGGCACGTCGCCGAGGTCGCGGGGCCGGCCGGCGAGCAGGCGGGCCAGGGCGCTGACCGTGCCCTGCTCGAAGAGTTCGGCCACGGTCACGGGAAGGCCGAGCCGGGTGCGTATGCGGGCGACGATCCGGGCGGCCTGCAGGGAGTTGCCGCCGAGCGCGGTGAGGTCGGCTGCTGCGTCGACCGGCCCGGTGCCGAGCACGTCGCCCCACAGGCCGGCCAGGTCGGTGCGCAGCCTGTGGTGGTCGGTGTGCGGGCCGTCGGCCGAGGGCGCGTGTGCCGGGGTGGGGGCCGTGGCGGACGTCTCGGGTGACATGACTGCGCTCCTGGTGGGCTGCGGGGCCGGATGGGCAGAGGGCGGCGACGGGGCCGGACGGGACGGGGCGGCGGCCTCGCCCGGCGTCCGGGCGGTGGAGCCGCGAGGAAGGCGGGTGAGCAGGGCGAAGGCTGCGGAGGGGTTCGGAGGAACGCGGAGGCGACGGCAGGGTCTGGTGCGGGCGTGATGAACGGCGGGGTGGTGCGGCGCAGATGCGCGCCGAAAGCGGGGCCGTGGTCGCGACGGGCGTTCCCTCCCCCGTGGTCGGCCGGTGTCCGCCGCCGTCTCCTCCTCGCCCCTCTCCCCCTGCGCGGGCGTCCGTGGCTCAGGACGCCCGCGCGGGGTGGCGCCTGGCCGGCGGGAGGTCAAGCCTGTGGGAACGTCCCCGGCCGGGGGCGCGGCACAGGCTCTCAGACCGCCTGGCCGACCGGGCGGACGACGACGGAGTTGATGTCGACGCCGGCGGGCTGGCCCACGGCCCACACCACCGAGTCGGCGATCTGGTCGGCGGTGAGGTTGATGCCGCCCTGGGGCGCGCCGCCCGCGGCGTCCCAGAAGGCGGTCTCCACCCGGCCCGGGGCCACCAGGGTGACGCCGACGCCGTCGGCGGTGACCATGCGGCGGGTGTTCTCGGCGAGGCCGGTGACCGCCCACTTGGTGGCGCCGTAGATGTTGCCGGGCGTGTAGACGACTCCGGCGACGCTGCCGATCAGCACGATCCGGCCGCGCGTCTCCTTGAGGGCGGGCAGGGCGTAGTGGATCAGCAGGGCCGGGCCGAGCACGTTGGTGAGGACCATGTCGCGCCACCCGGCCGGGTCGCCGTCGGCGAGCGAGTCGTGCGTGGCGTACCCGGCGTTGGCGACGACGGTGTCGATGCGGCCGTACGCGTCCAGGGTGGCCCGCACGGTGGCCTCGACGCCGGCGTGGTCGCCGGCGTCGCCGGGGAGCGTGAGGAGGGTACCGGGCTTGGCGTCGGTCTCCTCGGCGAAGCGCCGCAGCCGTTCGTCGCTACGGCCGGTCACGGCGACGCGGTACCCCTCGGCGAGCAGCTTGCGGGCGGTGGCCGCGCCGATGCCGCTGGACCCGCCGGTGATCAGGGCTACTGGGGCGGTGGTTTCGTCGGTCATGAAGTGGTGCTCCTGCTCTGCGAGTTCCAAGATACGGCGATGGGTCTGTGCACGGCGGGCAACCGCACGTCAGGCGGTGCCCGCGCGCGGCCGCTTGCCCACGATACGGACGGGGAGCCGCTCCAGGCCCCGGCTTATGGAACTGTCCGCGACCCAGGGCAGCGTCTCAGGCGGGACGGTGCACGCGAGGTCAGGAACACGGCGCAGGAGTGTCTCGAAGGCGATACGCCCTTCGAGGCGGGCCAGCGGCGCCCCGGCGCAGAAGTGCGGTCCGTGGCCGAAGGTCATGTGGCGGTTGGGCGAGCGGGTGATGTCGAAGCGGTCGGGGTCGTCGAAGACGGCGGGGTCGCGGTTGGCGGCGGAGACGGACAGGTGGACGAAGCTGCCTTCGGGCACGGCCTGTCCGCCGAGCGTGAGGTCACGGGCGGTGGTGCGCAGTGTGCCGCGGTCGACCGAGCCTTCGTAGCGCAGGAACTCCTCGATCGCCGAGTCGGTCAACTCGGGGTTCGCGCGCAGGAGTTCGAGCTGTTCGGGGTGGCGGAGCAGGGACCAGACGCCGTTGCCGACGAGGTTGGCGGTGGTCTTGTGGCCGGCGATGACGAGGAAGATGGCGGTGGAGACGAGCTCCTCGTCGGTGAACATGTCGTCCTCGTCGGCGGCGCGCACCAGGTCGCCGAGGAGGTCCTCCCGCGGCCGGGCGCGGCGCTGGGCGAGCACGTCGGTGAAGTACTCCTCGACCTGGTCGTTGACGCGCTTGCGCTCCAGGGCCGCCTCGCCCTCCTGGCCGGGGTCCTGGCTGAGCACCCGGCCCCAGTCGATGAAGCGGTCCCGGTCGGCGTACGGGACACCGAGGAACGCGCAGATCACCATCATCGGCAGCGGTAGCGCGAAGGCTTCCAGGAGGTCGAACTCGCCGGTCTCGGGGAAGGCGTCGATGAGGTCGTCGGTGATCTCCTGGACGCGCGGGCGCAGCAGTTCCATGCGGCGCGGCAGGAACGCCCGGCTGACGAGCTTGCGCAGCCGGGTGTGCTCGGGCGGGTCGGCGAGGAGCATGTTGCTGGCGAGTACGGAGCTGCTCCGCACGGTCTGCTCGCGGAACCAGGCGGGCGCCGCCTCCAGGGTCTTGGAGATGTCCGGGTCGCCGAAGCCACGCATGACGCTCGCGTGGTCGACGACGACGTAGGCGTGGTCGGCGGAGCCCGCCGGGAAGTCGATGGGGTGGACGGGGCCGCGCTCGCGCAGCCGCGCGGCCGCGGCGTGCGGGTCGACGCCGGGGCTGGTGACGTACTGGGCCGGAACGACGGGCTCGTCACCCGAGAACGGGCACCGGGACTCCTCGGGACGGACGGACACTACTCACTCCTCGGTCAGGGCGGCACACGTGCCTGGGGGCGGAAGTCGGCGGGGCGGTCGAGGCGGTACGTCAGGGGGCCGGATCGGGCCGGGAACCGGTGTCGGACGCGTCCGGCGCGGACTCCTTCTCCTCCCTCTCCGCGAGGGCCTCGGGGGCGGGCAGCCGCCGGATCAGGCGGGTCAGGGTGGGCAGCGCGGCCAGGGTCGACACGATGCCCATGAAGGCGAACACCCAGGAGGCGCCGCCCGCGTCGAAGATGGTGCCGACCGCGAGGATGCCGAGCGGCTGGGCGCCGTACGAGAGGAAGGTGACGGCGCCCATGACGCGGCCTTGCATCCGGTCGGGTACGAGCACGGCGACGTAGGCGAAGAACAGGGCGTTCACGATCGGGCCGCGCAGGAAGACGAGGGCGAGCACGACGCCGAGGGAGACCACTCCGGGCACGGTCATCAGGAGGGCGGCCGCGAGGGGGCCGATCCACGCCGCCGCGAGGAACAGGGTGGCGGGCTTCAGCCGTCTCAGGGCCCAGGTCGCCAGAACCGCGCCGACCAGTCCGCCGGCTCCGGCGATGCTGAGCATGAGACTGATCGAGGCTTCGGAGGCGCCCCGGTCCTTGCCGGTGGCGATCAGTGCGAGGAAGGCGCCGGTGTGGTTGAACGCCATGTTGGAGCCCATGATCCACACGATCCAGACGAGCAGGACCGGTGTGCGCCCGATGAACCGGAAGCCCTCCCTGGCCTTGCCGCGCTCGCCGCCCGCGACCGGCGCGGCCTGGAGCGGCTTGCGCACGAAGAGCAGGGCGACGGCGGCCGCGGCGAAGGCCAGGCCCGTCGCGACGAACGGCAGGGAGCGCGCCACGCCGAACAGCGAACTGCCCAGCGGGGCGCCCGCGACGGTGGCGCCCAGCGGCCGGATCTGGTTCTGGGCGGTGGCCTTCGTCAGCTGCGAGGGCGGGACGACCTGTTTGATCGCGGCGAGTGCGGGCGGCTCGGACAGGCCCAGGCACAGGGCCGAGAGCGCGACGAGGGCGAAGACGGCGGGGACGTTGGCGTGGCCGCTGACGACGAGCAGGCTGAACAGGCCGAGCAGCACGGCGCGTCCGGCGTCGCACAGGATCATCAGCCGGCGCCGGTCCATGCGGTCGGCGAGTGCGCCGCCCCAGATCGAGGTGGCGCCGGCCACGAGGAGCTGTACGGCGCCGACGGCTCCGGCGTAGGCGGCCTTGCCGGTGACGGCGAGGATCAGCAGCGGGTAGGCGACCTCGACGGACTCCTTGCCGATGGAGGCGAGGAAGCGGCTGATCCACAGGGCCTGGAAGTCGCGGTTGCGGATCAGTGGCACTTCGGCGCCGGGCGCGCTGGGCGCGGCGGCCGGCTGGTCGGGCACGGTCTTCTCGGGTGGGGTCACGGGCGGGGCTCGCCATCTGTGCGGTCGGTGTGTCCATGGAGGGCGATCGCCCGGTCCGTCTCGCGGGCGACGGCTCCGACGTGGGGTGCGGTCAGCATCGACCAGTGGTCGCCGGGAACGGGTCTGATCTCTGTGGAGGTGTGCAGGAGTGCGAGCGCGCGCCGTATCCGGGCGGCGTCGGCGGGACGCGCGGACGCCGTGAGGACGACGGCGGGGCAGGGCACCGGCCGCGGCCGGTGGCGCAGCAGCGCGCGAATCCGGGAGAGGAAGACGCGGCGCGGGCGAGGGGCCCTGGCCAGTTTCGCGCCGAACGTGCCGCGGCCGAGCAGCACGTCGGCCTGGAGCCGTAGTTGGGCGGTGAGGAAGGCCGGGTCGGTGGCGACGGGCCGCCCCTTGCGGTCGGGCGCGTACCCGTCCAGGCACAGCAGGACGTCCACCCGCTGGCCCGCGCCGGTGAGCTGACGGGCGGCCTCCTGGGCGACGACGGCGCCGAAGGACCAGCCACCGAGTGTGTACGGGCCCTCGGGCTGCACGGCGCGCAGGGCGGCGACGTGCCGGCCGGCGATGTGGCTGACGGAGGCGCCGAGGGGCTGCGCGCTCTCCAGGCCGTGGACCGGCCGGGTGGTGTCGAGCGCCGCGGCCAGTTCCTGGTATCCGGCGGTGCTGTCGAGGGAGTCGGCGACCAGGAACACCGGGCGGCCCGTGCCCGGCCGCAGCCGGACCGTGCCCGCCGGCGGTGCTGCCGCCTCGCCGGCCCGCTCGACGAGGGCGAGCAGGTTCCCGAAGGTCGGGTCGGCGAGGAAGTCGGCCACCGCAACCGTGGCGGCGGTACGCCGTCGTACGTCGCCCATCAGCATCACCGCCGAGAGGGACTCCCCGCCGAGCGCGAGGAAGTCGTCCCCGGCCGAGGCGCCGTTCACGCCGAGGGCCGCGCACCAGAGGCGTTCGACGGTCCGGGCGAGCCCGCCGCGCCCCTCACCCGGTTCAGCTGAACGCTGCGGGGCTCGCGCGGAGGCGTCCCGGCCGGTGGTGTGAGCGCCGTCGTCCTCCGGTTCCACGGGGTCGTAGCTCTGCACGGGCAGCGAGCGGCGCCGGGGCCGCGGGGTACCGGCGAGTTCCGCGAGGTCGATGCCGGCGCCCCGCTCCCACAGAGTGCCCAGAGCCCGCAGCAGGGTGGCTTCGGCGCGGTCCGGCTCGGCGCCGATGAACGGCACGGTCGTGTGCGCCGGGTCCCACGCGGTGTGCCGGCGCAGCGCCCCGATCGTCGACGTTCCGGGGCCCAGCTCGACGTAGAGGTCGCACCCCGCGTCGAGGAGGGTTGTCAGCCCGCTCTCCAGGCGTACGGTGCCGCGCAGCTGACGGGCCCAGTGGTCGGGGGTGCGCAGGTGCTCCGGGTCGGCCCAGGTTCCGGTGGAGTTGGCCACCACGCGCAGGGCGGGCGCCTGGGAGGGCTCGGCGACGACGGCGGCGCGCAGCGCGTCGGCCGCCTCCGTCATGGCGGAGGAGTGGAAGGCGTGCCGCACGTCGAGCAGCCGTACGTCGAGCCCGTCGAGGGTGTCGCCGTCGAGCAGCCGGTCCATGGCCGCGCAGGGGCCGGCCAGGACGGTGCGGCCGGGGCCGGCGACGGCGACCTCGACACCGGGATGCGCCTGGCCCAGGCGGGCAGCCAGCTCGGCGCGGGAGGCGGTGACGGCGGCCATCCGGCCGGGCTCGGTGTCCCGCATGGCGGTGGCCCGGGCATGGACGAGACGGGCGGCCTGCTCCGGGGACCACACCCCGGCGAGCGTCGCGGCCGTGTACTCGCCGATGCTGTTCCCGAGCAGGGCGCTCGGCGTCACACCGAGGTCCATGAGGTTCCGGCCCAGGGTGTGGCCCAGCACGAGCAGCCCGAGCTGCTGGTGCACGGTGTCCTCGAACCACCCGCCCGGGGCGGCCTGTTCGTCGACGACGGGGGCGAGGTCGACCCCGCACACGTCGCGCACGGTCTCCCGCCAGGTGTCGAAGGCGGCGCGGAAGGAGGGCTGGAGCCGGTACGCGGCGGCGCCCGCCGCGCCGGTGAGGGTGCCCTGGCCGGGCAGGAGGAAGGCGACGCGGTCCAGGCCCGCCGGGGAGGCGAGGGGGGCCGCCACGCGCAGGGTGCCGGCCGCGTTCTCGGAGCCGTCCACGACCACGGCCTGGCGCCAGGGAAGACGCCGGCGGTCGGCGAGGGTCCGGGCGGCCTGCGCGAGCAACGCGTCGCCGTCCTCGTGCGCGGCGCCGGAGCCGAGGGCGTCGGCCAGTTCGTCGCGCAGGGCGTCGCGGGAGCGCGCCGACGTGCCCGAGAGGGCGAGCAGCCGGGGGCCGCCGCGGGCAGCGGCGGGCAGGGCCCGTACCGGAGCCTGGGCCAGCACCACATGAGCGTTGGTGCCGCCGACCCCGAAGGAGCTGACGGCGGCGAGGCGAGGGCGCCCGCCGTCGGGCGCGGGCCACGGCGCGCGCCGCGCGCACACCTCGAAGGGGGTGGAGTCCAGGCCGAGCAGCGGGTTGGGCCGCTGGTAGTGGAGGGTGGGGACGAGCTCCCCGTGCTCCAGCATGAGCAGGGTCTTGATGAGTCCCGCCACGCCGGACGCGGAGCCCGTGTGGCCGATGTTGCTCTTGACGGCGCCGATCCAGCAGCCGCGCACCGCCTCGGTCGACGTGCGGAACGCATCGGTGAGCGCCTG
Source organism: Streptomyces diastaticus subsp. diastaticus (assembly GCF_011170125.1). Lineage (NCBI taxonomy): Bacteria > Bacillati > Actinomycetota > Actinomycetes > Kitasatosporales > Streptomycetaceae > Streptomyces > Streptomyces diastaticus. The sequence goes on along the minus strand of NZ_BLLN01000003.1, from coordinate 1,521,380 downwards.
GAGTTCGACCGGGTCGCCCATCCTGGTGGCGGTCCCGTGCGCCTCGACGTAGCCGATCTCGGCCGGGTCGACGCCGGCCGTCTTCTGCGCGAGCAGGATCGCGTCGCGCTGTCCCGCGAGGGACGGTGCGGTGTAGCCGATCTTGTCGCTGCCGTCGTTGTTGAGGGCGGTGCCGAGCAGCACACCGGCGATGCGGTCGTCGTCGCGCAGGGCGTCGTCGAGCCGTTTGAGTACGACGAGGCCCACGCCCTCGCCGGGTACCGTGCCCCGCGCCTCCTCGTCGAAGGGGCGGCAGTGCCCGTCCGGCGAGAGAATGCCGCCCTCCTGGTAGAGGTAGCCCCATTCCCCCTGCGGCGCCAGGGACACTCCCCCGGCGAGGGCCGCGTCGCACTCGTACGACAGCAGGCTCTGTACGGCCGTGTGGACGGCGGTGAGTGAGGTGGAGCAGGCCGTCTGCACGGTGACGGCGGGACCGCGCAGGCCGAGTTTGTAGGCGGCGCGGGTGGTCAGGAAGTCCGGTCGGCGCCCGATCATCTGGGCGAGCGCGTCCACGTCGTCCCTCTGGGGCAGGACCGGGCCCTCGGAACCGGCGTAGAGACCGATCCAGCCGGGGAAGCGGGCCGGGTCGAGGGCCGCGTCGTCGAGCGCGGCGGCGGCGCACTCCAGAAAGACGCGGTGCTGCGGGTCGAGGAGGGCGGCCTCGGCGCGGCTGTAGCCGAAGGCCCGCCAGTCGAAGGACCGGGAGCCGTCGAGGACGCCGCGCGCGGCGACGTAGTCGGGGTGCCAGACGAGGTCGGGGTCCGCGCCGGCCGCGACGAGGTCGTCCCGTTTGAACTGGGTGATTCCCTCGCTGCCGGAGCGCAGCGCGTGCCAGAAGCTCCGCACGTCCGGCGCGCCCGGGTAGCGGCAGGCCATTCCGACGACCGCGACGGCGGTCTCCGAGTCATGGGGGTGGGACTGGGTGCTCATACGCGGCCTCCCGTGCCGGGGCGGCGGGTTCGGCGGCGGGCGGCGGCGCGGGCGTCGAGGTCGCCGGAGCGGCTTCCTGCCGCGACGGGCGGGCTCTCGGGGCGTGCGACGAGGCGCGCCATCGCGCCGACCGTGGTGCTCTCGAACAGGCGCTGGACGGGCAGCTCGGTGCCGAAGGCCCGGCACAGTTCGGCGTGGAGGGTGACGAGTTTCAGGGAGGTCCCGCCGCAGTCGAAGAAGTTCGCCTCGGCGCCCGGCGCACGGGCCGGGTCGAGGCCGAGGACGGACGCCCAGATCGCGGCGACGCGCTGCTCGACGGCGGACTCGGGCTCGGCGAGCACCGCGGTGGCCCGCGAGGTCGTGACGGCGGTGCCGGTGTCCACCTCGGCCCGCAGGGCACCCCGCGTGGCGCCGAGCGATGCCGCCAGCTGCGCCACCGTGCTCTCGCCCGGCTCGGCGAACGCCGCGAGGAAGAGCGGGTACAGGCGCGCCAGCTCCCGCACGGCGTCCACCGGGAGGCGGTCACCGCGGTACACCATCTCGCCGCTCAGCCGCTCACCGGTCACGGCCAGTCCCACGGTCAGGGCGAACTTCCCGTAGGTGGCGCTGCCCTGTGCGCTCTCCAGGGGCAGCAGCCGCGCGTCGCCGACGCGCGGCGGGGTGTGTGCCCGCGTCTGCGGGGCGAGCACCACGTCGAGGTACGGGGTCGTGCCCGCGACGCGCGGTGGGTTGAGGGCTTCGACGACGTGTGCGAAGGGGACGTACCGGTCCTCCAGGGCGTCGAGGACACCGTCGCGGACCGCTTCGAGGAACGCGCCGACCGTCGTGTCGGCGTCGCAGCCGGTGGGCACCACCACGGTGTTGAGGCAGGGCCCGACGACCCGTGCGAACGCGTCGCCCTCCCGGGTGTCGACGGGGAAGCCGAACGTCAGCCGGGGGTCACCCGTCGCGTGGTGCAGCAGTGCGGCGAGCGCGGCGGAGGCCACCATGAACCATGACATGCCCAGGCGTTCCTGGAGGGGCCGCATGCGCCGCAGCAGGCCGTCGGGCAGCGCGATCGGCACCGTGCCGTGCGGCTCGGGCACGGCGGGCGCGGCCAGGCCGAGCCGGCTCGGGGCGTCGCGGAGTGTGTCGGTCCAGCGGGCGAGGGCTTCGGGGGCGGGCCGTTCGGTGACGGCGGCCAGCTCACGGAACTGCCGCACGGGGGCACCGGCCCCGCTCCCGCCGGCCGCGTACTCCTCACGCAGGTCCTCCAGCAGGATCGGCAACGACTGCGCGTCGAACACGATGTGGTGCGCCGTCAGCGCCAGCGTCTGTCCGTCGGGGCCGTCGATCAGCGCGGCACGCAGCAGCGGCCCCGCCTCCAGGTCGAAGGGGTCGTCGGCAGCGGCCCGCAGCAGCGCCGCGAGCTGCTCCCGGCTGTCGGCCCGCCGGGTGCGGACCCCGGGCCGCCAGGGCCCGCCGACGCGCTGGCGCACCTCGTCCGCGCGCCGGGTGAACGTGGTCCGCAGCGCTTCGTGGCGCGCCACCACCCGCTCCAGGGCCGCGGCGAGCCGGCCCGCGTCGAGGTGCCCGTCCACGCGCCAGGCGAACGGCACGTTGTAGAGGCCGGGTCGGGGATCGACGTGCTCGGCGAGCCAGATCTGCTGCTGGAACGCGGTGGCCCCGCTCTCCTCAACCGTCGGGACCCGCGAGGCGGCCGGGTCCCGCTCGCCGGGCTCCGCCTCGGCGTCGATGCGGGCCGCCAGGTCGGCGAGGACCGGGACGCGGAACAGGTCGCGCAGGCGCAGCCGCACACCGAGCCGCTCGCGGATCCGGGCGACCAGGGTGACGCCGCGCAGCGAGTGACCGCCGAGTTCCCAGAACGAGGCGTCCCGTGAGGTGACGGGCACCTCCAGGAGTTCCGACCACATCGCGGCCAGCTTCCGCTCGGTGGGGGTGCGCAGATCCCCGGCCCGCGGTGCCGCGCCGTCCGGTTCCGGCCGCCGGGTGAGGAGTTCGAGCATGTGGGCCCGGTCCGCCTTGCCGGTGGAGCCGATCGGCAGCTCGTCCAGGACCAGCCAGCGCGCCGGGACCATGTACTCCGGGAGCCGCTCGGCGAGGCGGGCGGAGAGGGCGCCGGGCAGGTCGGCGCGGGCCACCTCGGCGCTCGCGCCGGGCAGGACGCAGCCCGCCAGATTGCTGTCACCGGTCTTCTCGACGAAGGCGGCGTCCACGAGACCGGTGGCCACCGCGGCGCGCTCGACCTCCTCCAGTTCGATGCGGAAGCCGCGCAGCTTGACCTGCCGGTCGCGGCGGCCCAGCGTCTCCAGCTCCCCGTCGGGCAGCAGACGCGCCAGGTCCCCGGTGCGGTAGAGGCGCTCGCCGGTGCCGGGCGCGGTGACGAACCGCTCGGCGGTCAGCTCCGCACGGTGCAGATACCCCAGGGCCACGCCCGGCCCTCCCAGGCACAGCTCCCCCGGCTCGCCGGCCGGCACCTGCCGCAGCTCGTCGTCGAGGACGTGGGCGGTGGTGCGCTGCAACGGGCGGCCGATCGGGACGCGCTCGCGCCCGGCGAGGCTCGCCTCGGTGCACAGGAACCAGGTGGCGAAGGCCGTGGCCTCGGTCGGCCCGTACCCGTTGACCAGGCGCCGGGGACCGCCCGCCGAGAGCACCCGGCGCGCCGCGGCCAGGTCGAGCTGCTCGCCGCCGACGACGAGGGTCTCCAGGGAGGAGAAGGCGTCGGGCAGTTCCCAGGCGGCGGCGTGGAACAGCGAGGTGGTCAGGAACATCACGGTGACGGCCTGGTCACGGACGAGCGCGACCCACTCGTCCAGGGCGAGGTCGGTGACGGTCGGCAGCGGCACCACGGTGCCGCCCGCGCAGAGCGTCGACCAGATCTCGCACGTCGTCACGTCGAAGGCCGGATTGCAGGTGCTCGCCACCCGGTCACCGGGCTCGATCGGGCAGTACGCGGCCCCCTCCACCAGGCGCTCGACCGCGCGGTGCGGTACGGCGACGCCCTTGGGCCGGCCCGTCGACCCGGACGTGTAGGTGACGTACAGGGGGTCCTCGCCGGACCGGGTGGCGAGCACCGGGGGGCGCCCGGCGTCGTCCACACCGTCCGCGCGCAGCACGGGAGTCGAGGCCGGCACGCGGGTGCGCTCACCGACCACCGCGGCGACCGCACCCGACTCGGCGAGCAGCTCGGCGACCCGCTCGGGCGGCGCCTGCCGGTCGAGCGGCAGATACGCGGCGCCGGCACGGGCGATACCGAGGAACGCCACCACGAGCTCCGCGGACCGGGGCAGGTCCACGGCCACCAGGTCGCCGGGCCGCACCCCGCGGCCGGCGAGCGCGGCGGCGAGCCGCCCGGAGCGCTGCCACAGCCGCGCGTACGTCAGACGCGCGCCGCTCACCGGGTCGTCCACGGCGAGCTGGGCGGGCCGCCGGCGTACCCAGCGCTCCACCAGGGCCGGCACGCCGGAACTCTCGGCGAGCCGGGCCCGGTCGATCTTGCCGTTCGCGGTGAGCGGCAGGCGCGGCAGCACCACCACGTCGTCGGGGACCAGATAGGACGGCAGCTCCTCCTGGAGGGCCCGGCGCAAGGCCACGCCGTCGACGCCCGCCGCACCGTCGTCCGCACCCTCCGCGAGAACGACGTAGGCCGTCATCCGGCCGCCGCCGTCGCCGTCCTTGTCGACGACGACCGACGCCTGGGCGACGCGGGGCTGCCGCGTCAAGGCCGCCTCCGTCTCCCCCGGCTCGATACGGAAGCCGTTGACCTTGACCTGACGGTCCGCGCGCCCCACGTACCTCAGATCGCCGGCGGTGTCCCGGCGGGCCAGGTCGCCGGTGGCGTACATCCGCTCCCCTCGCGCGCCGAACGGGTCGGGCAGGAAGCGCTCCCGGGTCAGTGCCTCGTTGCCCTCGTAGCCGGCCGCGACGTGCGCCCCGGCCACGTACAGCTGCCCGGTCCCGCCGTCCGCCACCGGCCGCAGTTCCGCGTCGAGGAGGTGGACGCGCGTGTGGTCCATGGGGCGGCCGATGGGGATGTCCCCGTCGGCCGGCGGACCGGGGTGGATGCGGTGGCGCGTGGCGAACGTGGTCGTCTCCGTCGGGCCGTAGCCGTTGTAGAGAGTGGTCCCCGGGCACGCCTCGACGACACGGCGCACCGCGTCCGGCGGGACCACGTCACCCCCCGTCCACACCTCACGGGCGCCTTCCAGACAGCCCGGGTCGCCTGTTGCCAGCGCCCCGAACAGGCCCGCGGTGAGCCACAGCGCCGTGACGCGGCCCCCGCCCACCAGACGCCGCAGCAGCGGCGCGTTGATCTCCTCGGGGGCCACCACGACGCGGCCGCCGGACAACAGCGGCACCCAGATCTCGTAGGTGGAGGCGTCGAAGGCGTGGGGCGAGTGGAACAGCACCCGCTCGTGGGCACCACCGCGCCACACACGGTCGCACGCGAGGGCGAGCACGTTGCGGTGCGTGACCCGGACGCCCTTGGGGGCACCGGTGGACCCGGAGGTGTGCATGACGTACAGCACGTCGCCGGCCCCGGCCGTCCCGGCCCCCGGCTCGTCGTACGGTCTGTCCACCGCGTCGGACGGGCCCTCGGGCACACCGTCCTCGCCCACCAGAAGGGTGCGCCGTCCCGCCGCCGCGGGGTGCTGCGCGCTGTGCGCGTCCACCACCAGCAGCGCGCAGCCGACGCTCTCCAGGATCTCTCCCAGCCGTGCTTCGGGAGAACGCGCGTCGAGCGGCACACAGGCGGCGCCCGTCTTCGCCACGGCGAGCAAGGTGACCACCACGGCGGCGGACCGCTCGACCAGCACGCCGACCCGGCCGCCCCGACGGGCGCCCCCGGCGACCAGGCGCCGGGCGAGACGCTCGGCGCGGGCGTCCAGTTCCGCGTAGGAAAGCTGGTGTTCCCCGTGGCACCCGTACTCGACGGCGACCGCGTCGGGGGTCTGCGCGACCTGCTTCCCGAAGACCTCGGTCAGAGTGCCGCCCGGAATCGGTATCCCCGGCTCGTCGGTGTCCGTGAGCACACCAGCGCTCTCGTGTGCCCCGTTCAGCCTTTCCATGACAGCCTTTCCGTCTTCCGTGACCGCTGTGCCCGGCCATGGCCGCGCACACCGGATCGGCCCGCGGCGGCGCGAGCCGCACGGGGCCTGGACATGGGGATCAGAGAACTCGGGCCCGAACGGCCCGGTGGGAGAAGAAGGGAGGACGTCGAACCGGATGAGAGCCGGGGTCGACATCGCAGTCGTGCGCCACGCCGGAGAGAAGCCGGGTCAAGGCACGGTCAGGGCCCGGTCAGTCGCCCGTGAGTCTCCTGCGCGGACGCCTTCGTCCCGCGCGGACCGGCAGCCACCCCGCTGTCTCCTCCATGTGCTCGCCCCCCGGAGCGTTCAAGATCGTGAAGAGATTTCCAATCTATGAACCGTCGCCCGCAGAAACAAGGCGGACCAGGGCTTCTGGCTGGAAGATCTGTCGCGCCGGAGGTGTGAGGGGCGCTTCACCTGCCCTGACGCCGCCGGCGCCTGATGGGTGGCAGCCCCCGCGCGTCCTGCGGGTGGCCGATTCGCATCCCTCGGACTCCCGGGGAGCACGGCTCGGCGGGGCGGACCTTCCGGCGCGACGGCGCGTCGTCGGACGCGTCACCGGCCTCCGACGTCCGTCCTCAACCGCGGTAGGCCTCCAGCAGCCGCAACCACACCTCGCTGATGGTCGGGTAGGACGGGACCGCGTGCCAGAGCCGGGCGACGGGGACCTCGCCGGCGACCGCGATCGTGGCGGACTGGAGAAGTTCACCGACGCCGGGGCCGACGAAGGTGACGCCGAGGAGGATCTCGCGGTCGAGGTCGACCACCATGCGGGCGCGCCCCCGGTAGCCGTCCCGGTGGAGGGCGGCCCCGGCGACCCCGGCGAGGTCCTGGTCGACGGCGCGGACCCGGTGGCCGGCCTCCTCGGCCTGTGCGAGCGTCAGGCCGACCGAGGTGGCCTCCGGGTCGGTGAAGACGACCTGCGGGACCGCGTCGTGGTCGGCGGTGGCGCTGTCCGCGCCCCAGCGGCCGGTGTCCAGGGGGCGCCCCTGGGCACGGGCGGCGATGACCGATCCGGCGATCCGGGCCTGGTACTTGCCCTGGTGGGTGAGGAGGGCCCGGTGGTTGCAGTCGCCGACGGCGTAGAGCCAGTCGCTGCCGGTGACCCGCAGGGTGTCGTCGACGGTGAGCCAGTCGCCGGGGGCCAGGCCCACCGTGTCGAGGCCGAGATCTCCGGTGCGCGGCCTGCGGCCGGTGGCGAAGAGGACCTCGTCCGCCTGGAGGGTGGAGCCGTCGTCCAGGGTGAGGGTGACCCCGCAGGCGTCACGGGAGAGCGCGGTGACCGAGACGCCGGTGCGGACGTCCGCCCCCGCGGCGCGCAGACTCTCGGCGACCAGTTCCCCGGCGAACGGCTCCATCCCGGACAGCAGCCCGCCGCCCCGGACCAGCAGGGTGACCTGGGCGCCCAGCCCCTGCCAGGCGGTGGCCATCTCGGCGCCGACCACCCCGCCGCCGACGACGGCCAGCCGCCCGGGAACCTCCTCGGCGCTGGTCGCCTCCCTGCTGGTCCAGGGGCGGGCCCCGGCCATGCCCGGCAGGTCCGGCAGGGCGGCGCTGGTGCCGGTGCACAGGGCGACGGCGTGGCGGGCGGCCAGCGTGGTGACCCGGCCGTCCTCGGCGGTCACGGTGACCCGGCGCTCCCCGGCGAGGCGGCCGTGCCCCCGGTGGAGGACGGTGCCGGTGGAGTCGACCCACTCCGCCTGGCTGTCGTCCTTCCAGTCGGAGGCGAAGCTGTCGCGGCGGGCGAGGACGGCGCCGCTGTCGAGCGGTCCCCCGGTCATCCGCTCCAGACCGGGCAGCCCGCGGGCGTCGGCCTGGGCGAGGACCGGCCCGAGCAGGGCCTTGCTGGGCATGCACGCCCAGTAGGAGCATTCGCCGCCGACCAGCTCGCTCTCGACGATCGCGGCGCTCAGACCGGCCGCGCGGGCGCGGTCGGCGACGTTCTCACCCACCGGTCCGGCGCCGACGACGACCACGTCGTAGGTGTGGTCCGGGGCCTTCGCGGGGGTGGCGGTGTCATCCGTTCGGGCTTGCGTCATACCGCCAGTGTGGCGGGGGGTGTGCGCCACGGCCACACGGGTAGCGGCACCCGGATACGGAATACACCCGCCCGCCGTGCCGTTGTGCGAGGCGGTTCAGCAGTCAGCAGGAAGGTACCCCGCCATGAGCACTGTGGAACTCACCAAGGAGAACTTCGACCAGACGGTCATGGACAACGAATTCGTCCTGATCGACTTCTGGGCGTCGTGGTGCGGTCCGTGCCGTTCGTTCGCACCGGTCTACGAAGCGGCCTCGGAGACCCACCCCGACCTGGTCTTCGGCAAGGTCGACACGGAGGCCCAGCAGGAGCTGGCCGCCGCGTTCGGCATCCAGTCGATTCCCACGCTGATGATCGTCCGCGACCGGGTGGCGGTCTTCGCCCAGCCCGGCGCCCTGCCCGCCGAGGCCCTGGAGGACGTGATCGGCCAGGCCCGCGCCCTGGACATGCAGGAGGTCCACAAGTCGGTGGCGGAGGCACAGGCCGCCGAGGCCAAGGGCGACCAGCCGGACGCGCGGGGCTGACGCACCCCCTGCTGTCCGCCAGGCCCCTCGAAGGCGGGGCCGTACCGGGTTGCCGGTACGGCCCCGCCTTTCCCGCAGGGGCGCGCCGGCACGTGGCGGACCGGTGAACACCCGCACCCGCTGGACCGGTTGCCCGGGGCAGGGCTTACCGTGGCGCGGGTGACTATCGATACCGGTGACCTGCCCTTCTCCCCCGCTCCCGGCCGCGACGGCGCCACGGCGACGGTGGCGGCCGACCCCCGCCGCGTCGGCGCCGTCCGCACCGAGTACGCCCCCGAGAAGGACGGCGACCCCGACCCGGGGGAGATCGTGTGGACCTGGGTGCCGTACGAGGAGAACGACGGCCGGGGCAAGGACCGGCCGGTGCTGGTGGTGGCCCGCGAGTCCGCGGGCACGCTGCTGGCGGTACAGCTGACCAGCAAGGACCGGCGCGACGACAACGACTGGGTGGCGATCGGCGCGGGTCCGTGGGACCGGGAGGGCCGCCCGTCGTGGGTGGCCCTCGACCGGGTGCTGCGGGTCCACGAGGACGGCATGCGCCGCGAGGCGTGCGCACTGGACCGGGGCCGCTTCAACCTGGTGGTGCTGCGGCTGCGGGAGCGGCACGGTTGGCAGTAGCCGCTTGGTGCCGCGCGGCCCCCTCAGATCCGTCCCGCGGCGAAGACGGTCTCGAAGGCCGTCCGGGTGGCCGCGTCCCGCGACCGGTCCAGGACGGCGAGAACGACGGTGTCGAAGGTGTGCGCGAAGCGCGCGCCAGGTGCGGTGAGCAGCCGCCGGAAGGCGGCGGCCACCTCGGTCGCGTCGTTCTGGAAGACACCGCAGCCCCAGGCTCCGAGGACCAGCCGCCGCACCCCCTGGGCGGCGGCGCACTCCACGACGCGCTCGGCCCGGCGGGCGAGGGCCGGCCCCACCTCGGCGGCGGCGCGGACGGGGTCGGCACGGCGCAGCACGCCCGCGTTCGGGGCGGGGCTGGTGAGGAACCCGGCGGTGCGCGGGTGTTCCAGCAGGGTGCCCCGGTCGTCGCGGAAAACGGGGACGCCGGGCGAGAAGATGACCCGGTCGGAGTAGAGCGGGTCCCGGTGCTCGCGGTGGTGGGCGTAGTAGGCGGGGACGCGTAGCAGACAGGTGTGCAGGGCGGTGGCGCGGCAGCCCGCCTCTTCCTGGGCCTGGGCGCCGTTGAGGTAGCCACCGCCGGGGTTGCGGGCCGAGGCGAAGTTCAGGGCGGCGACCGGGCCGCCCTCCTGGGCGGCCAGCCGCAGGACGGCGGCGGTGGTGGACTCCGCCGTCACGGCGACGGTGGTGGAGGCGGCGCGGGGACCGTCCGGCACGGGGACCGGCTCGGGTCCGTACAGGCGGGTGGCGTCGCGCGCGGCGGCGATCCCACCGGACAGATCGCGCCAGATTCCGGAAGGCGACCGGTATCCGCCGTCGGCCACGATCGTCTGGTTCTCGCGGGCCACGGCCCGCAGTCGTGCGCTCACACCGCTCCCGTCGTTCCTTCTCCGGCCGCCACCGGGCATGCCGGTGCGGCGCCCCGCGGGCGGCCTCGGACGCCATGGTGTCGGCCGCGTTTTCGTGGGCACAACTCTTTTTCCGGAACACCGGCCCGGCCGGGAGGCGCGGTTGTGCGATGGGCGGCGAGCGTCTTGGCTGGACGGGTGACATCACGGCGCCCCCGCCGGGGAAGCGCCGTGCACCACGGCGGTCCTCCCACAAGGAGTGCGTCCATGTCCCAGTCGCCGACCCCCTCGTCCGCCTCCTCCCACCCGCCCGACGGCGGGCTGCCCGCCTGGCCCACACGGACCGGTCCGGCCGTGGCTCCGAGCGAGGACTCCTTCTCGGAGCTGGTACGAGGCATCTGTTTCAAGACCGGCCCGCCCCGCACGGTGGGGGTGGAGCTGGAGTGGCTCGTGCACGACGCGGCCGACCCGCTGCGCGAGGTCTCCGCGGACCGGCTGCGCGCGGCCCACACGGTCCTGAAGGACCTGCCGCTGAACTCGCTGTTCACCGTGGAACCCGGCGGCCAGCTCGAACTCAGCTCCGCGCCCGCCCCCTCGCTGGCCGTCTGCGTGGAGCAGGTCTCCGCCGACATGGTGGTGCTGCGCGGGGCACTGGCGGCGCTCGGCCTGCGGGTGACGGGACTGGGCACCGAGCCCTCCCTCCCCGGTGAGCGCCTGCTGCGGGAGCCGCGCTACGACGCGATGGAGCGCTACCTCGACCGGGCGGGCCCGGCCGGGCGGCACATGATGCGCTCCTCCGCCTCGGTGCAGGTCTGCCTGGACGCCGGATACGAGGAACCCGGGCCACAGGGCCACCACCGGCGCTGGCGCCTCGCCCATCTGCTGGGCCCGGTGCTGGTCGCCGCCTTCGCCAACTCACCCGTCCTGCAGGGGCGGCTGACCGGCTGGCGGTCGACCCGGCAGTCCCTGTGGGCCGCGATCGAGCCCGGCCGGTCCGCGGCGCCGCCGCTGGACGCGGAGCCGCGCCGGGCGTGGACCGAACGGGTGCTGGACGCCCCGGTGATGTGCGTCCGCGCCGAGGACGGGCCGTGGGACGCGCCGCGGGGACTGACCTTCCGCGACTGGGTGCGCGGGGGAGGGCCCCGGCCGGTCACCGAGCAGGACCTCGCCTACCACCTGACGACGCTCTTCCCGCCGGTGCGCCCACGCGGTCACCTGGAGCTGCGGATGATCGACGCGCAGCCCGGTGAGGACGGCTGGCGGGTACCGCTCGCCGTGACCTGCGCGCTCTTCGACGACGCGGAGTCCTCGGAGACCGCCTACCGGCTCGTCAAGCCGCTGGCCGAGCGCGCCACCGGCGGGCCCGCCCCGCACAACGCGCTGTGGCGGGACGCGGCCCGCTCGGGGCTCGCCGACCCGGAGCTGCGGGAGGCGGCGACCGCCTGCTTCGCCACCGCCCTCCAGGCGCTGCCACGGCTGGGCGTCGGCGAGGAACTGACGGCGCAGGTCGACGCGTTCGCCGAGCGGTACACGCGGGCGGGCCGCTGCCCCGCGGACGACTTCCTGGACACCTGCCTGGACATCCGCCCCGGCCGGGGCCCCGCCGAGGGGCCGGCCGCGCACGGGACGGTCAGGGGAGAGGACGCACCGGCATGACCACTTCGTCCACCGGCACACCGCGGACCGCCGGGCAGCCCCCGCCGGGCCCCGAGGCACTGCGGGAGCGGGCACTGACCGCGCTGCTCGCCGCGCGGGAGCGGACGGCGCTGCTCACCGACTGCGTGGAGGGCCCGGAGCTGACGGCCCAGCACTCCCCCCTGATGTCGCCGCTGGTCTGGGACCTCGCGCACATCGGCAACCAGGAGGAGCTGTGGCTGGTGCGCGCCGTCGGCGGGCGCGACCCGCTGCGCCCCGAGATCGACTCGCTGTACGACGCGTTCGAGCATCCGCGCGCCGAACGGCCCTCCCTGCCGCTGCTCGCTCCCGAGGAGGCCCGGCGGTACGCGGCGGAGGTGCGGGGCCGGGCGCTGGACGTGCTCGCCTCGGCGCCGGTGGAGGGCGAGCGGCTGACCGCCTCCGGGTTCGCCTTCGGCATGGTCGCCCAGCACGAGCAGCAGCACGACGAGACCATGCTCGTCACCCATCAGTTGCGGCGCGGCCCGGCCGTGCTGGACGCCCCGGCGCCGCCGGACCCGGTTGCCGAGGCCCCGCTGCCGGGCCCGGAGGCGCTGGTGCCCGGCGGTCCGTTCACCATGGGCACCTCCGCCGAGCCGTGGGCGCTGGACAACGAGCGGCCCGCGCACCGGCGGGACGTGGCCGCGTTCTGGCTCGACACGGCCCCGGTGACCTGTGGGGCGTACCAGCGGTTCATCGAGGACGGCGGGTACGACGAGGCGCGGTGGTGGCACCCGGCGGGGCTGCGGATGGTCCGCGAACACGACGTGCGGGCACCGCTGTTCTGGCGGCGGGAGGGCACCGCCTGGGTGCGGCGCCGGTTCGGGGTGGTGGAGCCGGTGCCCGCCGACGAGCCGGTGGTGCACGTCAGCTGGTACGAGGCGGACGCCTACGCCCGCTGGGCCGGGCGGCGGCTGCCGACGGAGGCCGAGTGGGAGAAGGCCGCCCGGTTCGACCCGGCTTCCGGGCGCGCCCGCCGCTACCCGTGGGGCGACACCGACCCGGGCCCCGTCCACGCCAACCTGGGCCAGCGCCATCTGCGCCCCGCCCCGGTCGGCGCCTACCCGGCGGGCCGTTCCCCGCTGGGGATCGGGCAGCTCATCGGCGACGTGTGGGAGTGGACGGCCGACGACTTCCTGCCGTATCCGGGGTTCGCGCCCTTCCCGTACCGCGAGTACTCGGAAGTCTTCTTCGGGGATGCTCACAAGGTGCTGCGGGGCGGGTCCTTCGGCGTGGACCCGGTCGCCTGCCGCGGGACGTTCCGCAACTGGGACCTGCCGGTGCGCCGGCAGATCTTCGCCGGGTTCCGCACCGCGCGGAACGCCGCCGAGGGCGAGGGTGCCGCGTGAGCGGGCGGGGGCGGGCCTGATGTGCCGCCATCTGGCCTACGTGGGCCCGGCGCTGCCGCTGGGCGACCTGCTCTCCGTGCCGGTGCACAGCCTGTTCCGCCAGTCCTGGGAGCCGCGCCACCAGCGGTACGGCACGGTCAACGCCGACGGGTTCGGCATGGGCTGGTACGCGCCCGGCGACCCGGTCCCGGCGCGCTACCGCCGGGCGGGGCCGATCTGGGCCGACCCGTCCTTCGGCGACCTCGCGCGGGTGATACGCAGCACGGCGCTGCTGGCGGCGGTACGCGACGCGACGGCGGCCGGGGCGGACCCGGAGGCGGCGGTGGCGCCGTACACCGACGGGCCCTGGCTGTTCAGCCACAACGGCGCGGTGGCCGGGTGGCCCCGGTCGCTGGCCAAGCCGGCCGCCTCGCTGGAGCCGCTGGCCCTGCTGGAGCTGGAGGCCCGGTGCGACGCGGCCCTGGTGTGGGCGATGGTCCGGGACCGGCTGCGGCGCGGCGAGGAGCCCGGCGGCGCGCTGGCCGGGGCGGTCGGCACCGTGGCGGCGGCCGCGCCCGGCTCCCGGCTCAACCTGCTGCTGACCGACGGCCGTTCGGTCGCGGCGACCACCTGGGGCGACACCCTCTTCCACCGCGAGGGGCCGGCCGGCGGCCGCGTGGTCGCCTCGGAGCCCTACGACGACGAGCCGGGGTGGCGGGCCGTGCCGGACCGGACGCTGCTGCTCGCCGATGCCCAGGAAGTCACCCTCCTCCCCCTCAAGGAGCCCTCCGCGTGAGCCCGTTCCGCATCACCCGCACCCTGCCCGAGGACGCCACCGGTGCCGCCCTGCGCGAGGACGTCCGCGCCGGTCTCACCTCGGCACCCAAGACGCTGCCGCCCAAGTGGTTCTACGACGCGCGGGGCAGCGAGCTGTTCGAGGAGATCACCCGGCTCCCGGAGTACTACCCGACCCGTGCCGAGCGCGAGATCCTCCGGGACCGGGCGGGTGAGATCGCGGCGGCGCTCCCCGCGCGGACGCTGGTGGAGCTGGGCTCGGGGTCCTCGGAGAAGACCCGGCTGCTGCTGGACGCGCTGGGCGGCCTGGAGGCGTACGTCCCGGTGGACGTGAGCGAGAGCGCGTTGCGCGGCGCCGGTGAGGCACTGGCCCGGGAGCGGCCGGGGCTGCGGGTGCACGCGCTGATCGCCGACTTCACCGGGCGGCTGGAGCTGCCCGAGGGGCTGCCGGGTCCGCGCCTGGTGGCCTTCCTCGGCGGGACACTGGGCAATCTGCTGCCCGCGGAGCGCGCGGCGTTCCTGTCGTCGGTACGGGCGACGATGGCGCCGGGCGACGGCCTGCTGCTCGGCACCGACCTGGTGAAGGACGAGGAGACCCTGGTCGCCGCCTACGACGACGCGCGGGGCGTGACGGCCGAGTTCGACAAGAACGTGCTGCGGGTCGTCAATCGTGAACTCGGTGCCGACTTCGACCTCGGCGGCTTCGACCACGTGGCCCGCTGGGACCCGGAGCGGGAGTGGATCGAGATGCGGCTGCGGGCCCGGGCTGCGGCCACGGTGAAGATCCCGGCGCTGGATCTGGCGGTGGAGTTCGCCGAGGGCGAGGAGCTGCGGACGGAGGTGTCGGCGAAGTTCCGTGAGGAGGGCGTACGCGCGGAACTGGCGGCGGCCGGCCTCACCGCGGCCGGCTGGTGGACGGACCGGGCGGGACGGTTCGCCCTCTCGCTGTCGCTGGCCTGACGACGTGCGCCCGGGGGCCCCGGCGGCCCCCGGGCGCGTCGCCGCGCGGTCAGCGGGTGCGCAGGTCGAGCGTCTTGGTGATGCGCTTAGAGGCGGCCTTGGCGGCGGTCTCGGGGTCGGTGCCGGTGAGCACCTCGGTCATGTACGCCTTGATCGGGTTGTCACCCTCGACGGCGGCCCAGCGCGGGGAGTTGGGCGTCGCCCGGCCGTGGGCGGCGCCCTCGGCCATCGCGGCCGACCCCTCGTCGGCGCTGACGGCGTCGGCGAGCGTGGTCTTGTTGGGCACGTAGTTCATCGTCTTGGCGAGGTCGATCTGCCACTTCTCGCCGGCGAGTGCCTTGATGAGCTCGACGGCCCCGGCGCGGTTGTCGGTCTTCTCGCGGACCACGAGGTCGGAGCCGCCGGTGAAGACGGCGCCGGGCTTGGCGGCGGTCTTGCCGGGCACGGGGAAGAAGCCGAGCTTGCCCTTGAGGGCGGGGTTCTCCTCGACGATGGTCTGGGCGGTGCCCGGCACGGTGATGATCTGGCCGACGTCGCCCTTGGCGAAGACCTCTGCCTGCGGCGGGTTCTCCTCGTCGGCGTCCTTCGGGCCCTTGCCGAGTTCCTGGAGCCGGCGGTAGAAGTCCATGCCGCGCAGGGCGGCGGGGGTGTCCAGGGCGCCTTCCCAGATGTTGCCGGACTCCTTGGCGAGGTCTCCGCCCTCGTCCCAGATGAAGCCGGAGAGGGTGTACCAGTCCTGTCCGGCGAGGTAGATGCCCTGACGGCCGGACTCGTTGATCTTCTCGGTGTCGGCGAGCCACTGCGCGCGGGTCTTCGGCGGCTCGGAGACGCCGGCCTCGGCGAAGACGTCCTTGTTGTAGATCACCACACGGTTGGCGGCGTACCAGGGGATGCCGTACTGCGAGCCCCCGAAACGGCCGGGATCGGCGAGGCCGGGCACCCAGTCGTCCATGCCGAGGTCGCGCATCGACTCCAGGGTCAGGTCGACCAGGCCGCCGCCGTCGACGTACTGGGCGACCTGGGTGTTGCCCACCTCGATGACGTCGGGGGCGGTGTCGTGGTCGTCCGACTTGAGGGCCTCGTCGACCTTGCCGGTGATGCCGGTCCACTCCTGCACCTCGACCTTGAGGCTCAGCGAGGGGTGCTCCTTCTCGAACTCCTTCGTGAACCGCTCGACGAACCCGGCCGTCGCACTGCCCTTCATCAACCAGAGGGTGATCTCCTCCCGGTCGTCGCCACCGGGGAGGAGCCCGCACCCCGTCAGGAGGGAGGCGGAGGCCAGGAACACGACGAGGGTGGTACAGCGGGTCTTCACGTGGGTCGCTTTCTGCCTTCAAACAGGAGGGAGACGGTCCCGACGTGGGGGGCAGCGCGCGCGCTCGTACGGGTGTACGCACCACCCTGGTATAGACCAAATCGCCGGTCAAGAGGCCGCGGGCGAATCCGCCCATTACGGTTGGGTGACGACAACCGTCTCGGGGAGCCCGCCCGTACCGGAGGAGGACGTCCGCCATGTCCGATCACGTCTACCGCGTCACCGAGATCGTCGGCACCTCACCCGAAGGCGTGGACCAGGCGATCCGCAACGGTATCGAACGCGCCTCCCAGACTCTGCGCGGCCTCGACTGGTTCGAGGTCACCCAGGTGCGCGGGGCGATCGCCGACGGGCACGTCGCGCACTACCAGGTGGGGCTGAAGGTCGGCTTCCGCCTGGAGGGCCCCGACGGCGCCTGACGGCGCCGCCCCGCCCCGGGCGGGGGCCGCCCCGGACCGGTTCAGGTCCGGCCCTCGCGCTCCTGCCCGGCGCGCAACTCCCGCGAGGTGCGGCCCCAGTCGGCCGCCACCGCCCGGAACCCGGCCCGCTCCGCCTCCGCGAGGACCAGCGGGTCGTCGTCCACGAGCATCCGCACGGTCCGGGTGGCCCGCAGGCCGCGCAGCGCCTCCAGCTTGGTGCGCACGGCCGGGCGCCGGTCGTGGTCGCCGCGCATGAGCACGGGCCCCTCGGGCAGTCCGTGCGCCCGCAGCCACGCCTCGGTGTCGGCCCGGCACCGCTCCGGACGGCCCGTCAGGTAGAGCAGGTCGCAGTCGGCGGCGGCCTCGCGGGCCAGCGCGACGCCCTCGGACAGTGGCGGGTCCTGGGGCGCCGCGGCGAAGAAGCCGCGCCAGTCGCGCGGGGAGTGCTCCAGGAAGTGCTGGCGGTGGGCGGTGTCGGCGAGGGTGCCGTCGAGGTCGAAGACGGCGATCGGGCGCGGCTCGGTCACCGGGACACCGTAGCGCCCGGCGGGCGGCGGCGGCCGTCGGGACCTCGGGGGAATCGTCCGAGCGGCGTGCGGCGTTGCAGCGGAGGTGAATACCGTGATCGGCCCGTCCGGCCCCGTGCCCCCCTCCCCCGCCACCGGTGCGGGCGCCTTCCCGGGGGTCCGCTTCTCCGTCCTGGACCGCTCCCGGGTACGCGAGGGACGCCCGGTGGGTGAGGCGCTGCGCGAGACGGTGGCGCTGGCGCGGGAGGCGGAGCGGCTCGGGTACCACCGGTTCTGGGTCTCGGAGCACCACGGGGTGCCGGGAGTCGCCGGCTCCGCGCCGGCGGTGCTCGCGGCGGCGGTGGCCTCGGCGACCGCCCGCATCCGGGTCGGCACCGGCGGGGTGATGCTCCCCAACCACCAGCCGCTGGTGGTGGCCGAGCAGTTCGGTGTGCTGGAGTCGCTCTTCCCCGGCCGGATCGACATGGGGCTCGGCCGCTCGGTCGGGTTCACCGACGGGGTCCGCAGGGCCCTGGGCCGGGGCAAGGACGAGGCGGATGCCTTCCCCGAGCGCCTCGCCGAGCTCCTCGGCTACTTCGAGGGGCCCGCCGCCTCGGGAGTACGCGCCCGGCCGGCGGACGCCGTGCGCGTCCCCGCCTTCGTCCTGGCCACGGGGGCGGGCGCGCGGACGGCCGCGGCGGCGGGGCTGCCGCTGGTGATCGGCGGCCCGCGCCGGGAGAAGCTGGTCCGGGCGGCGCGGACCTACCGCGAGGAGTTCCGCCCCGGCCCCTGGGCCGCCGACCCGTACGTCGTGGTCTCCGGCGAGGTCGCCCTCGCCCCGGACGAGCGGGCGGCCCGCCGCCTGTTGCTCCCCGAGGCGTGGGCGATGTCGCACGCGCGCACCCACGGCACCTTCCCGCCGCTGGCCCCGGCCGCGCGGATCGAGGCCATGGACCTCCCGGAGCGGCAGCGGGGCCTGCTGGAGAGCGGGCTGGACGGCGGGGTGTCCGGCACCGAGGAGCAGGTGACGGAGCGGCTGGGCGGGCTGATCGAGGCGACAGGGGCCCAGGAGGTGCTGGTGACGACCAGCACGTACGACCGCGCGGGGCTGCTGGACTCCTACCGGCGGCTGGCCCGGCTCGCGGGGCTGGTCCCGTCCGGCGCCCGCTGAGGCCCCCCGGGGCCCGCGAAACGCACGGGAGCCCCGCCACCGACCGGCCGGGACGGTGACGAGGCTCTCGGGGTGGCCCGCCGGAAGGGCGCGGGACACGGGACGGGACCGGAGGGTTGAGCACCACGGCCGGCCCCGCCTGTACGGGGGCGGGTCAGCGCCGGCCGCCCTTGCGGGTGGCGCGCAGCCACTCCTTGTTCATGTGGGTGATGGAGAAGAGCGGGATGCCCTTCGGACAGGCGGTGGCGCACTCCCCGGCGAGGGTGCAGCCGCCGAAGCCCTCCGCGTCCATGGTGGCCACCATGTCCAGCACGCGGGACTCGCGTTCGGGCGCGCCCTGCGGGAGGACGTTGAGGTGGCTGACCTTGGCGGCGGTGAAGAGCATCGCCGAGCCGTTGGGGCAGGCCGCCACGCAGGCCCCGCAGCCGATGCACTCGGCGTTCTCGAAGGCGTAGTCGGCGTCTGGCTTGGGCACCGGGGTGGCGTGCGCCTCGGGGGCGGTACCGGTGGGCGCCGAGATGTAGCCGCCGGACTGGATGACGCGGTCGAAGGCGGACCGGTCGACGACGAGGTCCTTGACGACCGGGAAGGCCGAGGCCCGCCACGGCTCGACGTCGATGGTGTCGCCGTCGGAGAACGAGCGCATGTGGAGCTGGCAGGTGGTGGTCCGCTCCGGGCCGTGCGCGTCGCCGTTGATGACGAGGCTGCACGCGCCGCAGATGCCCTCGCGGCAGTCGTGGTCGAAGGCGACCGGGTCCTCGCCCTTGAGGGTGAGCTCTTCGTTGAGGGTGTCGAGCATCTCCAGGAAGGACATGTCCTGGCTGATGCCGTCCACCTCGTAGGTGGACATGGCGCCGGGCTCGTCGGCGTTCTTCTGCCGCCAGACGCGCAGGGTGAGCTTCATGCGTAGCTCCGCTGGGTGGGGTGGACGTACTCGAAGACCAGGTCTTCCTTGTGCAGGACGGGAGCCTCGCCGGTGCCGCCGAACTCCCACGCCGCGGCGTAGGAGAACTCCTCGTCCCGCCGCTCGGCCTCGCCGTCCGGGGTCTGGGACTCGACGCGGAAGTGGCCGCCGCAGGACTCGGCGCGGTGCAGCGCGTCGAGGCACATCAGCTCGGCCAGCTCCAGGTAGTCGACGACGCGGTTGGCGCGCTCCAGCGACTGGTTGAACTCCTCGCCGGTGCCGGGGACCTTGATGCGGCGCCAGAACTCCTCGCGGATCTCGGGGAGGCGGGCGAGTGCGGTGCGCAGCCCGTCCTCGCTGCGTGCCATGCCGCAGTACTCCCACATGAGTTCACCGATCTCGCGGTGGAAGGAGTCGGGGGTGCGGTCGCCGTCGACGGCGAGCAGCAGGTTGAGCCGGTCCTGGGTCTCGGCGACGGTCTCGGCGACGGCCGGGTGGTCGGCGGAGACGTCCTCGGTGTGCGGGTTGCGAGCGAGGTAGTCGTTGATGGTGGACGGCAGCACGAAGTAGCCGTCGGCGAGACCCTGCATGAGCGCGGAGGCGCCCAGCCGGTTGGCCCCGTGGTCGGAGAAGTTGGCCTCGCCGATGGCGAAGAGGCCGGGGATGGTGGTCTGGAGGTCGTAGTCGACCCAGAGCCCGCCCATCGTGTAGTGCACGGCGGGGTAGATCCGCATCGGGACCTGGTAGGGGTCCTCGTCGGTGATCCGCTGGTACATGTCGAAGAGGTTGCCGTACTTGGCCTCGACGGCCTTGCGGCCCATCCGCTCGATGGCCTCGGCGAAGTCGAGGTACACGCCCTGCCCGCCGGGGCCGACGCCGCGCCCCTCGTCGCAGACGTTCTTGGCGGCGCGGGAGGCGATGTCGCGGGGGACGAGGTTGCCGAAGGACGGGTAGACGCGCTCCAGGTAGTAGTCGCGCTCGTCCTCGGGGATCTGGTCCGGCGGCCGCTGGTCTCCCTTGGCCTTGGGCACCCAGATCCGGCCGTCGTTGCGCAGCGACTCGCTCATCAGGGTGAGCTTGGACTGGTGGTCCCCGGTGCGCGGGATGCAGGTCGGGTGGATCTGCGTGAAGCAGGGGTTGGCGAAGTACGCGCCCTTGCGGTGCGCCCGCCAGATGGCGGTCGCGTTGGAGTTCATGGCGTTGGTCGAGAGGTAGAAGACGTTGCCGTAGCCGCCGGTGGCGAGGACGACGGCGTCCGCGAAGTACGTGTCGATCCGGCCGGTGACCAGGTCGCGGGCGACGATGCCGCGGGCCTTGCCGTCGACCACGACCAGGTCGAGCATCTCGGTGCGGTGGTGCATCTCGACGGTGCCCGCGCCGATCTGCCGGGAGAGCGCCTGGTAGGCGCCGAGCAGCAGTTGCTGGCCCGTCTGGCCGCGGGCGTAGAAGGTGCGGGAGACCTGTACGCCCCCGAAGGAGCGGTTGTCGAGCAGGCCGCCGTACTCGCGGGCGAAGGGGACGCCCTGGGCGACGCACTGGTCGATGATCTCCACGGAGATCTGCGCGAGCCGGTGGACGTTGGACTCGCGGGCGCGGAAGTCGCCGCCCTTGACCGTGTCGTAGAAGAGGCGGTGCACGGAGTCGCCGTCGTTGCGGTAGTTCTTCGCGGCGTTGATGCCGCCCTGGGCGGCGACCGAGTGGGCCCGGCGCGACGAGTCCTGGAAGCAGAACTGGACGACGTGGTAGCCCTGCTCGGCCAGGGTCGCACCGGCCGAGCCGCCGGCCAGGCCGGTACCGACGACGATGACGGTGTGCTTGCGGCGGTTGGCGGGGTTGACCAGCTTCGCCTCGAAGCGGCGGGTGTCCCAGCGCTCGTCGACCGGTCCGGCCGGGGCCTTGGCGTCGGCGATCGGCTCACCGGTGGTGTAGCGGGTGTAGTCGGTGTCAGCCATGGTCAGCTCACCAATCCGGTCATGACGGCGACGGGTACGGCGATGAAGCCGAGGGTCAGGAGGAGGGCCAGGACGTTGGCGGTGGCCTTCAGCAGCCGGTCCCGGCTCCCGCTGCCCGCGCCGAGGGTCTGGGCGGCGCTCCAGAAGCCGTGCTGGATGTGCAGGCCGAGGGCGACCATCGCGACGATGTAGATGGTGTTGCCGTACCAGGTGGAGAAGGTCCCGACGACGTTCTGGTAGGCCTGGCCGTGCTGGAAGTCGCCGGCGTGGACGGTGCCCGTGGTCAGATCCAGGATGTGCCAGACGATGAACAGGCCGAGGATGATCCCGCCCCAGCGCATGGTGCGGGTGGCGTAGCCGGCCCTCGGCCGCTTGTGGACGTACTTGACCGGGCGGGCCCTGATGTCACGGCGGCTGAGCTGGGCGGCGGAGACGGCGTGCAGGACGACGGCTGCCAGCAGCACGACCCGCACGATCCACAGCGCCCACTCGTGGTGCAGGAAGGGCTCGCCCATGGTGCGCAGCCAGGCGGCGTAGCCGTTGAACTCACCGGCTCCGAAGAAGATCTTCAGGTTGCCCAGCATGTGGACGACCAGGTAGAGCAGCATGATCAGGCCGGTGACGGCCATCACGGTCTTCTTGCCGACGGACGAGTCCCAGAGCGTGCGGATCGTGGACGGCCGTCGGTCCGTCCTCGTTGCCAGAGCCATGGGCATGACGGTAGGGCCGGAAGGCCCGAGAGGTCCAAGACATGGTACGGCTCATTTCCATAGCCGTAGCCTATTCGGGTGTAATGTGCCGTTATGCAGTTCCAGCAGCTCCACTACTTCGTGGCGGTCGCCGAGACCCGCCACTTCACCCGGGCCGCCGAGATGGTGCACGTGGCGCAGCCCTCCCTCTCCCAGCAGATCCGGGCTCTGGAGCGGGAGCTGGGCGCCGACCTCTTCCTGCGCGCGCGGGGGAACATCACCCTCACCGACGCGGGGGAGGCCCTGCTGCCACTGGCCCGGCGCATCCTCGCCGACGCCGACACCGCCCGCCACGAGGTGCAGGAGCTGGCCCAGCTGCGCAGCGGCCGGGTCCGCCTCGGCGCCACCCCGAGCCTGTGCACGGGGCTGCTGCCGGACGTACTGCGCTCGTACCACGACCGCTACCCGGGCATCCGTCTGATGATCGAGGAGAACGGCTCGCACGACCTGGTCCGCGAGCTGGCACGGGGCGCGCTCGACCTGGCCCTGGTGGTGCTGCCGCTGCCCGCCCCCGCGCCCGCCCTGCTCACCACCGAGCTGCTCCGCGAGGACCTGGTGGTGGTCTCCGGGCGGGACGTGCCGGTCCCCGGCGGACACCGTCCGGTGCGCATCGCCGACCTGGCCGGTGAGCGGCTGGTGATGTTCCGGCACGGCTACGACCTGCGGGAGCTGACCGTCTCCGCCTGCCGGGCCGAGGGGTTCGAGCCCACCTTGGCGGTGGAGGGCGGCGAGATGGACGCGGTCCTCGGCTTCGTCCGCGCCGGGCTCGGCCACGCCGTGGTGCCGCGCATGGTCGCCGCCCGGGCCGGCCAGGATTTCCAGGTGACGCCGCTCGCCGCCCCGGGGCTGCACCGGACCATCGGGCTGGCCCGGCGCGGTGACGTCGACCCGCCGCGCGCCGCCCGGGAACTCCAGCGGATGCTGCTGGAGACGACCGGGACGGTGCGGGAGCCGGCCGCCGAGGGCTGAGGGGCGAGGTCAGCCGACGGCGTCCGCCAGGACGAGCGTGTGCAGCCGGTCGGGCGGGCCCGGGCGGGCGTAGAACCAGCCCTGGGCGGTGTCGCACCCCAGTTCGCGCAGGGCGTCGGCCTGGGCGCCGGTCTCCACGCCCTCGACGGTGACCGACAGGTCCAGGTTGTGGGCGAGCGAGACGATCCCCTCGACGATCTTCCGGTCGACCGGGTCGGCCGGGTACTGCTGCATCCCCCGTGTGAAGGACCGGTCGAGCTTGAGGACGCTCACCGGCAGCCGGCGCAGGTTGGCGAGGTTGGAGTAGCCGGTGCCGAAGTCGTCCAGGGCGATGTCCACGCCCATCTCGGCCAGCCGCCTGAGCGGTTTCAGCAGGTCGTCGTCGGCTCCTATCAGCGCGGACTCGGTGAGTTCCAGGCAGAGCGCACCCGGCTCCAGCCCCTCCCGCTCCAGGATGTCCACGGTGTCCGCGACGAGGCCGGGGTGGTGCAGCTGCATCGGGGAGACGTTGACGTTGATCCTCACCGGCCCGGTGTCGCCGCCCTGCCAGCGGCGGGCCTGGCGCACGGCACCCTCCAGCACCCACCGGCCCAGCGGCACGATCAGCCCGGTGTGTTCGGCGAGCGGGATGAAGCGGTCGGGCCCGAGCACCCCGTGCTGCGGATGGGCCCAGCGCACCAGCGCCTCGGCGCCGCGCACGCTGCCGTCGCCGAGGTGGACCAGCGGCTGGTACTCGATGAAGAACTCGCCCCGCTCCAGCGCGGCGGGCAAGGCCGTGGTGAGGGCGTGCCGGGTGATGGCGCGGGCGTCGGACTCCGGGTCGGCCAGCTCGAAGCGGTTGCCGCCCGCCGACTTGGCCCGGTACATGGTGATGTCGGCGCTGCGCAGCACCTCGGCGGGGCCGCGCTCCCCGGTCGGCCCGTCGACCACCCCGATGGAACCGCGGACCAGCAGCTCGCGGCCGTCGACGCTGATCGGGGCCTCCAGTGCCTGGAGGATGCGTCCGGCCAGCTCGCTGCGGCCGGGTTCGTCGCGCGGATCGGTGGTGAGCGCCACGAACTCGTCGCCGCCGAGCCGGGCGACCATCTCCCCGGGCGCGGTCGCGCAGGACTGGAGCCGGTCGGCGACCTCCACCAGCAGCCGGTCGCCGGCGGCGTGGCCGAGGCTGTCGTTGACGGTCTTGAAGCCGTCCAGGTCCAGGTAGCACAGGGAGAAGTGGCCGTCGGGCCGGGTGACGGCCTTCTCCAGCCGCTCGAAGAAGAGGGTGCGGTTGGGCAGTCCGGTGAGCGCGTCGTGGGTCGCCTCGTACCGCAGGCGCAGGTGGAGCAGGCGGCGTTCGGTGGTGTCCTCCAGCAGCGCCAGCTGGTACTGGGGCGCTCCGTCGGCGTCGCGCAGCAGGGAGACGGTGAGGTTGGTCCACAGGACCGTGCCGTCGCTGCGGAAGAAGGGCTTCTCCACGCGGTAGCTCTCGCGTTCGCCGCGCACCAGCTCGCCGTAGAGATTCCAGACGTGCGGCGCGTCGTCCGGGTGCACCCACTCGGTGAGGTTGCGGCGGACGGCGTGGCCGAGGCCGCCGAACATCCGGACCAGGGTGTCGTTGGCCTCCAGCACCCGGCCGTCCAGCGAGGCGATGGCGATGCCGATGGCGGCGCCCTGGAAGACGGCCCGGAAGCGGACCTCGCTGTCGTGCAGGGCCTCGGCGACGGCGCTACGCGCGTCAAGGGCGGCGTGGGCGACGGCTTCCTGCTCGGCGAGGGTGCGGTCGCGCAGCGCGCGGGCGTACCCGGCGGCCATCCGGTGCTGGATGCGCGAGCAGCGGGCCCGCTGCTCCTCGCGGTCGGTCTCGGTCCCGCAGTACAGCACCAGGTAGGAGTCGACCACGTCGAGACTGCGGCTGAGCGCCTCGGGGTCGGTGCAGTGGGCGGCGACCAGGGCGGCGCCCGCGTACTGCCCGGCCTCGGTCTCCAGGGTGCGGTCGGTGAGCGCCTCGCTGAGCCGGGTCGCCAACGGCAGGAGCTGCTCCTCCAGTTCGGCGCGGGTGCAGGAGACGGACGCCACCGGGTAGACGGCACGGCTCCAGATCGCGGCGAACCGGCGCAGGCGGTCCTCGGCCTCGGCGCGCGCGCTCACGCGGCCCGCCCGACGCCGCCGAAGCCCGAGAAGGCGTACGGGTCCTCGTCCTCGACGGGTCCCTCGGGGCGCCATCGCGGCAGGGGGACGAGGCCGGGGTCGACGAGTTCGACGCCGTCGAGGAAGCGGGCGATGCCCTCGCGGGAGCGCCCCACCAGTGGGGCGCGGACCGAGCGGTACACCTCGGCGGCGCCCCGGACGCCCTCCTCGTCGGCCGGTACGGCGTCGAGGGCGGCGTGGGTGAGGATCAGCAGGCTGCCGGGGGCGAGCGCCTCGGTCAGCTCCGCGACCGCCTCGTACGGGGCGTCGGCGTCGTCCACGAAGTGCAGGACGCCGACGAGGAGGACGGCCACCGGCCGGGTCAGGTCCAGCACCTCGGCGGTCACCGGATGCTCCAGGATCTCCCGAGGTCTGCGCAGGTCGGCGGTGAAGGTCCCGGCGCGCTCGTCACCGGCCAGCACGGTGCGGCCGTGCGCCACGGCGACCGGGTCGTGGTCCACGAGGACGACCCGGGCGCCGGGATCGGCGGCGCGGGCCGTCTCGTGGACGTTGCCGAAGGTGGGGATTCCGGAACCGATGTCGAGGAACTGGGTGACGCCCTCGCCGACGGCCCAGCGCACGGCGCGGCGGGTGAAGGCACGGTCGGCCCGGAGGATCTTCGGCAGCCCCGGGAGGAAGCGCGTCGCCCGCCGGGCGGCCTCCCGGTCGACCTCGAAGTTGTGCGAACCGCCCAGGTAGTAGTCGTGGATGCGGGACACGCTCGGCACCGTGATGTCGATACCTCGCGGCGCCCAGGCGGGACGCTCCATCAATGTCTCCCAGAGGTGGACAGCCGGTGTTCGGGCAGAGGCTACTGATCACCCGCCAATACAGCGACCTGAAGCGGAAATTGACCGTCCGTTCTCAGTCACAGCCTGCGACAGCGGCTCAGTGGGGGCAGGGTGGATCATGTCCCCGGAAGCCCCCGGGACTCAAGTGCGGAGCGCGTGCGGAACCTGTGGCGGTGGTGGGCGAAAGGAAGAAAACCCGGACCAGCCACCGCAGAAGTTCCTGGGAATCCGGACCAGGCGACACCCACCTCGCCTGCGGACGGGACGGACGGACGGCCTCCCGGCGCGCGGAAGGCCGAAGCGGCCGCACGTGACCGACGACACCTGGGGCCCGCCCGCACCGGACATGCGCGCCGAGCGTTACCGGACCGCCGACACCGTCCGGTAAACGCCTGCACACCGACACCACCCGATCGGACCAATCGGTCCCGGCCGACGCGTACGGCGGGTGCGGGCGGCCCATGATCCGTGGCGTGTACGCATCCGCGCGGGGGCAGGTCGCCCCACTCCGCCCGCCGGGGCTCCGGCCCCTGCTCCGGCCGGCCTGCCTGCTGGCGGTCGCCTGCCTGGCCTGGCTGCTGACGACGCCCTTACCCGCCCTGGCCTCCGACTGCGGCTACGCCTCGATCGGCGACGGCGAGGACAGCGACGTCGCGGTCTCCACCGACGGCGACTGCTCGGCCGGACCGCTCCCGCCGACCCCGGCGCCGACGCCGCCGAAGCCCCCGCCTGCCCCGCCTCGCCCGTCGCCCACGCCGGAGCCCACGCCGCCGAAGGCCGTGCCGCCCCCGGTCCGCCCGGCCCCTCCGGCTCCGCCGCCCGCCGCCCCCGCGCCCACGCCCACGCCGGCACCTCCTGCCCCGTCGCCGGCTCCCCGGCCCTCCCCGACGCCCTCGGTGACGCCCGAGCCCTCGGTGAAACCGGTGGTCTACCCGGCGTACCGCCCGCCGGCCCGGCGCACGCAGCCGCGGCACGGCCCCTCGCTCGTCTCGCTCACCCTGCTCATCACGGCACCCGCGGTCCTCGCGGTCGCCGCGCTGCGGCCCCGCTGACCGCCGGAGGAACCCATGTCGGAATGGCTTGTTCTCACTCTCGCGATGGCGGCGGTCTGCGCTGTCGTGGTGCTGGTGACCACCCTGCGCCACCGGCGCGTCGGGGATGACGACGACCCCACCGAGACCCCGGACGTCATCGAGTACATGACGATGATGATCGGCGTGGTGTACGCGATCGTGCTGGGTCTGGCCATCGCCGGCGTCTGGGAGGCGCGGAACGCGGCGGAGGACCACGTCCGCGCCGAGGCGCAGGCACTGCACGAGATCACCGAGCGGGTCCGCGTCTATCCGGCGGACGTCCGGGACCGTGTCCGGGCGGATGTCGACGCCTATGTCGGCCATGTCACGACCACCGAGTGGAAGACGATGGCCGACCACGGTGAACTCACCGGGAAGGGCACCAAGTTGCTCGACCGGGTGCGTCACGCGGTCACCGACTACGAGCCGGCCGACGAGTTCGAGGCACAGGCGTACCAGCCGCTGCTGGACCAGGTGATGGCGGCGGACCAGGCGCGCGGCGCGCGTGCCGACAGCACGGAGGCGACGATGCCGGCCGTGGTCTGGTTCGGGCTGATCACCGGCGGGCTGGTGACCCTCGGCATGATCTTCGCGCTGCAGATCCGGCGGACGGCGCGGGAGATGATCCTCGCCGGACTCTTCTCCGCCCTGATCGCCTTCCTGCTCTTCCTCATCTGGGACTTCGACGCGCCCTACAGCCGGGGCGTGGCGACCAGCGCCGAGCCGTTCCTGGAGTTGTTCCCGCACCTCGCACGGTAGGGCGGCGGCCGCCGCTCACGCCGAGCGCCGTTCCTCCCGGCCCTCTCTCCGCTCACCGCGCAGCCAGAGCACCCCGCCGCCGGCCAGGGCGGACGCCACCATGAGACCGCCGATGACCAGGTCGGCGGTGGACGCGCCGTCCGACGGCGCGGGGCCGTGGTCGCCACGGGCCACGCCGTTGACGACGGTGAAGGCCGCGGTACGGGTGACGGACCGGCCGTCGTCGCAGGTCACGGTGATGTCGTAACTCCCGGGTGGCACGTCGCGGCCGACGGCCGGCCTGGCGTGGCCCCCGGCGCCGTCCGTCCGCGGGGTCAGCCGTGTCTCACCGAAGGCCGGGGAGGAGGCCGACCCGGTACGGCAGGAGGCCGCGTGGACGGTGACCGTCAGCGGCTCCTCCCGGGTGGTGACCTTCGGGGCGACGACGATGTTGCCGGTGCCGCCGTCGGCCGTGGCCGACGGGGCCGCCAGCGCCAGCAGGACGCACGCGGCGGCGACCGTGCGGGCACGGGGAGCAGGCATCAGGGACCTCCACGGGAGACACCCCGGGGGCGGCCCCCCGGTCGGTCGGCGGGCAGCGCCTCCCGTCGAAGACCTTCGGACCGCGTGCGGGCACCCGCACGTCGGCGCCCGCGCGTCCCGGTGGCCGACACACCGGCCGGGGCCCCGGTCCGGCACGGTCGTCGCAGCTCACGGCGGTGTGCCCGGGGCCGGCGCGACGACCCGGACGGACGCGCCCGGCCGGAGGACCCCCGGATGCCGGTGCCCCGGGACACGAGGTGGCGGTGCGTCAGCGGGTGACGGTGATGACGCGTGAGCCGCCGTCAGGGAAGCCGGCCCCGCCTTCGCCGATGCGGTGCACGCCCGTCAGGACCCGTACCGCGTCCTGGCCGGGAGCCGTCCGGGCCCGTCGTCGCCGGACCACCGGTGCGCGGTGGCGTCCGGCACCGCTCCACCCGGCCCCGGCTGCCGGGCGGGTGACGTACCACCACCCGTTCGCCCTCGCTCTGTCGCCGCCTCCGCGCCCCGCGCCTACCGTGGCGCCCGTGCCCGTCCGGCCGCGTCGAGAGGGGAAGCCGCCATGCCCGAACCCCGGCCCTTCGACCGCATCGGGCCGCCGTCGTGGCCCGCGCCCTGGGGGGTGCTGGCGCTGTTGCTGCTGACCGGCCTGGCGCTGGTCCGCAACGGCTCCGGCGAGTCCGGCAGTCCGCCCCCGCGGCCCGCCCCGGCCGCGGCCACCGCCGCCCGCTCCCCCGCCGGCCCCGCGGCACCGGCTGCCTTGCCCTCCTCTCCGGCAGCGTGGTGCACCGGCTCCCCCGCCCTGGGCGGGAACGGCACGTCCGCGCTGGTCGGGCGCGCGCACGGAGACGACGGGCCGGCCGGCTCCGCCGGCCCGGCGGCAGGGGAGAAGGGCGGGCGGACGGCGGCGGCCCCCGCGGACGGGCGGGCCGCCGTCTTCGCCGGCTAGGGGTGTATTGACCCGCTGCGTTGTTGACGCGGTGCCCGCGGACGGCTGCCCGGCCGGCCGGGTGCACCCGGACACCGGCCCCTCCGGTCCCGCCCGGTCAGCCGCGGCGGCGGCCGCCACCACCGGCCGGCCCGGTACGAGGCCGACGTGGTCGGCTCCGGCCGCCTCGGGGCTCCGTGGACCGGGGCGGGCCGGGACGCGGTGTCAGACCTCGCCGCGCACCGGCACGGTGAAGCGGTGACCGTCGGCGAGCAGCCGGGGCAGGTAGGTGCGGAGCGCGGTCACCGTCTGGGAGCGGTCGCCGCCCGCGTCGTGGGCCAGCACGATGACGCCGGGGCCGGCTCCGTTCAGCACCCGGTCGATGATGGTGCGGGTGCCGGGCTCCGTCCAGTCCAGCGAGTCGACCGTCCAGGCGAAGGCGTCCATGCCCAGTTCGGCGCCGAGCCGGAAGACCCGGCGGTTCCAGGCGCCGTAGGGAGCGCGCATCCACTGCGGATGCTGCCCCACGGCCCGCTCGACGGCCTCGCTGGTGCGCTCCAGTTCGGCGCGGACCACGGCGGTCGAGGCACGGGTGAGCAGCGGGTGCGACCAGGAGTGGTTGCCGATCACGTGGCCCTCGTCGACCATCCGCCGCAGCAGTCCGCCCTGGTGCTCGGCCATCTCCCCGCAGACGAAGAAGGTGGCCCGTACGTGGTGGCGGCGGAGCAGGTCGAGGATGGGCGGCGTGTAGCGCGGGTCGGGGCCGTCGTCGAAGGTCAGCACCATGGGATGGCCGGCCCCCGGCATCCGCAGCACGGGCCGGGTCCGGACCGGGGTCGGCAGGCGGCGGCGGCCTTCTGCGGCCGCGTGGCCCGCGAGCGGACGCAGGCGGTGGTCGGGGCGGACGGGGGTGGCGGCGGACGGCCCCGCGGCGGACGGCGGCCCGGCGGACGGGGCCGGGCCGCCCGGCGCGGCCGCGGGGCCGGCGGTGAGCAGGCGGGTGGTGACGGCGGCGCCGAGCACGGCGGCGGTCCGCAGCAGGACTCTTCGGGGGACCAGGGGCGCGTCGTTCGTCATATCTCATGACTCGCACGCGGGCGGCCCGCCGCCGCTCCCCCACACCGGGCGGCGGGGTACATGCACCCGATGGGACGCGCCGCGCCTATCCTCTGGGCTGTGAGCAGCCACCAGTCGTCCTCGTTCGAACGCGGCACGGACGGGCCGAAGGTGATCCTCGCCGGCCTCGACGGGTCGGCGCCCTCCCTTCGGGCGGCGGCCTACGCGGCCGGTCTCGCGCGCCGCCAGCGCTCGCTGCTCGCCATCGTCTACGTGCAGCCGGTGGTCACCGCCGGAACGGCGATGGGCATGCCGGTCCCCGCCGCCCCGGACGGCCTGGCCGAGGACCTGATGCACGAGGTGCGCGCCTCGGCGGAACGGCTGCGCGACCTCTACGAGGTGCGCTGGGAATTCCACACCTACCACGGCGACCCGTACTCCGGTCTCGTCCAGGCGGCGGACGAGCTGACGGCGGACGCCGTGGTGGTGGGCGCCTCCGAGCAGGCCGGGCACCGCATCGTCGGTTCGGTGGCGGTCCGCCTGGTGAAGGCCGGCCGCTGGCCGGTGACGGTCGTCCCCTGACGCCGGCCCGCCGCCCCGGCACACCGCCGGTCCCGGCGGCACGGCGGTGACCGGCGCGGACGCACCACGTTCACCCGCCGGCGGCCGCCCTGCGCGGGGGCGTTCCGGTCGCCCGTTCGCCGCACCACTCACCGACAGCATCGACCGCCCGCCGCAGAGCCGTGCACGGCGTATGTCGGTGGCGGGCGCGCTGCGTTGGCATACGCCCATGACCACCGTGACCCACACCACTGTCGAGGCTCCGGCGGCGCGCACCCACGAGCGGGAGCTCGCGGCCCTCCAGCACGACCACGGCGGAGCCCTCTTCGCCTACCTCCTCCGCCTGACCGACGGCGACCGCCAGCGCGCGGAGGACCTCGTCCAGGAGACCTTCGTCCGCGTCTGGCAGCACCCCGAGGCGCTGCGGTCCGACTACGGCTCGATCCGGCCGTGGCTGTTCACCGTGGCCCGGCGCCTCGCCATCGACGCCCGCCGGGCCCGCCGCGCCCGCCCCGCCGAGGTGGGCGACGCCGTGCTGGAGCACTCCCGGGTGGCGGCCGACCACGCGGATCGCTCGGCCGCCACGCTGGACGTCCGCCAGGCCGTCCGCACCCTCAGCCCCGAACACCGGGCCGTCCTGCACCAGGTGTACTTCCGCGGCGCCAGCGTCGCCGAGGCCGCGGCGGTGCTCGGCATCCCCGTGGGCACCGTCAAGTCCCGCGCCTACTACGCGCTGCGGGCTCTGCGCAGGGTTTTGCCGGGATACGCCACCGACCTGCGCTGAAACCGTACGCTCGGTCAAGGCTCGGCAAAGCGCCTTGCCGGGTGCCCCCTCGCGGTAATCGGCTGTCCCTGTCCGCCCTCGCGGGTCACCCGGCCCGGGTGGCGGGGACGCGGACCGGAGGAAGGCGGGACGGCATGCGGTACGAGAGCGGGACCGGCACGGACGGGAGCGGGGGCACCGGCGGCACGGCGGTACCGATGGCGTGGTTCTACGCGGAGTACATCGCGGAGGAAGTGCTGCGCACGGGGGACCTGATGCCGCCGACCACCTTCGAGTTCCGGGCCGGACGGGAGGCGCTGGCCCTCACCGTCTTCCTCGCCGACACGGAGGACGCCCTCTCGGGCATCCGCGTCGTCACCGAGCTGGAGACCTGGCTCGCCCTCACCGCGTACGACCAGTGCTGGCAGGAATGGGTCGCCGAGCGGCTGGCCGAGCGCCGTGCGCGTGGTCCCGAGGACCCGGATCTGCGCCTCGCGCGGGCCGCCTGGCGGTGGCTGGAGGAGACCGAACTCCTCGCCCCCGACCTGGACGCGGTGCCCGGCGCCGCGGCTCTGCCCGACAAGGAGCGGCCCCCGGTGTGGACACCGGCCTGGCGCCTGGGACTGCCGCTGGGGCACCTGGCCATCCATCTGTTCTGAGCGGCCGGCACACCGCCGCCGGGGGCGGCGTGCCGGCGCTCGGCACCACGGTGCCCCCGGGCGAAGCGGTGGTGTGGCCGCCCGGCCCCAGCAGGCGGCCGAGCGGTGTCGGTCCGGGCAGGGGCGCGGCCCGGCCACCGGCTGCCCGGCCGGGTTCCGTACCGCGCCCCCGTCAGCCGGATGACCCGAAAGGCACCCCTTGGTCCCCCGCTTCCGGGGGCGACGAGTGCACCCCCGCGCGGAACTTCGGGATGCGGACCGTGATGCGGGTGCCGGCCCCTCGGGCCGTCTCGATGACCAGGCCGTAGGCGTCACCGAAGACGGTACGCAGGCGTTCGTCGACGTTGAGCAGGCCCACGCCGGCCGACGGCCCGCCCTCGCCGCGCAGGAGCGCGCGGAGGCGGCCGGGGTCCATACCGACGCCGTCGTCCTCGATGACGACCTCCGCCTCCGCCCCGGCGTCCTGGGCGCTGATGGTGATGCGGCTGCGGGTGACCGCGCCCTCCAGGCCGTGTTTGACGGCGTTCTCCACCAGCGGCTGGAGGCAGAGGAAGGGCAGGGTGACGGCGAGTACCTCGGGGGCGATCTGGAGGGTGACGGAGAGCCGGTCGCCGAAGCGGGCACGGACCAGGGCGAGGTACTGGTCGATGGAGTGGAGTTCGTCGGCGAGGGTGGTGAACTCTCCGTGGCGGCGGAACGAGTAGCGGGTGAAGTCGGCGAACTCCAGCAGGAGTTCACGGGCGCGGGTCGGGTCGGTGCGGACGAACGAGGCGATGGCGGCCAGCGAGTTGAAGATGAAGTGCGGGGATATCTGCGCCCGCAACGCCTTGATCTCGGCCTCGATGAGCCGGGTGCGGGAACGGTCCAGCTCGGCCAGTTCCAGCTGGACCGAGACCCAGCGGGCCACCTCGTCGGTGGCGCGGGCCAGTACGGCCGACTCACGGGGCGCGTAGGCCACGAGGGCGCCCAGGACCCGGTGGTCGACGACGATCGGGGCGGCGACGGCCCAGCGCAGCGGGCAGTCGTCGGCACGGCAGCCGCAGTCGAAGGCGGCGCTGCGGCCCGCGTCGAGCACGTCGGCGAGCCGGTCGAGGACCTGCTTGGCGTGGTGTTCGCCGGTGCCGTGCCAGGTGAGCACGGCGGACCGGTTGGTCAGGCACAGGGCATCGGTGCCCAGCAGGGAACGCAGTCTGCGGGCCGCCTTGCGGGCGCTGTCCTCGGTGAGTCCGGCCCGCAGCGGCGGGGCGGCGAGGGAGGCGGTGTGCAGGGTCTCGAAGGTGGCGCGTTCGACGGGGGTGCCGAGGTCGCTGCGGCCGTCCGGGTGGGCGGTGCGGCGGCCGGCCAGGAAGCCTCCGGCGAGCAGCAGCGGGCAGAGTGCGAGCAGGACGGCGGTGGAGCTCATCGGCCGCCTCCGGTGACGCGGGAGCGACGCGCGGGCGGTGTGCCGGGGGCGTCGGGCGGAGGCGGGCGGCGCACGGTGAGGGCCTCGGGGAGGTGGAGGCGGGTCATGGTGGCGCTGGTGTGCGGGGGCACGCTGCCGGGGGTGGCGAGGGAGACCAGGACCATGGCGAGGAAGCCCACCGGGACCGACCAGACGGCGGGCCAGGCCAGCAGGGTGTGCAGCCAGCCGGAGCGGACGACGCCCGCGACGGTGAGGCCGACGGCGAGCAGGGACGCGCCGCCGCCGAGGAGCAGACCGGCGGCGGCGCCGGGCGGGGTGAGACGGCGCCACCAGATGCCGAGGACGAGCAGAGGGCAGAAGGCGGAGGCCGAGACGGCGAACGCCATGCCGACGGCGTCCGCCACGGGTACGCCGCTGACCAGCATGGTCCCGGCGAACGGCACCGCCATGGCGAGGACGGTGGCGAACCGGAAGTGGCGCACACCGCGGGAGGGCAGCACGTCCTGGGTGAGGACCCCGGCGACGGCCATGGTCAGGCCCGAGGCGGTGGAGAGGAAGGCGGCGAAGGCGCCTCCGGCGACCAGCGCGCCGAGGAGGTCGCCGCCGACACCGCCGACCATGAGGCCGGGGAGCAGCAGCACGGTGGCGTCGGCGTCGTGGGCCTGGCTGAGGGCCGGGGCGTAGAGGCGGCCGAGCCAGCCGTAGACGGGCGGCAGCAGGTAGAAGAAGCCGACCATGGTGAGGACCATGAGCGTGGTGCGGCGGGCGGCGCGGCCGTGCGGGCTGGTGTAGAAGCGGACGACGACGTGCGGCAGGCCCATGGTGCCGAGCACGGTGGCGACGATCAGTCCGTAGGTGGCGTAGAGCGGGTGGGCGGCGCGGCTGGTCGCGAGCGGCTGGTCGGCCCCGGCACCGCCGAGCAGGGCGGCGGGGAGGTCGGGGAAGGAGGGGGCGGCGCCACCGTCGCGGTGCCAGGCGATCAGCAGGAAGAAGGCGGGGACCAGCAGCGCGGTGAGTTTGAGCCAGTACTGGAAGGCCTGGACGAAGGTGATGGAGCGCATCCCGCCCGCGGCGACGGCGAGGATGACCACGGCCGCCACGACGGCGCCGCCGAGCCAGCGGGGGGCACCGGTCAGCAGGGAGAGGGTCAGCCCCGCGCCCTGGAGTTGCGGGACGAGGTAGAGCCAGCCCGCGCCGACCACGAAGATCGAGACCAGCATCCGCACCTGGCGTGACTCCAGGCGGCCCTCGGCGAAGTCGGGGAGCGTGTAGGCGCCGGAGCGGCGCAGCGGGGCGGCGACGAAGACCAGCAGGACGAGGTAGCCGGCGGTGTAGCCGACCGGGTACCAGAGCATGTCCGGGCCGTGCACGAGGAGCAGTCCGGCGACGCCGAGGAAGGAGGCGGCGGAGAGGTACTCGCCGCTGATGGCGGCGGCGTTGAGGCCCGGGCCGACGCTGCGGGAGGCGACGTAGAAGTCGGAGGTGGTGCGGGACAGGCGCAGGCCGAAGCCGCCGATCAGCACGGTGGCGAGGACGACGACGGCGACGGCGGGTATGGCGTAGGCCGGGTTCACGGGCCACCGCGATGCTCTGCGCCCTCGACGAGGCGGGCGAAGTCGCTCTCGTTGCGTTCGGCGCGGCGGACGTACCACCAGGCGATCACGACGAGGACGGGGTACGCGGCGAAGCCGAGGGCGGCCCAG
Source organism: Streptomyces diastaticus subsp. diastaticus (assembly GCF_011170125.1). NCBI lineage: Bacteria > Bacillati > Actinomycetota > Actinomycetes > Kitasatosporales > Streptomycetaceae > Streptomyces > Streptomyces diastaticus. The sequence continues at coordinate 1,486,174 of NZ_BLLN01000003.1, read as the reverse complement.
ACGACGGTGGCGCTGCCGAGGGCGCCGAAGAAGAGCGGCAGGGTGGCCAGCAGCAGGGCCAGGACGGCGAAGGCGGCCAGCCCCGTGCGCAGTTGTCCGCGCATGAGCGAGCGGACGTAGGCGGCGCCGAGGGTGGTCTGTTCGTCGATCTCCCAGCGGGTGAGGGGGCGCTGGGGCCGGTGCACGCGCCGGTGCTCGCCGGTCACGGTCTCGCGGCGCGGCGCTGGCTCTGCGGACACGGCGGGGAGTCTAACCGCTCACCGGAGCGGGTTGAAGGGGTGCGCCGGTCTCTCCGGTGGGCCGGTTAGGCGGCGAACGGCCTGGTCACGGGTCAGCTCGCGGAGCGCCTGAGGAGCAGTTCGCGCAGCCGGCTCGCGTGCCGGCGGGAGACGGCGAGTTCGGCGTCACCGACGCGGACGCTCATCGAGCCGCCGTCGAGCCGCAGTTCGTCGATGCGGTGCAGGGCGACGAGGTGACGGCGGTGGACGCGGACGAAGCCGTGCTGCTGCCAGCGCTCCTCCAGGGTGGTCAGCGGAATGCGGACCAGGTGGCTGGCGTCCTGGGTGTGCAGGCGGGCGTAGTCGCCCTGGGCCTCGGCGTAGGCGATGTCCTGGACGGCGACGAGCCGGGTGACGCCGCCGAGTTCCACCGGGATGGTGTCCGGGGTGGTGGTCGCGGGTGGTGCCGCCCTGCGGTGTCCGAGCGCCTCGGCCTGTTCGGCGACGCGGCGGACGGCCTCGGAGAGGCGTTCGCGGCGGACCGGCTTGAGGACGTAGTCGACGGCCTTGAGGTCGAAGGCGTGCACGGCGAAGCCCTCGTGGGCGGTGACGAAGACGATGAGCGGCGGGCGGGCGAATCCGGCCAGCAGCCGGGCCACGTCGAGCCCGGTGAGCCCCGCCATCTGGATGTCGAGGAAGAGCACGTCGATGGCCTCGTCGCCGTCCGGGCCCGCCTCCACGGCCCTGGTGATGCGCCGCAGCGCCTCGGTGGCGTCGGTGGCGCCTTCCGCGGCGCCCACCCGGGGGTCGGCGCGCAGCAGGTAGAGCAGTTCGGCCAGTGCCGGTTCCTCGTCGTCCACAGCCAGTACGCGCAGCATGCCGGTGGAGTCTAGGGGCTGGTCGCGTTCCGGCCAATCCGTCCGGGCCCTGGCTGGGTCCTGGCGGCGCCCGGCCGGGCCCGGCTCACTTCAGCAGGCGGCTCAGGCGGCGGTCGGCGAGGATCTTGCCGCCGGTCTGGCAGGTGGGGCAGTACTGGAGGGAGGAATCGGCGAAGTTGACCGAGCGGATGGTGTCGCCGCAGACGGGGCAGGGTTCGCCGTCCTTTCCGTGGACCCGCAGGTTGGTCTTCTTCTCCTTCTTGAGGTGGCCCGCGGCGACGCCCCGGCCGCGCTCGACGGCTTCGGTGAGGGTGGTGCGCAGCGCCTCGTGCAGGACGGTGACCTCCTCGTCGGTGAGGCGTCCGGCGTTCTTGAACGGGGAGAGCCGGGCGGCGTGCAGGATCTCGTCGCTGTAGGCGTTGCCGACGCCCGCGATCAGGCTCTGGTCGCGCAGGGCCCCCTTGAGCAGGCGGCGCTCGGAGGCGAGGAGGGCGGCGAGCCGGTCGCGGTCGAAGTCAGCGGCGAGCGGGTCGGGGCCGAGCCGGGCGATGCCCGGGACCTCGGCGGGATCGCGGACGACGTACACGGCGAGGCGTTTCTGCGTGCCGGCCTCGGTGAGGTCGAAGCCGGAGCCGTCGTCCAGGACCACGCGCAGGGCCAGCGGGCCCTTGCCGGGCCGGGGCGGGGCCGCGGGCACCGGGTCCCGCCACTTCAGCCAGCCGGCCCGCGCGAGGTGGGTCACGAGGTGGAGGGGGCCCGCGGTCAGGTCGAGGAACTTGCCGTACCGGTCGACCGCGGTGACCTGATGCCCGGCCAGGTCGGTGGCGGGCGGGTCGTAGGTCTTCAGGACGTGGAAGGCGACCGGCAGGATCCGTTCCACCCTCCGGCCGAGGGCGTGGACGGAGAGGAAATCCCGCAGGGCTTCGACTTCGGGCAGCTCCGGCATGGGTCCAGCCTGCCTCAGCCGCCGCCGGGGCGCTCCTCGTACGGGCCGCGGCCGGCTGTGGCCGGACCGGGCGGGACGACGAACTCGCACCACACGGACTTGCCGGTGCCGCGCGCCTCGACGCCCCAGCCGTCGGCCAGTCGGTCGACGAGGAGCAGGCCCCGGCCGGACACACCGTCCTCAGCTGCCTCCCGGCGCCGCGGCAGGGCGCTCGAGGTGTCCTCGACCTCGACCCGCAGCCGCCGGTCGGTGCCGGTCAGGACGCGCAGGGTGACGACGGCGGAGCCCTCGGTGTGCATCAGCGCGTTCGTGATCATCTCGTCGGCGGCGAGTTCGATCTCGTCGGCGCGTTCGCCGGAGCCCCACGAGCGGACGGCGGCGCGGATGAGATGGCGGGCCCCGGCGAGCGCCTCCGGGTCCTCCGGTGCGACATGCTGGCGCAGCCGCCCGCCGGCTGCCGGGGTGGCGCCGGCGCGCCGGCGCATCAGCAGGATCGCGACGTCGTCCTGGCCGTCGCGCCGGTCGACGTCGGCGCAGAGCACGTCGGCGAGGGCGTCGGGTTCGGCCGGCCCCTCGCGGACCAGCCGGGCCAGGGCCCGGAAGCCGTCGTCCAGGTCGTCGCCGGGACGTTCGACCAGGCCGTCGGTGCAGAGGATGAGGGTGTTCCCGGGGTCGAGTTCGACGGTGGCGACCGGGTACTGGGCCTCACCGAACTCGGCGGAGAGGCCCAGGGGCATACCGCCGGGCACCGGGACGCGGGTGCAGGTGCCGTCGGCGGCGCGGACGAGCGGGTCGAGGTGGCCCGCTCGGACCACCTGGAGGACCCCGGTGGTGAGGTCGGCGTCGGCGTACAGGCAGGTGACGAACCGGTCGGTGTCCAGTTCGCGGAGGAAGGCGGAGGCCCGGGCCATCACGGTGGCGGGCGGGTGCCCCTCGGCCGCGTACGCGCGCAGCACGATGCGCAGCTGCCCCATCACCGCGGCGGCGTGCGTGTCGTGGCCCTGGACGTCACCGATGACCAGGCCGGTGTGGCCGCCGGGCAGCGGGATGACGTCGTACCAGTCGCCGCCCACGTCCCGGCCGGCGCGGGCCGAGCGGTAGCGTACGGCGATCTGCGCGCCGGGAACCGCCGGGATGGTGCGCGGGAGCATGGCCTGCTGGAGCCCCTCGGCGAGGTCCTTCTCCTGCTCGTAGAAGAGGGCGCGCTGGACGCTCTGCGCGATGGCGCTGCCGAGGCCGATGAGGAGGGTGCGGGCGCGTTCCCCGAACCGGGTGTCGTCGCCGTACAGCACGGCGAGGGCGCCGACGGCGCGGCCCTGCGCGATGAGCGGCAGGTAGGCGGCGGAACGGATGCCGCTGCGCCACAGGTGCCCGGTGATGTCCGGGTAGCGGCGGTCGAACTCGGCACGGCTCTCGATGAAGCGGGGGGTGAGTGTGCGGATCGCCTCGGTGATCGGGAACGGCTCGTCCAGCCGGATCGGCACGGCCTCGGAGACGAAGCGGAGGGCCGGGCCGGCCGCCCGCAGCCGGACACGGCCGCCCTCGAGCAGGCCCAGGGCGATGCCGACGGCGCCCAGGCGCTCCAGGGCGAGCGGGTCCTGGAGGACTTCGACCACGTCGCCGAGCGTGCGGGCGCCGGCCAGGGCGTCGGTGGTGGACTGGACGATGCCCGCCTCGCGGCGGCGCCGGTCGATACGGCGGCTGCGGGCGGTGGTGTCGTTGAGTTCCTGGGTGGCGTCGCGGATCAGCCCGACGATGCGCACCGGGCGGCCCTCCTCGTCCCGGCGGATGTAGCCCTGGGTGTGGGTCCAGCGCAGCGCGCCGTCACGCAGCCGCATCCGGAAGTACGCACCGTAGTTCTCCGCACCCTCCTTGAGGGCCTCGGCGACGATCTCGTCCAGGCGCCGCCCCTCCTCCCGCGGGATCCGCGGGGACAGGGTCTCGGGGTTGTCGTCGTACTCGTCGGGGCGCATGTCGAACACGGCCAGCGCCTGGCCGTCCATCGCCATCAGGCCGCTGGCCAGGTCCCAGTCGAAGCTGCCGATGCGGTTCAGGGCCAGGATCGGGTCCGGGTCCGCCGGCCAGTCGTCCGGGAGGGAATGCTCGTTCGCGCCCCGGTCAGCCATGTCCTCACTTTCCCACCCCCGCGTCGATAGGTCGACATTTCACCGCTCCGGGGGCGAGGCGTGCGGGCAGGCACGGCGGGGGTGAGGATGAGCCCGCCTCCGCAGGGGAGAGGCCGGCTGGAATGGTTCGCGGCACCCGAGTGCCGGCTGAGCCGGCCGGTCTTCCAGCGACTGGTGGCACTGCTCCACCTGGTCGCCCTTCTCACCACCGCCCTGAGCTTCCGCGCGCCGAACGGCAGCCGGGGCATGACCCCGGCCCCCGAGAAGACCCGGTGGACCCGGTGGCGGACCACGCCCGGCCTGCTGCTGCCACCCCCGCTCCGACGGCCCCTTCGCCTGCTGCGCCTGGACGGGCTGCGCCCTGCCGGCGGCACGGTCCCCTCCCCGGACGCACCGCCGTTCCACGTGCGGGTGCGGCTGTACCGGTACCGCTTCACGACCAGGGAGGAGCGGCGGGCGGCCGGCGACTGGTGGCACCGGACGCTGGTCCGCGAACAGGTCGGCCCCACACTGCTGGAGCGCGGTCCCCGGCGAGCGGGCCGCTGCCCGGCACTACGGGAAAGCCGGCCCGGAAAGTCCGGAAACGGCCCCCTGGGCGCTGGGCACCGGGGGGGCCGCACTGCCAGGGCCCGTCCGGCGGACCTTCGTGGCACAGCCTGCGGCGCCTGCTGCGTGCTCTCGACGCGCGCCCGGACCTCCCTCGCACTGGACGCACTCGGGCGATTCGGGCGTGCGCCGAGAGTGGGTGCCGGGCGTCGCGGGCCCACGAAGATCCGCCGGACAGCCCCAAGGGCGCCTCCGAAGCCCCGCGCGGCGTCCGCGAGCCCTGCGCGGTGTCCCGCGGTGGCCGGCTCGCCGGAAGCGCGCCGGCAACCGCGGTGCGTCCTGGGGGTGGCCGGACGCCCGCGACGGGGCCGCCCCGGGGACTCCTCGTCCGGGAGGGCTGGTGCCCGGCCTCGGCCCGGCGGAGGCGCCGTACGCCGCCACGGGGCCAGGAGGCCGGGGCGTCAGAGCGGCCCGCACCTGCGGGGGGGGGGCCGGGCCGGTCCGCCCGGGGCGTCAGTCGACGCTGGGCAGGATGTGCGGTTCGGCGAGGTCGTCCTCGTAACCCGCCAGCCGGATCGGTGCCGACCGCGACCAGACTTCGAGGCAGCCGGGGTTCTGGGTGGCCTTGGCCCGGCGTTCTGGCCGGGACAGGGGAGGTTCGTCCTGGATCGTCTGGTCTGGTGTCACCGCGCACTCCTTCGTATCGGTTACCCGTCGGGTGCCGGGCGTCCCGCCGTGTACCGGGCACCCGCCGAATGGGTCCTGCTGTTCGAGGCCGTTCGGGCGCGGTGGCGCCGGGAATCGTGCGGGAGGACCACCGGGTGACCGGTGGATCCCGGGACGCGCCGTGGGTGAGGTGGAACCCGGAGGGGCTGTCCGTCGTCCAGATTAACCAAATGAGCGGCGCCGCGCTCGATAGCGCTCAAATGCCGGACGGGTTGTCGGGACGAACCCCCTTATTCGGCCATGATCCACCCAAGCGGCCCGGTCCGTCCCTCCGCAGGAGGGACGGACCGGGCGCCCGCGAGGCGGAAGGCGGTGTCAGGTGCTCACCACTGCCCGGCGGCGTAGTCCTTGAGGAAGACCCCGTACAGGTCCTCGCCGGCCTCGCCACGGACCACCGGGTCGTAGACGCGGGCGGCGCCGTCGACGAGGTCGAGCGGGGCGTGGAAGCCCTCCTCGGCGAGCCGCATCTTGTCCGGGTGCGGGCGTTCGTCGGTGATCCAGCCGGTGTCGACGGCCGTCATCAGGATGCGGTCCTTGTCGAACATCTCCTGGGCGCTGGTGCGGGTCAGCATGTTCAGCGCGGCCTTGGCCATGTTCGTGTGCGGGTGGCCGGCGCCCTTGTAGCCCCGGCCGAAGACGCCCTCCATGGCGGAGACGTTGACGACGTACGCCCGCCCCGCCCGCTCGGCCGCGGCGGCCATCACCGGGCGGAGCCGGCTGATGAGGATGAACGGCGCCGTGGAGTTGCAGAGCTGCACCTCCAGCAGTTCGACCGCGTCGACCTCGTCGACGGTCTGCACCCAGCTGTTGGAGTCGTGCAGGTCGGGGACGAGCCCCCCGGCGTCGATGGCCGTCCCCGCGGCGATCCGGGCCGGGGTCGCCGAGCCGGTGACGAGGGCGAGTTCGGTGACGTCCTGGGCGCTCAGGCTGCCGTGGCGCGGGCCGGGGAGAGCGGCGACCGCGCCGGACCCGAAACCGCCGATGACCTCCGAGGCGGGCAGCTCCCCCGCGGGCAGCGGCGCGGACTCGGCCCCGAGCAGCTCGCTGTAGGCCTGCGGGGAGCGGCGCACGGTCTGCGCGGCGTTGTTGATGAGGATGTCGAGACGGCCCTCGGCGGCCAGCGAGTCGCTGAGGGCGACCACCTGGGCCGGATCGCGCAGGTCGATGCCGACGACCTTGAGCCGGTGGATCCACTCGTCGCTGTCGGGCATCGCCTTGAACCGGCGGATGGCGTCGTTGGGGAAGCGCGTGGTGATGGTGGTGTGGGCGCCGTCGCGCAGCAGGCGCAGCGCGATGTACATGCCGATCTTCGCCCGGCCACCGGTGAGCAGCGCCCGCTTTCCGGTGAGGTCCGTGCGGGCGTCGCGCCGCTCGCGGTTCTCGTGGGCGCAGCTCTGGCAGAGCTGGTGGTAGAAGACGTCGACCTCGACGTAGCGGGTCTTGCAGATGTAGCAGGAACGGGGGCGCTGGAGCACGCCGGCGATGGTGCCCTCGGCGGAGGCGGTGGGCAGCAGCCCCTGCGTCTCGTCGTCGATGCGCTCGGCCGAACCGGTCGCGGTCGCCTCGGTCACCGCCCGGTCGTGGGCGGTCTTGGCGGCCCTGCGCTCCTGGCGGCGGCGCTGCTTGACCGTCCGGTAGATCCCGGCCGTGGCGCGGCGCACGGTGATCGCGTCGGGGTGGTCGATCTCCAGGCCGTCCAGCTCGTCCAGGACCGACAGGCAGACGGCCAGACGTTCGGGGTCGATGCCGGGGCCGAATTCCTGGCCCTCGGGTGCCACCGTCATCGTTGTTCCTCGTGTGTTCGTCCGCGGGGTCCCCGGGGCGGTGCCGGCCGGGGCGCGCTTCTCGCGGGGCGGGGGCACGCCGGTACCGGCGGCCCCGCCAATTTTGCCATGCCGCGGGAGCGGGCCGGGTTCCGGGCGCGGCAAGTGGGCAGGAGCGGGAGACTGAAGAGGAGCGGGTGCCGGTCGCCGGAGGGCGGGTGGCCGCCCGCACCGGACGGGACGATCCGCGGCCTCGTCCACTCCAGCGGCAGTGGACGCGATGGCCTCCGTGGAACGACGACACGGGCCCCGCCCACCGGCAGACTGCCCGGCAGGATGCCGGCTGACAGGGGGCGGCGCTGCTCCGGGAGCCGATCGAATGAACGACCTCACGCTGTCCGCCCTCCTGTGCCTGGCCTCCGCGGTGGCCTACGCGGCCGGGGCGATCGTGCAGGAGCGGGTGGCCGGCGAACAGGGCCCGGCGTTCGTCCCCTGGCGGCGTCTCGCCTGGTGGGGCGCGGTGGCGCTGAACGGCGCCGGTGCCGTCCTGCACGTCCTGGCGCTCGCCTTCGGGCCGCTCACGCTGGTGCAGCCGCTGGGGGCGCTGACCATAGTCTTCGCGCTGCCGATGGCGGCGCTGCTCGGGCGCCGGGCCGGGACCACGGCGTGGCGGGGCGCGCTGATGGCCACGGCCGGGCTGGCCGGGCTGCTGGCGCTCACCGGTTCGGCCGGGACCGGCGGTCCGGACGCCACCGAGCGGACCGTGCTGGTGGTGGTCACCGGCTCGGTGGTGGCGGTCCTGGCCGGGGCGGCGCTGGCGGTGCACCGGCACCCTGCGGTACGGGGCGGACTGCTGGCCGCGGCGGGGGGCGTGGCCTTCGGTATCGCCTCGGTCTTCACCAAGATCGTCACGCAGGCGCTCGGGGACCGCGGAGTCCTCGGGCAGCTCCCCGACCTCGCGGTGGTGGCGGTCCTGGCCGCCGGCGGCCTGCTCCTCTCCCAGGCGTCGTACCGGGGCGCGGGTCTGGCCGCGCCACTGGCCACGGTGACGGTGGTCAATCCGGTGGCCGCGGCAGCCGTGGGCCTGGTGCTCTTCGGAGAGGGTTTCCGGTACGGCACGGCCGGTACCGTCCTCGCGCTGAGCTGCGGGGTGGTGGCGGCCGGCGGCCTCATCCTGCTCACCACGGAGCGCATGCAGGACCGCCTGGCCACCCCGGCGCGGTCCGGTGCGGACCCGGACTCCCCCGGCTCCGGTGAGGCTGCCGGAAAGCCGCAGGCCGCGCGGCACCGCTGAACCGGGCCGGGGCGTCCGTCAGACCTTGACCCCGCCTCCCCTGAGGTAGGCGAGCGGGTCGATGTCGCTGCCGAAGCCGGGCCCCGTGCGCACCTCGAAGTGCAGGTGGGGTCCGGTGCTGTTGCCGGTCGAGCCGGAACGGGCGATGCGCTGCCCGGCCTGCACGCTCTGCCCGCCGCGGACGGTGAGCGCGGAGAGGTGGGCGTACTGCGAGTACTTGCCGTCCGCGTGCTTGATGACGACCTGGTAGCCGTAGGAGCCGCCCCAGCCCGCCGAGACCACGGTGCCGGAGGCGGCGGCCTTGACGCTGGTACCGGTGGGGACGGGGAAGTCGACCCCGGTGTGGTACCCCTTCGACCACGACGCCCCGGAGGCGCGGTAGGGGGTGCTCGGTCCGGCGTCCACCGGAGAGCTCAGGGTGGTGCGGGGAGCGGCGGCCTTCTTCGCCTGCTCGGCCTTCCTGGCCGCTTCCGCCTTCTTGGCGGCCGCCGCCTGCTCGGCCTTCTTGGCTGCCGCCGCCTTGCGGCCCTCCTCGGCCTTCTTCGCCTCCTCGGCCTTCTTCGCTTCCTCGGCCTTCTTCGCCTCCGCCGCCTTCCTGGCCGCCACGGCCTTCGCCCGCGCGGTGTCGGCCGCCTTCTCGGCCGCCGGCTTCCCGGTCGGCTCCGGCCCCGTCCGGTCCTTGGCCTTCGGGGCGGGGCGGCTCTGGGGCGTGGCGGTGGCACCGGGCTTGAGCTGGAGGCGCTGGCCCGGGACGATCAGGTCGGGGTCGGCGCCCACCTGGGCGCGGTTGGCCTGGTACAGCCGCTGCCAGCCGCCCTTGACCCGCTGATCGTCGGCGATCTGGGAGAGCGTGTCGCCGCGGACCACGGTGTACATCTCGGCGGTGCCCGCCTTGGACTGCGGGGTGGTGGTCGGCGTCGCCGCCTGCGACGTGGCGGGCCGGGGCGCCGGGGCGGCCTCCGGCGCCACCGGTGCGGGGCCGCCCCGGGTCAGCCCGGCCTTCTGCGAGCAGGCGGGCCAGGCACCCGGCCCCTGGCCGTCGAGCACCTTCTCGGCGACCGCGATCTGCTGGTCCTTGGTCGCGAGGTCGGCCCGGCCCGCGTAGGCACTACCGCCGTACGCCTCCCAGGTCGACTGTTTGAACTGGAGGCCGCCGTAGTAGCCGTTGCCGGTGTTGACGCTCCAGTCGCCCGAGGATTCGCAGGCGGCGACCTTGGCCCAGGTGTCCGCGGAGGCGGCGTCGGCGGTACCGGCCGCGACCAGCGGTAAGGCGAGTCCCGCGCCGCTGGCCGTGACGGTGAGTGACGCCCGGTTGAATCTTCTCTGCTGTCGGCGCCGGTGACGTCCGCGTACGGCCATGACAGGCCCCCCTTGACTCTGCGCGTCCGGGGCCCGCCCCGGCCGGGCGTGGTGTGAAGCCCCGAACGTAACGGGCACGAACGCTCCGTGACAAGGGGGCGCACGACGGGCGCACGCGGCACCCGGGCCCTCACCGGGAGCGAGCGGCGCCCCTCCTCCGGCACCGTGCCGTCGGCACATGCCGTCGGGCGCCCCCGCGGACGGTCCCGGCGTGTGGCGGGCCCGGCCGCGGGGCAGACGGCGCCGGGCGCGCGGACCCGCGGCCGCGCGCCGATACTGACCGGGACGGCGACGGCCCGGCCCGCCGGACCTCGGCGGCCCTGCCGCGCGCCCCGTACCCGGCTCCTTTCCCGATCGTGTGAGAGAGACGTCATGAGTGAGACAGCGCAGACCAGTGGGACGGCCCAGATCGGTGTCACCGGGCTCGCGGTGATGGGCCGCAACCTGGCGCGGAACTTCGCCCGGAACGGCTACACCGTCGCGGTGCACAACCGCACCGCCGCCAGGACCGAGGCCCTGGTCTCCGAGTTCGGCGAGGAGGGCGCCTTCCTGCCGGCCTCCACCCCCGAGGAGCTGGTGGAGTCCCTGGAGCGGCCCCGGCGGGTGCTGGTGATGGTGAAGGCCGGCGCGCCGACCGACGCGGTGATCGAGGAGTTCGCCCCGCTCCTGGAGGAGGGCGACATGATCATCGACGGGGGCAACGCGCACTTCGAGGACACCCGGCGCCGCGAGAAGGCGCTGCGCGAGCGCGGCATCCACTTCGTCGGCACCGGCGTCTCCGGCGGCGAGGAGGGCGCGCTGCGCGGACCGTCGATCATGCCGGGCGGCTCTGCCGAGTCGTACCGGGCGCTCGGGCCGATGCTGGAGCGCATCGCGGCCGAGGCCGACGACGGCGCGCCCTGCACGGCGTACATGGGTCCGGACGGTGCCGGTCACTTCGTCAAGATGGTCCACAACGGCATCGAGTACGCCGACATGCAGCTCATCGCGGAGGCGTACCAGTTGCTGCGGGACGTCGCCGGGTACGGACCGGCCCGGATCGCGGAGATCTTCCGCCGGTGGAACACCGGGCGGCTGGACTCGTACCTCATCGAGATCACCGCCGAGGTGCTCGCGCACGTCGACGAGCGGACCGGCGAGCCGTTCGTCGACGTGGTGCTGGACCAGGCGGAGCAGAAGGGCACCGGACGGTGGACGGTGCAGGCGGCGCTGGACCTCGGGGTGCCGGTGCCGGGAATCGCGGAGGCGGTCTTCGCCCGGTCGCTCTCGGGCCACGCCGGGCTGCGCCGGGCCTCCCGCTCACTGCCCGGCCCCACTCCGGCGCCGCTCGGCGAGGCGGCTGCGGCGCGCTTCGCGGACCAGGTGGAGCAGGCTCTGTACGCCTCCAAGCTGGTCTCGTACACGCAGGGGTTCCACGAGATCCGGGCGGGCAGCGAGGAGTACGGCTGGGAGGTGGACCCGGGGGCGGTGGCGGCGATCTGGCGGGCCGGCTGCATCATCAGGGCCGCGTTCCTGGACCGCGTCCGGGCGGCCTACGACGGGCGGGGGGACCTGCCCTCGCTGCTCTCCGACGAGACCTTCGCCCGTGAGATCGGCGAGGCCCAGGACGACTGGCGGGCCGTGGTCGCCGAGGCCGCCCGGCAGGGGGTGCCGGTCCCGGGGTTCGCGGCCGCGCTCGCGTACTACGACGCGCTGCGGGCCGAGCGGCTGCCGGCCGCGCTGGTGCAGGGCCAGCGCGACTACTTCGGGGCACACACCTACCGCAGGACCGACGGGGAGGGTGTCTTCCACACGCTGTGGGGCGGCGACCGCAGCGAGACGCGGGAGGACTGAGCCACCCGGGCACGCGGCCGGCCCGGCACCCGCGGAGTACCCAGGGTGCCGGGCCGGCCGCGGTTCAGCGCGGGTCCGGTTCGGGCTCCGGCGGCGCCGGATCGGGGTAGGGCGCCGGGGCGGGCGGGGGTTCGGGCAGCGGCCCCGGATCGCCGGGCCCCGGGCCCGGAGTGGGGCCGCCCGGGGCCGGGCCCGGGCCCGGCAGCGGGCCGGGGTCAGGCGGCGGGACGGGCGGCACCGGGTCGGGGCGGCCGGGCCCCGGAGGCGTCGGTACCGGCTTCGGTGCCGGTGGCACCGGGTCGGGCCGGTCGGGCCCCGGCGGTACGGGCTGCGGGCCCGGCGGCGCCGGGGGGACGGGGTCGGGGTACGGGTGGGTCATCGTGTCCTCCAGCCGGGGCGGCCGGGCGGGGCGGCCCGGCGCTGCCGGGCGTGGACGCCCCGCCGTGCGGCCTGCGCCCGGAGCGGGCGTGGACGGGCGGCGCCGGAAGGGTTCCGGCTCCTGATGTGTCCCACGGCTACCCGGCGTCCGCGCGCCCACTCATCCGTTCGGGGGACCGGGTTCGCCGGTGACGGCCGAAGCGGCGGCCGCGAAGCCCGGGCCGGGGCTGGCGAAGACCCGCGGCGCGGCGGGGAGGAGGGCGCGGGCCGGTTCCATCGACGCCTGGGCGAGCACCACGGCGTCGGTCCCGGTGAGCCCAGCGACCGCGCCGGCGACGGCCCGGTGGTACCCGGCGGTGTCGCCCGCCTCGAAGAGGTCCCAGGCGCCCGGGACCAGCAGGGTGGTGAGGCGGGGCCGGTGTCCGGCGCGGCGGGCGACCTCGGCGACCAGGTCGGCGGTGGGGCCGAGGGTGGCGGCGAGCGCGGCCACCACGGTGATCCGCCCGTCCCCCGCGTGGTCCGCGGCCGCCTCGGCCATCGGCCGGTCGACCCGGAGGACCGGGACGGGCGCGGCCACCGTCTCGGCGACGGCCCCCAGCGTCGAGCAGGTGCACAGGACGGCCCCCGCGCCGTCGGCGGCGGCCCGCCGCACCACCCCGGCGATCTCCGCGGCCACGGCGGCGGGCCCCTCCCGCCGGGCGCGGTCGAGCAGTTCCGGCTCGACCACATGGCGCAGGGGCAGGCCGGGCCGGTGCCGGTCCCGCAGGGCGTCGAAGACGGGGATGTGCACGGGTGAGGTGTGCAGCAGGGTGAGCATCCGCCGAGCGTACGGTCACCGGCCGGTGCGGGGCCGGGGCCGGGCGAGGTTCACCAGAGGGCGGGGTCCTCCGCCACCTTGGCGCGGGCCGCCGCGAGCAGTTCCTCGGAGGCGGGCGCCGCCTGGTCGGGGTGGCGCTCGGCCCACCGGGCGACGTAGGGGCAGAGCGGGGCGACGGCCACCCCCTCGCGGTCGGCCATGGCGTAGAACTCGGCGGCCAGGGCGGAGCCGACGCCCTGCCCCTCGTGGCCCGGGTCCACGATGGTGTGGACCGGGGCGAGGGCGGCCTCGGGGGTCTCCAGGACGAGGTACTGGATGTGCCCGATCACCTCGTCGCCGGCGACGGCGCGGAGCATGCCCGCCGGCCGGTCGTCGATCAGTTCGGGGACGGGGCGCTCGCCCGGGGTCTCGCTCATTCCTCGCTCCTTCGCCGGTCCGGCGGTCACGGTCGCCACCGTACGTTCCCGGCGGCCCGGCGGCACGTCCCGCGGGTCAGCCGACGGACACCCCGCCGGCTGCGGGGGCGAACTGGGTGCGGTACAGCTCGGCGTAGCGGCCCTCGCGGGCCAGCAGGCCGGCGTGGGTGCCCTGTTCGACGATGCGGCCCTCCTCCACGACGAGGATGCGGTCGGCGGTGCGGACGGTGGAGAGGCGGTGGGCGATGACCAGGGCGGTACGTCCGTCGAGGGCTTCGGCGAGGGCTTCCTGGACGGCCGCCTCCGAGGTGTTGTCGAGGTGGGCGGTGGCCTCGTCGAGGATGACGACGCGAGGGCGGGCCAGCAGCAGCCGGGCGATCGTCATGCGCTGCCGCTCACCGCCGGAGAGCCGGTAACCGCGTTCGCCGACGACGGTGTCGAGCCCCTCGGGCAGGGAGGCGACGAGGCCGTCGAGGCGGGCCCGCCGCAGCGCGTCCCAGAGTTCGTCCTCGGTGGCGGCGGGGCGGGCGAGAAGCAGATTGGCGCGGACCGACTCGTGGAAGAGGTGACCGTCCTGGGTGACCATGCCGAGCGTGTCGCGCAGGGTGTCCGCGCCGAGGTCCCGGACGTCCTGGCCACCGATCCGGACGGTGCCCGCGTCGGTGTCGTAGAGGCGGGGAAGCAGGGCGGCGATGGTGGACTTGCCGGCGCCCGAGGAGCCGACCAGGGCGACGGTCTGCCCGGGTTCGGCGCGGAAGCTGACACCGTGCAGGACCTCGGTTTCCTCCCGGCCGTCGAGGGCGGCGACCTCCTCCAGGGAGGCCAGCGAGACCCTGTCGGCGGCCGGGTAGGCGAAGGTGACGTCCTCGAAGGTGACGGAGAGGGGGCCTTCGGGCAGCGGACGGGGCTGCTCGGGTTCGGCGATGAGCGGCTTCAGGTCGAGGACCTCGAAGACCCGCTCGAAGCTGACCAGGGCGGTCATCACCTCCAGCCGGGCCCCGGCGAGGGCCGTCAGCGGGGCGTACAGGCGGGTCAGCAGGAGGGCGAGGGAGACGACGGCGCCCGGTTCGAGGGCGCCGCTCAGCGCGAGGCGGCCGCCGAGGCCGTAGACGAGGGCGAGCGCGAGGGCGGAGACCAGCGTCAGGGAGGTGATGAAGGTGTACTCGGCGATCGCCGTGCGCACGCCGATGTCGCGGACGCGGCGGGCCCGGGCGGCGAACTCGGCGGACTCGTCGGCGGGCCGGCCGAAGAGCTTGACGAGGGTGGCGCCGGGTGCGGAGAACCGCTCGGTCATCCGGGTGCCCATGGCGGAGTTGTGCTCGGCGGCCTCGCGTCGCAGCGCGGCCATGCGGCGGCCGGTGCGGCGGGCCGGGAGGACGAAGGCGGGGAGCAGCGCGAGGGCGAGCAGGGTCACCTGCCAGGACAGGCCGACCATCACGGCGAAGGCGAGGACCAGCGTGACGACGTTGGAGACGATCCCGGAGAGGGTGTCGCTGAAGGCGCGCTGGGCGCCGATGACGTCGTTGTTGAGGCGGCTGACCAGGGCGCCGGTGCGGGTGCGGGTGAAGAAGGCGACCGGCATCCGCTGGACGTGGTCGAAGACGGCGGTGCGCAGGTCGAGGATGAGCCCCTCTCCGAGGCGGGCGCTCAGGCCCCTGGCCACCATGCCGAGGCCGGCCTCGGCCACGGCGATGGCGGCGATGAGCAGGGCGAGCCGGGTGACCAGGGAGGGGTCGGAGCCGGAGACCAGGGTGTTGACGACCTGCCCGGCGAGGACGGGCGTGGCGACGGCGAGCAGTGCGGTGGCGACACTGAGCACCACGAACCAGGCGATCCGGACGCGGTGCGGGCGGGCGAACGCGGCGATGCGGCGCACGGTGGCGCGGGCGAAGGGGCGGCGGTCCTGATCGGCGTGGAGGACGCTGTAGAGCTGCGTCCATGCCGTGGTCTCCATGCTCATGACCGCGAAGGTAGGACCTGCACTCGAGTTGAGGTCAAGGCCGCCCTCCGGCGCGGCGGTGCGAAGCAGGCGGCGCCGCGGCCGGTCGTGGGCGCAGGCAAGGTGGCCCGGCTGCTCGCCGCAGGGCTGGGCGGGGTCGCCGGGATCACCGCGGACGCCCCGCGGCCGGCCAGTGGCCGACGGCGCCCCGGCGCTGGTCCTCGGGCTCGGCGGCGCGCTCGACGCGGTGGCGGCGGTCCACCTGTCGGACGGTCCCTTCACCGGTTTCCACGCGGTACGCGACCTCACGAAGCCCACCGGCACGGCGCGCACGGCCGCGCTGTCCCGCTGAAGCCTCCTCACTCAGCCCAGCAGGAGGAGCTGGACGCCGCCGGCCACCGTGGCGGCCAGGACCAGCCGCTCGAAGAGCACCTGGTTGATCCGGTGGGCCAGGGCGCGGCCGAGCAGGGCGCCGGGGACGACGAGGAGCACCAGCACGGCGTCGAGCAGCAGGGACGGCCCGTCGATGAGTCCGAGGCCGACGCTGAACGGCACCTTGGAGGTGTTGACGATGAGGAAGAACCATGCGGACGTCCCCAGGAAGCCGAGCTTGCGGAAGCCCGCGGAGAGCAGGTAGAGCGACATCACCGGGCCGCCGGCGTTGGCGACCATGGTGGTGAAGCCGCCCAGGACACCGTAGGTACGGGCCTTCAGGCGGGCACCACGCCCGGTCCCGGGGGCCTCCCCCGTGCCGGGCGCGGCGCTCCCGGCCGCCACGCCGGCCGCCTCCGGCGCCGCCGGCTCGGGGGCGGCCGGCGCCGGGGCCGCGCGGGGCCGGGCGGCCTGCCTGCGGCGCCAGTACGTCAGGGCGGACATCACCAGCAGGATCGCGCCGATCGAGGTGCGGACCGCTCCGTCGTCGGCGACGGCCAGGAAGGTGGTGCCGGCCAGCACTCCGGCGGCGACCGCCGGGAAGAGCCGCCAGAGCGTGGGCCAGTGGGCGTGGCGCCGGTAGACGAGGACCGCGCAGACGTCGCCGACGATGAGCAGCGGCAGCAGGACGCCGGTCGATTCCTTGGCGGGCAGCACGGCGGCGAAGACGGCGAGGCTGATGGTGTTGGCGCCGCTGACCGAGGTCTTGGAGAAGCCGACGAGCAGGGCGGCCGCGGCGAGCAGGGCGAACGCCCCGGGAGTGATCGGGTCCATGCGGAAGCCGATCCTAAGCCCGGGTACCGGCCGTCTGACCGGCGGCCCCGTAGGCCGTGCCCGGCCCGCCGCGCGCCCGGCTCAGTGCGCGATGACGTCCGAGTCGTCGGCGGAGGCCTCACCCCGGTCGAGCCCGGAGATCTCGTCCAGTTCCGCCTCGGTCAGCTCGAAGCCGAAGACGTCCAGGTTCTCCCGCATCCGCTCGGAGTGGCCGGACTTGGGCACCGGCACGATCCCCTGCTGCACGTGCCAGCGCAGCACGATCTGCGCCGGGGTGCGCCCGTGCCGCTCGGCGGCCCGGCGGACGGGCTCCTCGGCGAAGACCGTGCCGTCCCGGCCGAGCGGGCTCCACGCCTCGGTGACGATGCCCAGCTTCTCGTGGTGCGCCCGGGCGGCGTCCCGCGTGTGGTACGGGCTGAGCTGGATCTGGTTGACATCGGGCACCACGCCGGTGGTCTCGATGACCCGGTCGAGGTGGTGGGGCTTGAAGTTGGAGACACCGACCGCCTTCAGCGTCCCCTCCCCCATCAGGTCGGCCAGGGTCCGGAAGGTCTCCACGTAGGCGTCCTGGACGGGGTCGGGCCAGTGGATGAGGTACAGGTCGAGATGGTCGGTGCCCAGCCGGGCGCAGCTCTCCTCGACGGCGCGGCGGGTGCCGGCGCCCTGCTGCCCCTTGGTGAGCTTGCTGGTGACGAAGAGTTCGTCGCGGGCGACGCCCCCGCCACGCATACCCCTGCCGACGCCGATCTCGTTGCCGTAGAGCGCGGCGGTGTCGATGAGGCGGTAGCCGTTCTCGACGGCGGTGGCGACGGCGTGCTCGGCCTCGGTGTCGTCCAGCGGGTAGGTGCCGAAGCCGAGGCGCGGCATCTGGGCGCCGTGACGCAGCCGGACGGTCGGGGCGAGGGGCGGGATCGGTCCGGTCATGGCGGTCAGGACTCCTCGGATCGTTGGTCGGGCGGGCCGGGCGGCGGGCGCGGGGCGGGCTTGCCCACCGGGTTCCATGATCCTTAGGGTGCGGGTCATGTGCGACACGATCCCGACCAGCCGGTGAGCGGCGACCCCTCGGACATAGCCGGTCCTCGCGAGGCCCCGCGCGAGGGACGCGCCGGGCGCGCGGGGCCCTGTCGCCGCCCCCGGCCCCGGAGCCCGCGGTGACCGGGGTGCTGGAAGGGTTCGCGGTCATCGGCGCCCTGATCGCGGTGGGCTACCTGGTCGGGCGGACCCACGTCCTCGGGGAGCAGGGCGGGCCCGTGCTGACCCGGCTGGCCTTCCATGTCGCCTCCCCGGCGCTGCTCTTCACCACCCTGGCCCAGGCCGACCTCGGTGCCCTGACCTCCCCCGCCCTGCTGGTCACCGCCGTCTCGACGCTGCTGGTGGCGGGCGTCTACATCGTGGTGGGGGCGCTACGCCATTGGGGTACCGGGCCGACCACCATCGGAGCCCTGTGCGCCGGTTACGTCAACGCCGGCAACCTCGGCATCCCCATCGCGGTCTACGTGCTCGGCGACGCCACGCTGATCGCGCCGGTCCTCCTCTTCCAGTTGCTGGTCGTCTCCCCGCTGGCGCTCACCGTCATCGACCTCTCCCGGCCCGGGGCCCGCACCTCGCCGCTGGCGGTGGTCACGGCGCCGCTGCGCAACCCGGTGGTGCTCGGCTCGCTGGCCGGTGTCGCCGTGGCCGCCGCGGGGATACGGGTGCCCGCTCCCGTGCTCGACCCGGTGGAGCTGATGGGGGCGATGGCGGTCCCGGCGGTGCTGCTGGCCTTCGGGATCTCGCTGCGGGGTGCCACGCTGCCCGCCCGGGGCCCGGAGCGGGGGCAGGTCCTGCTCGCGGTCGGGCTGAAGACGGCCGGCCAGCCGGTTGCGGCGTGGGCGGTGGGCGCGGGCGTCTTCGGGCTGGCGGGCCCGGCGCTGCTGGCCGTGGTCGTCACCAGCGCCCTCCCCGCCGCGCAGAACCTCTTCACCTACGCCTCCCGCTACGACACCGGCGTCCGGCTGGCCCGGGAGGCGGTGCTGCTCTCCACGGTGCTGGCGGTACCGGCGCTGGTGGCGGTGGCGGTGCTGCTGGGCTGACGGCGACGGCACGCGCGGTGGGGCCGGGAAGCGCCGCGGCGGGCTCCCCGGCCGCCGCCGTCAGGGGGCGCGGTCGCCGTCGGGGGCGGGCAGCGGGGCCGCGAGCGCCTCGGCCACCGTCTCGTGCACCGGCAGGGCGCTCTGGAGTCCGATGAGCCCGAAGAGCCGCTCGACGAAGGGGGAGAGCGCGGCGAACCGCAGGCGGGGCCCTATGGCGCCGTACGCCTGGAGGAAGACGTTGACCGTGCTGGAGTCGGCGAAGCCGACGCCGGAGAGGTCCACGACGACGGGGCCGGACACCGAGGCCGCGGCGTCGCTGAGGGCGGGGCCGAGCGGGGTGATGTTCTCCAGGTCGAGATCGCCGCCGAGCGACACGACGATGCCGCCGCCTTCGGGGCGCTGCCGAATCTGCAGGGAGCGGTCCGCGGGACGGGGGGAGGACTGGGCTGAGGACACGACAACCTCTCTGATCAACCGGCCCTGGGCCGGTGGTCGTGGACGATGCGCACCGGAGCCGTACGCACCGCGGCCAGAAGGGCGCGGCGCGGGGCCCCACGACATGAGCGAGCGTCAGGTGCTGACAACAAGCGACTTCCCCCGTTTCTTCACGCTTCCCCCGGTGGACCTCGCGCCGTGGTCGGTCGCGGGAGGTCCGGTCGGGTCAGACGGCGGCCCGGGGCGGCAGGGCGAAGGCGGCGGTGACGCGCTTGCCGACCGGCACCCGCTCGGCGGTGACGCGGTCGGCGACGGCCCGGACGATCTCCAGCCCGTGGCCGCCGAGCCGCGTCGGGTCCGGCTCGTACCAGCGCGGCAGGGCCGAGCTGCTGTCGTAGACGCTCACCGACAGGTGGGTGTCGGTGCCCTCCAGCTCCAGGACGTACGGTCCGTGGCTGTGCCGCTCGGCGTTGGTGACCAGCTCACTGACGACGAGCAGCAGGTCGTCGCCGAGACGGGGCCGCGGGACGGCCAGCCATTCGGCCTGGAGCTGCTGGAGGAAGCGGCTCGCGACGTGGCGGGCCCGCGCTATGCAGCCCGGCTCCCCGTCGAACTCGACTGCCTGCCGCAGCGGTTCGACGGAGTCCGCCGCGGCGAAGGGAAAGCCCGTGTCCATGGTGACCTGTTCGTTCATCTGCTCCTGCCCGTGCACCCGGTGAGAAGCTCTGGGTTCTCCTCCATCCGCTTGTGCCCAGCGGATCCACGGGTATGTCTCCTTCCGCCGTGAAAGGTGTCACCCACCGGCGGAACGGATCAGGACCGCCCCGGGAGCCGTACCACCGTGACGAAGAAGTCGTCGATCTGCTTGACCGCCGCGATGAACTGGTCCAGGTCGACCGGCTTGGTCACGTACGCGTTGGCGTGCAGCTTGTAGCTGCGCAGGATGTCCTCCTCGGCGGACGAGGTGGTGAGCACCACGACCGGGATGAGGGCCAGTTCCGCGTCGGCCTTGATCTGCGCGAGGACCTGCCGGCCGTCGTACTTGGGCAGGTTGAGGTCGAGCAGGATCAGGTCCGGGCGAGGGGCCTCGGGGTACGCGCCGCGGCGGTAGAGGAAGTCGAGGGCCTCCTCCCCGTCGCGCACGACGTGGAGGGTGTTGCGGATCTTGTTGTCCTCGAACGCCTCGCGCGTCATGAGCTCGTCGCCGGGGTCGTCCTCGACGAGCAGGACTTCGATGGGCTGGGCGGGGGTGGTCACTGGCCGTCTCCCGGGAGGCTGGTGGTGGCGGGGGTGAGCAGGTCGGACCGCGAGCCGGTCGCGGTCGCGGGCAGGGTGAAGTGGACACGGGTGCCCTGTGCGGTGCCCGCGTCCCCGTCCTCGCCGGCGCCGGTGACCGGCTCCAGCCAGATCCGGCCCCCGTGGAACTCGACGATCTTGCGGCAGAGGGCGAGGCCGATGCCGGTCCCGCCGTAGGCGTCCTTGGCGTGCAGCCGCTGGAAGATCACGAAGACCTTCTCGGAGAACTCCGGCGCGATGCCGATGCCGTTGTCGGTGACCGACAGGTGCCAGGTGTCGTCGTCCTCGCGGACGCAGTCGACGACGATCCGGCTGGGCACGTCCGGGCGCCGGAACTTCAGGGCGTTGCCGATGAGGTTCTGCCAGAGCATCGCCAGCGTGGTGGGGTCTCCGCTGACCTCCGGCAGCGGCGCGTCGCGCACGACGAGCGCGCCGTTCTCCTCGATGGCGAGTTCGAGGTTGCCCAGCGCGCGGTCCAGCGCGCCGTCGAGCGAGGTCTGCTGCCAGGCGTCGCCGACCCGGCCGACGCGCGAGAAGGTGAGCAGGTCGTTGATGAGGACCTGCATACGCTTGGCCCCGTCGACCGCGAAGTCGATGTACTGGCGGCCGCGGTCGTCCAGTTGCGCGCTGTACCGCTTCTCCAGCAGCTGGCAGAAGGAGGCGACCTTGCGCAAGGGCTCCTGGAGGTCGTGCGAGGCGACGTAGGCGAACTGCTCCAGCTCGGCGTTGGAGCGGCGCAGCTCGTCGGCCTGGCCGGAGAGCAGGGCCTCGCGGCCCCGGCCGGCGACGAGTTCGTCGACCAGGCGGCGGCGCATCGCCTCGACGGCACCACCGACCGCCGCCAGGTCGGAGGGTCCGCCGACCTCGATGCGGCGGTCGAAATCGCCCTCACGGACGCGTTCGGAGGCGACCAGCATCCGGTTCAGCGGGCGACCGACCATCCGGTGCAGGAGCAGTGCGAGGACGACGACGGCCAGGACGAAGAAGACCAGGACCACGACGAGCATGATGTCGCGGACCGAGCGGGCCTCGTCGAGTTCCGCCCGGGTGGCGGCGCGGGCCTCCTCAAGGTGGCTCTGCTGAGCCTCGAAGAGGTCCCGGATGTAGTCGAACTGGAGCTTGCTCTCGGTGACGTCGACGGCGGTGGCGGCCTGCGGGCCGCCCTCGCGGACGGCGGCGATGAGCGGTTCGGCCTGCTCGCGGCGCCACTTCGCCGCCGACTTCTCGATGCGCTCGACGTCCTGCGCGAAGCGGGCGTCGCCACCGATGTACCGCTCGATGCGGGCGACCTGCGCGCGCTCGTCCTTCCGCCCTTCCGCGTAGGGGGTGAGGAAGGAGGTGTCGCCGGTGAGGACGTAGCCCCGGACGCCGGTCTCCTGGTCCAGCAGCGACTTCTGGAGCTGGAAGGCGATGGAGCGGGCGGGCTGGATGCGGTCGACCAGTTCGTTGGTCCGGTCGTTGGCGCGGGAGAGCAGGGCGCCGGCCACCGCGGTGCAGCCGAGGACGACGACGACCATCGCCACCAGGACGAGGCGGACCCAGCCCTGGACGGAGAGACGTTCCTGGAAGGTCCTGCGGGTGCGGCTCACGACTTCCTCCATCCGAGGTGCAGGACGGCGACGTCGTCGGCGAGGCCGCCGTAGGGCGCGGCCCCCTCGGAGGCGCCGTCCACCAGGGCGTCCACGAAGGCGGCGGGCTCCAGGTCGGCGTTGCGCAGGGCCAGCTCCAGCAGCCCCTCCTCGCCGAGGCGGGTGCCGGGGCCGGTACGGCCCTCGAAGAGGCCGTCGGTGAAGAGGACGACGTGGCCGCCGGGCGGCAGCGGCACCTCCTCCTGCGGCCACTCCCCCCGGCCGGGCAGCAGCCCGAGGGCCATGCCGCCGGGGGTCTCCACCTGCTGCACGGTGGCGCCGGAGCGGATCAGCATGCCGGGGTGCCCGGCGCGTACCACCCGCACGGAACCGCGGTCGGCCGGGAAGACGAGAAGGGTGACGGTGGCGAAGACGTGCGGGTCGGAGCGCTCTGCGACCAGGATCTCCTCCAGCAGCCGGACCTTCTCCAGTTGCTCCGTGCCGCACAGCACGGCGGTGCGCCAGGCGACGCGCAGGCAGACGCCGAGTGCCGCCTCGGCCGCGCCGTGGCCGGAGACGTCGCCTATCACCGCGTGGACGGCGCCGTCGGCGGTCTGCACCACGTCGTAGAAGTCGCCGCTGAGCAAGCCGTGCGCCCGGCCGGGCTCGTAGCGCGCGGCCGCGCCGAAGTCGTCGCCGTGCAGCAGCGGGACGGGCAGCAGGCCCCGTTCGAGGCGGGCGTTCTCCTGGGCTATCCGCTCGTTGGCGCGCAGGGCCGCGGAGGCGCGTTCGACCTGCTTGCGCTGGAGGGCGTAGCGGACGGCGCGGCTGAGTGTCTCCGGGTCGAGGTGGCCTTTGCCGAGGTAGTCCTGCGCGCCGGTCGCGACGGCGGCGAGGCCCGCCTCGGACTCGGCGAGCCCGGTCAGGACGACGATGGCGGCGTCGGGCGCGGAGTGCACGATGCGGGTGACCGAGTCGAGGCCGTGCACGTCCGGGAGATGCAGGTCCAGCAGGACGCAGACCAGGCGGTCGCAGTCGGCGAGGTAGCTCTGCGCCTCGGCGAGGGTGTGGACGCTCACGAGTTCGGCGTCGAGGTCGCTGTCGGCGAGCGTCTCCTCCAGCAGGAGGGCGTCGCCGGGGTCGTCCTCGACGAGGAGCAGTACGGCGTCGACGGCTCTGAGCGAGCCGTTGACCGGTCCGGTGCCGTTCAGTGGGTTCATCTTTCCTGCCGTCCTCGAAGGAGGCGGCATCACCTGCGGGAGCAGCACGGCTGCGCTCCACCCCCTCACTCACCTGTGTCACGCGCGTGCGGCGCCACCGGCCGGAAGCATATGCGACAAGGGCTGGGGTGTACGCCCTCGGTCGCGGCTCCGGCCGGGCACATCCCGCCATGCGCAGGGGGCGTGGCCCGCGCACTGTGTCCGGGCTCACTCGGTCATAACGGGGCAAGGGGCCCTCCGGACCGCCCTCGGCGGCACGATCCGGTCAAGGTCGCCGCCGCGTGGCCGGCGGGGAGGGCGCGCGCTCCCTCGCGCACGGGGGCACGGGGGCTGGCGCCCGGGCGCCGGCGGCGGTAGGGCAGACTCGGTCGGGTGCGGAACATCTATGTCATCGGTATGGGATCGGGAGATCCGGATCAGCTGACCCTTCAGGCGGTGAAGGCGATGCGGCGGGTGGACGTGTTCTTCCTGCTCGACAAGGGCGAGGAGAAGGCGGACCTGCTGCGGCTTCGCCACGAGATGCTGGCCGAGCACGCCGGGGACCGCCCGTACCGGCTGGTGGAGGCCCGGGACCCGGACCGCGACCGGGACCGGAGCGCGGGGACCGCCGCGTACACCGAGGCGGTCGAGGACTGGCGCGGCCGCCGGGCCGACGTGTACGAGCGGATGATCACCGACGAGCTGCCCGAGGACGGCACGGGCGCCTTCCTGGTCTGGGGCGACCCGGCGCTGTACGACTCCACACTCGGCATCCTGGAGGAGATCCTGGAGCGGGGCAGGGTCGCCTTCGGGTACGAGGTGATCCCCGGCATCAGCAGCGTCTCGGCGTTGCTCGCCCGCCATCGCACCGGGCTCAACCGGGTCGCCCGGCCCGTGCAGTTCACCACCGGCCGGCGGCTGGCGCAGGGCTGGCCCGAGGGGGTGGACGACCTGGTGGTGATGCTCGACGCTCAGCAGGCCTACCGCCACCACCTGGCAGAGGATCCGGTGATCCACTGGGGCGCCTACGTCGGCACCCCCGACGAGATCCTGGTCTCGGGGCGCCTC
Organism: Streptomyces diastaticus subsp. diastaticus; assembly: GCF_011170125.1. NCBI lineage: Bacteria > Bacillati > Actinomycetota > Actinomycetes > Kitasatosporales > Streptomycetaceae > Streptomyces > Streptomyces diastaticus. The sequence continues at coordinate 1,462,091 of NZ_BLLN01000003.1, read as the reverse complement.
AGCGAGGTCGCCGACCGCATCACCGAGCTCCGTGCCGAGGCCCGCGCCCGCAAGGGCTGGATCATGGACACCTACCTCCTGCGGCGCGGCTGATCCCGGCCCCCCGTCACCGGCACCGCCCCGCCTCGGCGGCGACCGGCGGCCCGGCCGACCGGCTGCCGTCCGGCGCCGCGCCCGCCCCCTTCGGCGTGCCACCTTCGCCGCCCTCGCCGAGGAGCGCCCGGCCGCCGTCCTCGACGTCCGCCCCGACGGCGAGCGCGCCGGGCGCCGGGCGCCGGGCGAGGATTCCCCGCACATCTCGCCGCACACCCTGGCGGGGCGGCTCCACCGAGCTTCCCGAAGACCCCGTCCGGGTGTGGCGCGTCGTCGTCGACGCCTCGCTGCCGGACGCCGCGGGCCATGAGGCGGTCGCCGTCGGCGGCTCTCCCGACCAGGCCGAGGCCGCCGGCCTCACCGTGACCTGTAACCCGCCCGCGCCCGCACGACCGCACCGCGTCACCTACGAACGGAACCGGCCCGCACCATGCCCCACCCCGGCTGTACCCTGCCGCCCCTCACGTCCGGCGGCCCGGCATGAGCGCCGTGGTCCTCGCCCTGCTGGCCGGAGCGGTGGCCGGGCTCGCCCTCGGGGGCATGGGCGGCGGCGGCAGCGTCCTCGCCGTACCGGCCCTGATCCACCTGCTCGGTTTCTCTCCCGTGGAGGCCACCACGGCCAGCCTGGTCATCGTCGCCATCACCACGGCCACCTCCCTGTACGCCCACGGCCGCGACGGCAACGTCCGCTGGCGGCCCGGGCTGCTCTTCGCGGGCGCCGGGCTCCTCCCGGCGGTGGCGGGCGGCCTGCTCGCCACCAGGCTCCCCGAGGTGCTGCTCACCGCCGCCTTCTCGGTACTGGCCGCCGTCGCCGCCGTCGGCATGCTGCGGGCCCGCGACGACGCCCCGCCGGCCGGCGACCCGAGCGCTCTCCGCGCGGCCGGGGCGGGGGCGGGGCTGGGCGCGGTGACCGGGCTGCTCGGGGTGGGCGGCGGGTTCCTCGGGGTGCCCGCCCTCGTACGGGTGGTCGGGCTGCCGATCCGGGCGGCGGTCGGCACCAGCCTGCTCGTCATCAGCCTGACCTCCACCGCCTCCCTCGCCGCCCGGGGCGGGACCCTCGCCGGGCTGGACTGGTCGGTGGTCGGCCCTTTCACCGCCGCGGCCGTCCTCGGCGCGTGGGACGGGCGCCGGCTCGCCGCCCGGGTCTCCGGGCGCACCGTGCGACGCGTCTTCGGCGTGGCGCTGCTCGCCGTCGCCGCGCTGATGCTGGTGGACGCCCTCGTCATGCGCTGAGGGGCTCCACCGCGCCCGGAACCGGGCGCGGGCGGGCTGCGTCCTCACCCACGTGATCACCACCGAGCGGAAGCGCCCGGCCGTGAGCGGAGCGGGGACCGCGGGGGGCTGCCTGTCCGCCGCCCTCGGCGCCGCCGCCGGGCTGGGCGCGTGGGCCGTCGCGGCCCCACGGCGGTGGCCCGGGGAATTCGAGACCAGCCCGGAGTGGAGTGTGCTCTACCTGGACTTCCCGGCCATGGTGCTGATCGGGGTGGCCCTGCCCCTCCTCTCCTGGACCGTCGCCTGCCGGACCACCGCCTCGCCCGTCCTGCGGACCGCGGCGGTCCTCGTCAGCACCGGCCTCTTCCTGGCCGCGGCCCTCGGCTGGTACGCGCCCGCCCGGGACACCCCGGGCAGTCTCTGACCCGGCCTCACGACGCCCTCGCCGCCGGAGGGTCCGGCGGGGCGGCCCCGGCACCCGCCAGGCCGCCTTCGGCACCGGACCCGCCCGCCACCGCCGTGCGGCAGCGGCGGCGGACCCGTGCCGGGCCTGACGGCCGACGAGCCGGTGACAGCCCCGGCACCCGGCCGGCTGCTCGACGCGCTCCTCAAGGCCACCCCGGGGGCAGCGCCCCGGACCGGCACCGGCGAGTCCTCGGTGTGCCGACGAGCCTGTCCGCCCGGCAGACGCTCCTGTACTGCCGACAGCCTGCCGAGGGACGCGCCGGCCCACCGGACGTCCGCACCGGACCGGCCCGGGCGGGGCTCTGCCCCCTGCGGAGCGCGCCTGAGACCACCCACCGACGAGCGGCGCGGTGCCGGGCAGCCGCCCGTGCCCCTGCCCGGGTTCCGGCGCCGGGCACCCCGCCCGGCACGTCGCGGCCGGAACGCCGCGTGGATCACGGAAGATCCCTGCATGGGATTCCTCGACGCCCTCTTCGGCCGCCGCAAGCAGATCCAGCCCAACCTGGACGACTGGTTCGCCCTCCCCTCGGCCGCGCTGGAGCTGGAGGCGGCCACCGGGTTCACCCCCGCGGGGCGGGGAGCCGTCTGCTTCACCGGCGTCGAGGGCGGGCAGTTCGCGCGGCTGAAGCAGGAGATCAGGGAGTTGCTGGACACCGACACGGCACAGGGCGGGCAGCCGGTGGAGTACAGCCAGGACCGGTACGGCTACACCTGGCTCCAGGTGGAGCAGCCCCCGGACGACCTCCCGGCCCTCGTCAACGACCTGCACACGATCAACAGCATGCTCCAGGACCACGGCTGGGGGCCCCAGCTCCTGTGCTCCCTCGTCGGCTTCACCGGCCCGGCCGACAGCCAGGAGGCGGGGCTGCCGCTCGGTCTGGTCTACCTCTACAAACGGGGCACCTTCTACCCGTTCGCGCCCCGCACCGGCAACCGCCGCGACAACGCGTTGGAGCTGCGCGTGCAGGGCGCGCTGGAGCACGAGCTGCCGCTGGAGGCGGACCTCGGCCGCTGGTACCCGCTGTGGAACAGTCCCGCGCTCAGCGGTCCGTGACGGTCCGGGCGCCGCCGGGCTCACGCCCCGGCTCGTCACCCGTGGTGTAGGACGAGGTGGAACCGGAGGCGCCGGCCGCCAGCCCGGCGAGGAGGAAGACCACCAGCAGCACGGTGGCGGGCGTCCCCAGGACCAGCGGCCGGGTGGCGGACCCGGCGCCGCCCAGGTTCTCGGTGACCCGGCCCACCTCCGCGGCCTCCTCGGCGTCGGTGCCCAGGGCACCCGGGCGGTCGCCGAAGAAGCCCTTCGGATACGCCGGGGTCAGCATCATGACGTACGCACCGGTGCGTACGCGGAAGCGCAGGAGGGCGGCGGACGCCTCGAAGAGGGGCTGCGGGACGCGGCCCCTGATCAGCACGATCAGCCACCAGACGAGGCCGAGCGTCCACCAGCCGCAGACGGCCGGCGCCTGCACGATCACCGCCGGGAGCATGAGGACGACGCGGAAGAGGACCGCGAGGCGGTTGAGCCGGTCGCCGCCGACCTCGACACGTACCGGGTGGGCGGGGGCGTGCAGGGCGAACGGCGGATACCGGTCGACCAGGAGCATCGCCTCGGCGTCCACCCGGGTCGTCCAGCCGAGGTAGCCGGAGAGGAAGCGGTACAGCGGGTCGGGGACGCGGGCGGTGGCGAGGGCGGCGAACCAGGCGGCGATCGTCGCGAACCAGGCGGCGACGTGCAGGAAGAACAGCACGACGAAGTGCGGGACGAGCAGCAGCAGCCGGAAGAAGACCGTGAGGCGGCGCTGGGGTCCCGGCGCGGGGATGTCGAGCTGCGGCAGGCGCTCCGGCGCAAAGGGCGGGGACGGCTGTGCCCACTGGCCTTCGGTCATGGCGGTTCGCTCCCGGCCCGCTCGGCGTGAACCCCCAGATTTCAGGCGTCGGGGCGGGCGGACAAGCCGTGACGGCCACGCGGGTGAACCGGCGGGCGGGCGCACGGGACCGCCGATCCGGCCGATTATTGGTATGGACATGCCCAGTAGTCACTTCTAAGCTCCTGCCGAGCCTGATTGAGAGCGCTCTCACCACTTCGGTTCCCACCCCCACCTCGCTGGAACGACGAAAGGGTCCCCCGTGAGACGCACCACCGCAGCACGTATCGGCCTGTCCTCCCTGCTGGTCGCCGGAAGCTGGGCCGCGTTCGGCCTGACCCCCGCGGCGAACGCCGCCCCGGCACCCGCACCCGTCGCCTCCAGCGCGGTGCTGGCCGGGATGGAACGCGACCTCGGCCTCACCCCGGCCGAGGCGAAGGCACGCCTGGCCGCCGAGAAGGAGGCGACCGCCGTCGAGCGGAGGGCCGAACGCGCGGCCGGCGCCGCGTACGGCGGTTCCTGGTTCGACGCCGAGACCAACTCTCTGGTGGTGGCGGTCAGCGACGGCGCCGCCGCGGACGCCGTGACCGGGGTGGGCGCCTCGGTCCGGCTGGTGGAGCACAGCGCGAAGACCCTGGACGCGGCGAAGGAGCGGATCGACACCCTGGACGCGCCCCGGGGCGTGGCCGGCTGGCGGGTGGACCCGAAGGCCAACAGCGTCGTGGTGAGCGTCGTCGAGGGCCGGGCGACCGAGAAGCCGGTGCGAGGCTTCGTGGAGCGGGCAGGCGCGATCGGCCCCGTCGAGGTGGAGACGGTGGCGGCGGCACCGGAGACCTTCGCGGCGGGCACCGTCGGCGGCGACCCCTACTACACGGGCAACGTGCGCTGCTCCATCGGCTTCTCGGTGCACGGCGGCTTCGTCACCGCCGGTCACTGCGGCGGGACCGGCCAGAGCGTCAGCGGCTGGGACGGCAGCGGGATCGGCTCGTTCCAAGGCTCCTCGTTCCCCGGTGACGACATGGCGTACGTCAGCGTCGGCAACGGCTGGTGGACCGAGCCGGTCGTCCTCGGCTGGGGCACCGTCTCCGACCAGTTGGTGCGCGGCTCGGCGGAGGCGCCGGTCGGCGCCTCCATCTGCCGGTCCGGCTCCACGACGCACTGGCACTGCGGCACGGTGCTGGCCAAGAACGAGACCGTGAACTACAGCCAGGGCGCGGTCCACCAGATGACCAAGACCAGCGTCTGCGCCGAGGGCGGTGACTCGGGCGGCTCGTTCATCAGCGGCGACCAGGCCCAGGGCGTCACCTCCGGCGGCTGGGGCAACTGCTCCGGCGGCGGTGAGACCTGGTACCAGCCGGTCAACGAGATCCTGGGCCGGTACGGGCTGACCCTGCACACGGCCTGACCCTGCACAACGACCTGACCCGCCAGGACGGCGGACCGGGTCCCCCGCGCGGCTCGGGCCGGCGCGGGGGGCCTCGCGTCACGGGCGGGGGCGAAGGATGGTTCAGCACGTTTGCCGCCGGTAAGGGGAGAATGGGAGGGAAAGAGCTGTTAGCCGGTGAGAGGTGCTCCGATGGCTGGTCGGCGGGGATCGCGGTTCGCGGGTGACCGGGGGCTCACCGCGCGCATGGTCATGACGATGTTCTTCATCGGGCTGCTGTACGTGGTCCTGGTGGGGGTGCTGCTGGCGGTGGCGCACGGCTCCTGGCCGCTGATCGTGCTGCTGGTCGGCGGCCTCTTCGTGGCCCAGTTCTGGTTCAGTGACTCCATCGCCGCGTACGGGATGGGGGCGCGGCAGGTCACCCGGGAGCAGGCGCCGGAGCTGCACGGGGCGGTGGACCGGATCTGCGCCCTCGCCGACATGGAGAAGCCGAAGGTGGCCATCGCCGACAGCGACGTGCCGAACGCCTTCGCCACCGGGCGCAGCGAGAAGACGTCGATGGTCTGCGTGACGACGGGCCTGCTGCGCCGCCTGGAGCCCGAGGAACTGGACGGCGTACTGGCGCACGAGATGTCCCACGTGGCCCACAAGGACGTGGCGGTCATGACGATCGCCTCGTTCCTCGGCGTGCTGGCCGGGGTGATCACCCGGGTGGCCCTCTGGGGCGGCCTGGCCCGCGGCGGACGCGGCGGCAACAACCAGGCCGGGCTGCTCATCATGCTGATCCCGCTGGTCAGCGCCGTGGTCTACGCAGTCGGTTTCCTCCTGACCCGGCTGCTCTCGCGGTACCGGGAGTTGTCGGCGGACCGGGGCGCGGCACTGCTGACCGGACGGCCCGCTGCGCTGGCCTCCGCGTTGACGAAGATCACCGGGCAGATGGGCCGCATCCCGACCCGGGACCTGCGCGAGGCCGAGCCGTACAACGCGTTCTACTTCGTGCCGGCCTTCTCCTCGGGGCAGAGCATGGCCCGCCTCTTCGCCTCGCACCCGACGCTGGAGCAGCGCCTGGAGCAGTTGCGGAAGATCGGCCGGGAGCTGGGGCGGCCCTGAGGCCGGGTCCGCCCCGGGCCCCGACGGCCGTCAGCGGGTGTGGCGGAATCCCCCGATGAGGCGGGCGTAGGTGTGGCCGCTGGTCTTCATCGTGCGGCGCTGGGTCGGGTAGTCGACGTGGACGAGGCCGAAACGCTTGTCGTAGCCGTAGGCCCACTCGAAGTTGTCCAGCAGGGACCAGGCGTAGTAGCCGTCGACCGGGGCTCCGGCGCGGGCGGCGCGGGCGCAGGCGGCCAGGTGGTCCCGGAGGTAGGCGGTGCGCTCGGGGTCGTGGACGGAGCCGTCGGGGGCGACGGTGTCGGGGAAGGCCGAGCCGTTCTCGGTGACGTGGATGGAGCGCGCGCCGTACTCGCGGGTCAGGCGCAGGAGGAGTTCCTCCAGGCCGTTCGCCTCGATCTCCCAGTCCATGCCCGTGCGCGGGACGCCCTCGCGGCGGACGGTGCGGACGTGCGGGTGGGGGGCGCCGGGGTCGTCGGCGACGACGGCCGGGAAGTAGTAGTTGAGGCCGATCCAGTCGAGGCGCTGGGCGATGGTGTCGAGGTCGCCGGGGCGTTCGGGCAGGTCGACGCCGTAGACCTCGCGCATGTCGGCGGGGAAGCCGCGGCCGTGGACCGGGTCGAGCCACCAGCGGTTGGTGTGGCCGTCCATGCGGCGGGCGGCGGCCCGGTCGGCCTCGCTGTCACTGGCGGCGTGGACGGTGGAGAGGTTGTTGACGATGCCGATCTTCGCGTGCGGCGAGGCGGCGCGGACGGCCTGGGCGGCGAGGCCGTGGCCGAGCAGCAGATGGTACGAGGCGTGGACGGCGGCGGTGATGTCGCGCAGGCCGGGCGCCATGGTGCCTTCGAGGTGCCCGATCCAGGCGGAGCAGAGCGGTTCGTTGAGGGTCGCCCAGCGGCCGACCCGGTCTCCGAGGCGGGCGGCGACGGTGCCGGCGTAGGCGGCGAAGTGCTCGGCGGTCTCGCGGGCGGGCCAGCCGCCCCGGTCCTGGAGCGCCTGGGGCAGGTCCCAGTGGTAGAGCGTGACGTTGGGAGTGATCCCGGCTTCCAGGAGGGCGTCGACGAGCCGGTCGTAGAAGGCGAGGCCGGGCTCGTTGGCGGGGCCGTCGCCCTGCGGGTGGACCCGGGGCCAGGCGATCGAGAGGCGGTAGGAGTCGACGCCGAGCCGCTTCATCAGGGCGATGTCCTCGGGCCAGCGGTGGTAGTGGTCGCAGGCCACGTCGCCGGTGTCGCCTCCGGCGATCTTGCCGGGGGTGTGGGAGAAGGTGTCCCAGATCGAGGGGGCCCGGCCGCCCTCGGCGACGGCGCCCTCGATCTGGTAGGCGGCGGTGGCCACGCCCCAGGTGAAGTCGGCGGGCAGCCCGCCGAGGTCGGGTGCGTCGAGGGCGGCGGGCAGGGGCGAGGGGTCGACGGTGGTCATGTGCGGTCCTTTCGGGAGCCTGGCGGGGCAGGGGGCGCCGCCGTGGCGGCGGCCGGGCGAGCGGCCTGGAGCGTTACGGGCGGCGGGCGGTGCGGCGGGCGGGCGGGGTCACTTGACCGAGCCCGCGGTGAGTCCGGCGACCAGGTGGCGCTGGAGCAGCAGGAAGCCGGCGACGACGGGACGCTGCCCCCAGGGCAGCAGGGCACCGGTGGCCTGGAGCGAGGAGGACCAGGTGTTGCCGATGTTGAGGACGTCGGGGCCCTGCCCGGAGGTGGCGGCGGCGAGGATGCGGTTGAGCAGGTCGGACCAGGGCACGACCTCGAGCTTTACCTTGATCCCGGTCTCCTGCTCGAACCTCTTCAGCCGGGGGTGAGGATCCTCTTGTCCGCCTCGGCGCTGGGGCCCTGGTTCGAGGCCCGGTAGACGAGTTCCCCGGGCCGGCCGGCGCCGCCGCCGGCGGTGCCGGTACCACCGCCGCAGCCTGCGGCCATGGTGGCCGGCGCGGTGACCGTGGCGGTGGTACAGGCGGCTCTGAATCTGCGCATGACGCGAGTCCCTTCCAGAAAGGAGAACATGCCAACTCGTGGCGGCCAGGGCGGAGGCGTGCGCGGACCCTATGACCTCACGGCTTAATTTAGGACGTGAGTTAAACCTCGGGGGAAGGTCGCGTCAAGGGTTCGCACACCGGTATGTTGCGGCCTGGGAAGGAGCCACATGGCCGAGAACCACAGACGGACCGTGCGCGACCTGCGGCGCGGCAACCGCGCCGCCGTTCTGCGACGGTTGTATTTCCAGGGCCCGATGAGCCGGCAGGCGCTGGGACCGGTGACCGGACTCAGCTCGGGGTCGATCAGCAACGTCGTCACCGAGCTGGCCGCCGAGGGGCTGGTCGAGGAGGCCGGGCTCGTCGAGTCCGACGGCGGACGCCCCCGCACCCTGCTGCGGGTCGCCCCCAGGGCCGGGTACCTGATCGGCATCGACATCGGGGAGACCCGGGTCCGCGCCGAGCTGTTCGACCTCGCCATGACCGAACTCGCCCGCTGCGAGCTGCCGCTGAGCGGCGGTGCCCGCGACATCGAGACCGTCGTCGCCCACACCGCCCGCTCCGTCGCCGCCGTGCTGGAGGAGTCGGGCGTCGCCGTCGAGGCGCTCACCGGCATCGGCGTCGGCGTGCCCGGCATCGTGGAACGCGCCCCGGGCGGTGCCGTCGTGCACGGCCAGACCGTCGGCTGGGACGCCGTCCCGCTGGAGGAGTTGCTGCGCGGCGCCACCGGCCTGCCGCCGGCCACCGCCTTCCACATCAGCAACGGCACCGTGGCGCTCGGCCAGGCCGAGATGTGGTACGGCGGCGGACGCGGCACCACGGACGCGGCCATCGTGCTCTTCGGCTCCGGCGTCGGCGCCTGCATCGTCACCGACGGGCAGATCCACGGCATCGACCACGGCACGCCTGCCGAGTTCGGCCACCTGACCGTGCAGGTGCGCGGCCGCACCTGCCGTTGCGGCTCACGGGGCTGCCTGGAGGCGTACACCGGCGCGCAGGCGATCCTGCGGCGCTGGCACGAGGCGGGTGGGCCCGGTCCCGAAGAGGCGACCGAGGAGCACGGCATCAACCGGCTGGTGGCGGCCGCGCGGCCCGCGGACGAGGGCACCGAGGCGGACCCGACGGCGCTGGCGATCCTGGACGACACCGCCGAGTACCTGGCGGCCGGCCTCTCCGACCTGGTCAACCTCTTCCAGCCGCAGCGCATCCTCATCGGCGGCTGGGCCGGGCTCCAGCTCGGGCCGCTGCTGCTGGACACCATCCGCGAGCGGACCCGCGGCTACGCCCTGCACCACCCCGGGCGGCACACCGAGATCACCCTCTCCACGCTCGGCCCCGACGCCATCACCCAGGGCGCCGCCACCCTGCCGCTCAACCATCTGCTGCACCACACCACCACCGCCCGGCCGCCGGCGTCCGCCGAACGGCTGCCCCGGTGAATAGGCGGGGCCCGCGCGGTCCATCCCTGTGAGAGGGCCGCCGGGCCCCGCCTCCCGCCCCGGGGCCGGGAGGGGCCGAACACACCGGGAGCGCGCCATGCAGAAGATCACCACCAATTTGTGGTTCGACGGACAGGCGGAGGAGGCGGCGGCCTTCTACACCTCGGTCTTCGAGGACTCCCGCGTCCTGGGCGTCGAACGGTTCACCGACGCGGGCCCGGGTGAGCCGGGCACCGTCGTCACCGTCACCTTCCAGCTCGCCGGCCAGGAGTTCGTCGCCATCAACGGCGGACCGGAGTTCACCTTCACCGAGGCGGTCTCGCTCTCGGTGGACTGCGAGACGCAGGAGGAGGTCGACCGCTACTGGGAGGCCCTGACCGCCGACGGCGGCGAGGAGGTGCGGTGCGGCTGGCTCAAGGACAAGTACGGGCTGTCCTGGCAGATCGTGCCGCGTGCGCTGGTCGAACTGCTGGCCTCCTCGGACCGTGCGGCCGCCACCCGCGCCACCCGCGCCATGCTGGAGATGAAGAAGCTCGACGTCCAGGCGCTGCGGGACGCCGCCGCGGGCGGCTGAGCCGGGCGCCGCCCCGGCCGCGTCCGGGGCGGCGCACCAGGTGTCAGGGCCGACCGGCCGGGTCGGTCAGGCCCTGCCGGCCGAGCAGCTCGCCGAGGCCGCGCCGGGTGGCGACCAGGACCACGCGGTCCTGGGCCCGCAGGACGTAGCCGGGGTGGACGTCCCAGGCCAGGGTGGGCGGGCGCTGCTCTCCCGGCATGGCGCCGAGGTGGTCGCGGCGCTCGTCGGGCCGGGCCGCGTCGAGGGCCACGACCCGCCAGGAGCCGGGGCGGAACGCCTCCTCGACGGTGCGGTCCTCGAACTCGGGGTGCCCCGCGACATCGAGCGCGGCGAAGACCAGCACCCGCCGCTCGACCGGGACGGCCCCGAGGATCTGGCGTCCCATCATGGCGACGGCGAAGGCCGGGGCGGAGAGCGTGGAGACGCTGCGGCTGCGGGTGCGGGCGGTGGGGTGGGCGGCGCGCAGGGTGCGGTAGACGGCGGTGGCGAAGGCGTCGTCGAAGAGGCGCAGCACCACCCGCAGGTCCTGTTTGACGCCGCGCGCGTAGAGCACGGCCTCCAGGTTGGTGGAGTCGACGCTGGTCAGCGCGAGCAGCGCGCGGGCCCGGTGGATCTTGGCCGCCTCCAGTACGCCTTCCTCGGTGACGTCGCCGATGACGGTCGGCACCCGCAGCCGCCGGGCCAGCGCGATGCCCCGGGCCTCCGGGTCCTCCTCCACGCAGACCACCGGCACCTCCATCTCGTGCAGGCGGCTGAGCACCCGGCTGCCGACCTTGCCGAGACCGAGCAGCACCACGTGGCCGCTGAGGCCACGCGGCGGACGGCGCAGGTGGGTGGCGGTGCGGAAGGTGCCGAGCGCCTCCAGGACGGCGGCGAGCAGGAACGGCAGGAGCAGCATGCCGACGACGGAGGCGAGCAGTTGCAGGACCTTCCGGGTCAGCACCTCCCCGTCCTCGACCGCGGGCTCGTTGATCGCCAGCAGGTCGAGCAGGGTCATGTGCATGGCGTGCAGCGGGCGCTCGTCGGTGGTGACGATGGCGACCACCGCCAGGCAGACGACAGCGGCCACCAGCCCCGCGACCGACCAACGAAGCTGCCGGGAGAAGAGGGAGCCGAGGGGCGCGCCGCGGCCTCGCAGGCGGCGGCGCGGGAGCTGCGGCACGGTGGTGCCGACGCGTTCCAGGACGACCGTGCCCCGGCTCCGGGAGTCGGCCACGTCGGCGTCGTCCGGGAGCAGGGAGGGCGTGTCGCCGTCACTGTCGGAGCCCTCGGCGCCCGCCGGGTCGCTGACCGTGGCGGAGAGCAGGGCGAGGGTGACCGGGGGCGGGTCTCCCGGGCGGCGCGGGAGGGAGGGGTCCCGCTCGGCGGCGCGCAGCAGGATGCCGTCGGCCTCGACGACCTTGCTCGACCCGGCGACGGCGGCCGCGGCGAGGGCGGGCGCGGCGGTGTCGGCGTCCGACATCACGGTGACCCCGGCGTCGACGTCCTCCAGGCCGGCGAGGTGGGCGGCCTGTTCGAGGAGTTCTTCGAGGTGCTGGCCGAGTTTGCGGTTGTAGAGGCGGATCACCAGCCGCAGGCGGGGGTTGAGGCGACGGGCGCGCAGGGCGGCGTGGATGTTGGTCTCGTCGTCGTCGTAGACGAGGGCCAGGGCCTCCGCGGTGTGCACGCGGGCGACCGCGAACGCCTCGTCGTCCGGAGCCGGTGTGTCCACCACCCGGACCTGGCCCGGCCGCCGTGCGGCCTCCGGGGCGGGGGGCGCGGCGGGGCCGGCGCCGTTGCCGGGGCCGCCGTTGCGGCTCATCACCGAGGAGACCCGGCCGAGCAGCAACGAGGCCCGGCCCGGCGGGCGGGCGGCGCCGGGCAGACCGGGACTGCGGCTCTCCGAACCGGCCGGAGTCAGCAGGACGACGCGGACCCGGTAGACGTCGGCGAGTTCGGCGGCGAGCCGCTGGGCGAGCGCGTCGTCCCCGCAGACCACCATGTGCGGGTCGGCGGGCGGGGACTGGCTCGGCACGGCGGAGGACGGGGTCGAGGCGAAGGACACGTGGACAGGGTGCCCTATCAGGGGCGCGCGGGGGCGATCTCGGGGGGCGGGGGCGCGTGAGGGGTGTGTGCGGGTTCGCGTACGCCCCGCTCCGCGAACGGGGTTCGCCCGCCCCCGGAGCCGGGAGCGGGCGAACACGGCGGACGACGGCGGTCACCGGCCGTACCGGCGCGGCCACCTGAGAGGCCGTCAGTGCCCGCGGGCGATCCACTCGTCGAGGTGGGGCGCCTCCTCGCCGATGGTGGTGGTGTCCCCGTGCCCGGTGCGGACCACGGTGTTGTCCGGGAGGGTGAGGAGGTGGTCCCGGATCGAGTCGATGATGGTCGGGAAGTCGCTGAAGGAGCGTCCGGTCGCACCGGGGCCGCCCTGGAAGAGCGTGTCGCCGCTGAAGACGGTGTGCAGTTCCGGGGCGTACAGGCTGACCGCTCCCGGGCTGTGGCCGGGGGTGTGCAGCACGGTCAGGGTCGTCCCGGCGACGGTGATCTGCCGGCCGTCGGCGAGATCGGCGTCGGGGCGGCGGGCCGGATGGGTGGTGTCCCAGAGCTCCAGGTCGTCCGGGTGGAGGAGGATGGGCGCGCCGTAGCGGTCGGCGAGGGCGGGAGCGGCGTCGATGTGGTCGTCGTGGGCGTGGGTGGAGACGATCGCCACGAGCTTCCGCTCGCCGACGACGGCCGCGATGGCGTCCGCGTCGTGGGCGGCGTCCACCACGATCACCTCGGTGTCGTCGCCGACGATCCACACGTTGTTGTCGACGTCCCAGGTGCCGCCGTCCAGCGAGAACGTGCCGCTGGTGACGAGGTGTTCGATGCGGGCGGCCATCAGAGGACCACCACCGAGCGCAGCACGTCACCCTGGTGCATCCGGGCGAACGCCTCCTCCACGTCGTCCAGGCCGACGGTCTCGGTGACGAACGCGTCGAGGTCGAGCCGCCCCTGGAGATAGAGGTCGATGAGCATCGGGAAGTCCCTGGAGGGCAGGCAGTCGCCGTACCAGGAGGACTTGAGGGCGCCGCCGCGGCCGAAGACGTCGAGGAGGGGCAGTTCGATGTTCATCTCCGGGGTGGGGACCCCGACCAGGACGACGGTGCCGGCCAGGTCCCGGGCGTAGAACGCCTGCCGGTAGGTCTCGGGGCGGCCGACGGCCTCGATGACCACGTCGGCGCCGAAGCCGTCGGTGAGTTCGCGGATGGCCTCCACCGGGTCGGTCCCACGGGAGTTGACGGTGTGGGTGGCGCCGACGGAACGGGCCTTCTCCAGCTTCCGGTCGTCGATGTCGACGGCGATGATCCGGCGGGCTCCGGCGAGGCGGGCGCCCGCGACGGCGGCGTCGCCGACGCCGCCGCAGCCGATGACGGCGACCGAGTCGCCGCGGCCGACTTCGCCGGTGTTGATGGCCGCGCCGATACCGGCCATCACGCCGCAGCCGAGCAGCCCCGCGGCGGCCGGGGAGGCGGCCGGATCGACCTTGGTGCACTGCCCGGCGGCGACCAGGGTCTTGTCGGCGAAGGCGCCGATGCCCAGGGCGGGCGTCAACTCGGTGCCGTCGAGGAGAGTCATTTTCTGCTTCGCGTTGTGCGTGTCGAAGCAGTACTGCGGACGGCCGCGCTTGCAGGCCCGGCACTGGCCGCAGACGGCGCGCCAGTTGAGGATCACGTAGTCGCCGGGGGCCACCTCGGTGACGCCCTCGCCGACGGACTCCACGACGCCCGCCGCCTCGTGGCCGAGGAGGAACGGGAAGTCGTCGTTGATGCCGCCCTCCCGGTAGTGCAGGTCGGTGTGGCAGACGCCGCACGCCTGGATGTCGACGACGGCCTCGCCGGGCCCGGGATCGGGCACGACGATCGTCGTGATCTCCACGGGCTCGCCCTTGGCGCGGGCGATGACGCCCCGCACGTGCTGTGCCATCTCTGGTGCCTCTCCTCTTCGTCGTGCGGCGCGGTGGCGCCGTCCGGTGACACGGCGCGGCGGTACGCGCCCGTCGCGCGCCGGTCGCTGACACCAGGATCACAGATCGCCGGGCGCGAGGCGGAGGCGGGACGGGCCGGGTCGCCGGACCCGCCGCGGGGAGCGGCCGGGGGCGGGTCGTGGCCGGGCGGGCCACCGCCCCGCAGGTGGAAGCGGGTGCGGGCGGACCGGGTGACCGTCCCCGGATTCACTCGTTTGACGGAGTGCTCCACCGCCGTCCCCCTGTTGAGCGAAAGGCTCCCCGATCCCATGGCGCCCCTCCCCCACCGTCCCGACGCCGCACCGCCCGCCCGGATCGGGCTCGACCGGGCCGAGGCGGTGGTGGTCGAGCGTTACGCGCGACTGGTCCGCCTGGCCCATCTGGTGCTGCCGCCCGCGCTGGGCCGCCACCGGCGGATCCTGCTGGCCCACGGCGTGGTGCAGCGGGCCCTGCCCGGCCTGACCACCGGACGCGGCGAGGTCCCGGTCCCGGAGGGCGGCACGGACCCGGCCGGCTACGCCTGGGTGCGCGGCCGAGTCCTGTCTGCCGCCCTCTCCTTCGAGCGCCGGCCCCGGCTCTGGCCACGTCGCCTGCCGCCGCCGCGCGCCCTGCGGCCGGGGCTGCCCGTCGTGTGGGGGCTGCGGTTCCTCCCCCGGGCGGGCGGTACGGAGGAACTGGCGCTGGACCGGGCGCTGGCGGGGGTCTCGGCACCGGCCAGGGCCGCCTTCGCGTTGGCGGCCCTGGAGGAGTTGGGGGCGCGGGACGTGGCAGCGCTGCTGGCGGCGGCCGGGGTGGCGGAGCCCGACGCGGCCCTGGCGGAGGCCGCCGGGGTGCGGGCCCGGACCGGCGAGTCGGCGGGGGTGCTGCCGGCGTCCCACGAGTTCGACCCGTGCCAGGTGCGGGCCCGGCCGACCGATCTGCTGAGCCGCCGCCGCGGCAAGCGGCTGACCGGGGTGGGGCTCGCCGCGGTGGCCGCCTCGTGCGCGCTGGCGGTGGCCTCTCCGGCCCCCGCACCGGCGCCCGTCCCGGCCGGTGGCGGTACGAGGGGCGAGGTGGCGCCGGTCGCCGGGACCCGGGACGGCGCCCCGGCACTGGGCGCCCGATCGCTGACCCGCACGGACGCCGGCCAGTGGACGGACACCTCCCGGATGGACTTCACGGCGTGGCCGCCTCGTGGCGGCCGCGTGGAGGACGCCCGTCTGCTGGGCCGGGCACTGCGTGCCTGGCGAGCGCCGGAGGCGGCCGAGGTGACGCTCGTCCGCTCGCGGGCCACGCCGGTGAAGGCGCCGGCGAGCCCGCCGCGGCTGCTCTACGCGGGCGACGTGACGGGCTCGGCGGTGGTCCTGCTGCACGACGGCGGCCGCGTCGCGCGCTACACCGAACCACTCGACGGCTCCGCCCCGCCCTCGCTGGAGGTGGCCAGGACCGACGGGGCCGACGTGACGACGGCCGCGGCGCTGGTGGTCAGCCGCACCGAGAGCGGGGTGCGGTTCCTGCTCGCCCCGTGGGTGAGCGAGGCCGGGACGCGGGACCTGCTGCGGCCGGGCGGCGCCGGGCAGAAGCTCCGGGTCGCCGGGGACGGCGTGACGGAGGCGGTGGCCGGGCCCCCGGTCGCGGGCACCGCCTGCGAGCGGTGGCCGGTGGTGCGGCTGCGTTCCTCGTCCCGGATCGCGGAGGACCACGCCTTCCTCGTCACCGACCTGGGCGAGCTGACGACGGCCCACCTCTCCTACACGCCACCGCCGGGTGGGCGGGCCCCCGCCCGGTCGCCGCGCGAGGCGACCGGGAAGGCCGCGCTGGCGGCGTGGGCCCGGATCGGGTGCCGCCTGGCCGGCCTGGAGCGCGGCGGGGTGCGGTCCGTGAACACCTGGGACTTCGCCGAGCAGGACCTGCCGGAGAAGGCCGGGCGGGCGGTCTGGGGGTGCACCCGGATCGGTACCTGGCGGGGGCCGGGGCGGGTCCTGGTCCATCTGCGGCTGCCAGGCGGGCGGGCGGCGCCGGTGCGGCTGATCGGGGAGAGCGGCCCCACCGCCGCGTGCGGCCGGTTCGGCCGGCACCTGGTGGCGAGCACCGCGTGGCGGGCGCCGTCGGGCCGCTGGTACGCGCTGGCGGCGGGCAGCCGTGAGGTGCGGGCGCTGACGGTCTCCGGGCACGAGCGGGAGCGGGGCCGGACCCAGGCCCTGGGGACGGGCGGTGCGCCGGACCCGCGGGTGACCGGCCGGCTGCCGGGCGGGGACGAGGTGGCGGAGCTGGACTACCGCTGAACCGGCACCGGCCGGGGCGGGCGCCGGCCGCCGCCCCGGTCAGCGCAGGTCGAAGACGAGGCGGGCGGAGACCCGTCCGCCGAGGACCTCGTCGATCGAGGTGTTGACGTCCTCCAGCCGGCGGCTCTCGCGGACGACGCGGGTGCGGCCGAGCCGGTGGAGCCGGAAGACGTCCGCGAGGTCCTCGCGGGTGCCGACGATGGAGCCGGTGACGGTGGTGCCGTTCAGGACGGTGTCGAAGACCGGGACCGACAGTTCGCCCTCGGGCGGCAGCGCGACCAGGACGAGGGTGCCGCCCCGGTTGAGCGAGGCGTAGGCGGCGCGGAAGGAGTCGTTGCTGACGGCGAGGGAGATGGCCGCGTCGGCCCCGCCGAGCCGCCCGACCTCCTCGGCCACGTCCTGGGTGCGGGCGTCGATCACGTGGTCGGCGCCGAGTTCGCGGGCCAGCTCCAGCTTCTCGTCGGTGATGTCGACGGCGATGGTCTCGGCACCGAAGATGCCGGCGTACTGGAGGGCGAGGTGGCCGAGCCCGCCGATGCCGGAGACCAGGGCCCGCTTGCCGGGCCGGGCACCGGAGACCTTGACCGCCTTGTACGTGGTGACACCTGCGCAGGTCAGTGGCGCCGCGTCGAGCGGGTCGACGCCGTCGGGGACGGGGACGACGTAGTCGCCGTGGGCCAGGGCGTACTCGGTGTGGGTGCCGTCGACCGAGTAGCCGCTGTTGCGCTGCTCCGGGCAGAGCGTCTCCCAGCCGGTGACGCAGTACGTGCAGTGCCCGCACGCCTCGGCCAGCCAGGGGATGGCGACCCGTCGGCCGATGCCGATGTGGTCCACCTGGTCGCCCCTGGCCTCCACCACCCCGATGCCCTCGTGTCCGGGGACGAACGGCGGGCTGGGCTTGACCGGCCAGTCGCCGTGTGCGGCGTGGATGTCGGTGTGGCAGAGCCCGGAGGTCTCCATCCGCACCAGCACCTGGTGCCGCGCGGGCTCGGGCACCTCCCGCTCCTCCACCACGAGCGGCTCGGTGAAGCTACGGACAACGGCTGCCTTCATGAGGTGCTCCCTGCGCTGCGGACGGGTGGCGCGTCACGCCGTCCAACAGGCTAGTTCGCCCCTCTTGACCACGCTTGCCCGGAAACGGCGTCCGCCGCCCTCCCGGCGTACCGGAGGACGGCGGACGCGTCCACCACCCGGAGCCCCGCCCTGCGGGGCCGGCCTCAGCGGATGGGCATGCCCGCCAGGGTGCGGGCGATGACCAGGCGCTGGATCTCGCTCGTGCCTTCGAAGATGGTGTAGATGGCCGCATCCCTGTGCATTCGCTCCACCGGGTACTCACGGGTGTAGCCGTTGCCGCCGAGGATCTGGATGGCCTGGCCGGTGACCTTCTTCGCCGTCTCACTGGCGAAGAGCTTGGACATGGAGCCCTCGGCGGCGGTGAACTGCTTGCCGTTGACCGCCATCCAGGAGGCACGCCAGACCAGCAGCCGGGCCGCGTCGACGGAGGTCCGCATGTCGGCGAGCTGGAAGGCGACACCCTGGTTGTCGATGATCGGGCGGCCGAACTGGGTGCGGGTCTTGGCGTACTCCAGGGCCTCCTCGTAGGCGGCGCGGGCCGTGCCGACGGCCATCGCGCCGACGGCCGGTCGGGACGCCTCGAAGGTGGCCATGGCGGCGTTCTTCACGCGCTCGCCGCCGCTCTTCGCGCGCTCCCGGGCGCGGGCGAGGCGCTCGTCGAGCTTCTCCTTGCCGCCGAGCAGGCAGGAGCCGGGGACGCGGACGTCCTCCAGGACGACCTCGGCGGTGTGCGAGGCGCGGATGCCGTGCTTCTGGAACTTCTGCCCCTGGGAGAGGCCGGGGGTGTTCGGCGGCACGATGAAGGAGGCGTGGCCCTTGGAGCCCAGTTCCGAGTCGACCACGGCGACGACCACGTGGACGTTGGCGATGCCGCCGTTGGTCGCCCAGGTCTTGGTGCCGTTGAGCACCCATTCGTCCTTGGCCTCGTCGTAGACGGCCCGGGTGCGCATCGAGGCCACGTCGGAGCCGGCGTCGGGCTCGGAGGAGCAGAAGGCGGCGACCTTGACGTCGTTCACGTCGCCGTACATCTGGGGTATCCAGGTGCCGATCTGCTCCTCGGTGCCGTTGGCGAGGACGCCGACGGCGGCGAGGCCGGTGCCGACGATCGACAGGGCGATGCCCGCGTCCCCCCAGAAGAGTTCCTCCATCGCCATGGGGATGCCGAGACCGGTCGGGTCGAAGTACTGCTGCGCGTAGAAGTCGAGGGAGTAGATTCCGACCTTGGCGGCTTCCTGGATGATGGGCCAGGGGGTCTCCTCGCGCTCGTCCCACTCGGCGGCGGCCGGGCGGATCACGTCGGCGGCGAAGCCGTGCAGCCAGTCCCGCACCTCTTTCTGCTCGTCGTTGAGCTCCATGGTGAACTCGGCCATGACCCCTCCAGCTGCTTGTTACTTGCGGTAACCCGAGTCTGTTACCGGTCGGTAGCATCTGTCAACCTCCGCCACCGGGGCTCCCCGGCCCGGCCGCCCGGTCACCGTCGGCGACCTCCAGGGTGTTACGTTGCCGAGGCGTCACGATTGAGCAGCCGGCGGGGAGAATCCATGGAGACCACACAGCGGACCGCCGAGCAGCGGGCCGCCCAGCGGCGCCGCGAGCTGCTGGACGCCGCGGACCGCGTGGTCCTGCGGGACGGCCCCGGCGCCTCGATGAACGCCATCGCCGCCGAGGCCGGCATCACCAAGCCGATCCTCTACCGCCACTTCGGCGACAAGGGCGGCCTGTACAGCGCCCTGGCCAAGCGCCACACCGACGCGTTGCTCGCCTCGCTGCGGGCGGCACTGGACGCTCCGGCCGACCGCCGCGAGCGGGTGGAGGCCACTCTCGACACCTATCTGGCGGCCATCGAGTCGCGCCCGCAGGTCTACCGCTTCCTGATGCATCCCGCCGAGGGCGCCGCGGGCGAGCCGGGAGCGGGCGACAGCCCCTTCGACGCGGGCCGGCACTCGGCACCGCTGCTGCGGCTGATGGGCGAGGAGCTGGCCGACGTCATCGCCGAGCGCGTCGACCTCGGGCCCCGCGGCGACGAACTGGCCCGGGCCTGGGGCCACGGCATCGTCGGCATGATGCACGCCGCCGGCGACTGGTGGCTCTCGGAGCGGCCCTGCGGCCGGGCGGCCCTGGTGAGCGCCCTGGCCGACCTGCTGTGGGGGCGGCTGGCGGCGGCGGGGGACAAGGCCGGCGGGCCGGGGTTCTGACGGCGGCCCAGGCGGCATCCGCCTTCCCAGGGCAGTGCTCTACCTCTCCTCCCCCGCCCAGGGAGCCCGGGCCGCCGCCCGCAGCACCCGGCGGCGGCGCAGACCGGTGAGCCGGTCGATGTAGAGGGTCCCCTCCAGGTGGTCGGTCTCGTGCTGGAGGCAGCGGGCGAAGAAGCCGCTGCCGTGCACGGTGCGCGGCTCGCCTCTCAGGTCGACGCCCTCGGCCACCGCATGGTCGTACCGCTCGGTGCCCGCCTCCAGCCCCGGCAGCGACAGGCACCCCTCCGGTCCCCGGACCACCACGCCGTCGGCCTCGGTCAGGCGGGGGTTGACGAGGTGGCCGAGATGGCGGCGGTCCTCGTCGTCCGGGCAGTCGTACACGAAGACGCGCAGCGGTACGCCGATCTGGTTGGCGGCCAGGCCCACCCCCCGGGCGGCGTACATGGTGGCGAAGAGATCCTCCACCAGGCGCTCCAGCGCGGGGCCGAAGTCGGTGACCTCCTCGCAGGGGGCGGCGAGGACCGGGTCGCCGAGCAGGGCCAGGGGCCGGACACGTCCGGCGCTGCCCGGAATGGAACGCTGTCGCATGGCGATCAGCGTACGCAGGACGGCGTGGCGGGTGAGCGGCCAGGTGCCGTGGTTCGGGCCCCGGCGCGTCAGTCGATAGGCTGATCCCGACCGCACGCCTCCCGGCCGGTGTGCGGTGCCCAGGGGCGACAGCCGTAACACCGACGGTGCGACGGCGGGCCGCCAGGTGTGAGGCGCGGGCGCGGACGCAAGGAGGAGCTAGGACGATGGCAGGCAACACGGAGCCGCTGTCGCCGCGGGCCAAGCTGGCCGTGACGGCGGGAAAGGCGGCGGCGGCGGTGTCCCGCGCCGCGGGCCGCGGCAGCGGATCGGTGATCGGCGGCAAGGTGGCCCTCAGGCTCGACCCCGATCTTCTGGCCCGGCTCGCGCAGCACCTGGACGTGGTCCTGGTCTCGGCGACCAACGGCAAGACGACGACGACCCGGCTGATCGCCGAGGCGCTGCGGGCGGCGGGGCCCGTCGTCTCCAACGCGCTCGGCGCCAACATGCCCGCGGGCATCACCTCGGCGCTGGCGGGCGGTTCGGACGCCAAGTTCGGTGTGATCGAGGTCGACGAGAAGTACCTGGCGGGGGTGGCCCGCGACGTCACGCCGAAGGCGATCGCGCTGCTCAACCTCTCCCGCGACCAGCTCGACCGCGCCGCGGAGACCCGCATGCTGGCGGAGAAGTGGCGGGAGGGCCTGGCCGGTTCGAAGGCCGTCATCGTCGCCAACGCCGACGACCCGCTGGTGGTGTGGGCCGCCTCCTCCTCGCAGCAGGTGGTCTGGGTGGCCGCCGGTCAGGCGTGGAAGGACGACGCCTGGTCGTGCCCGTCCTGCGGTGGCGTCATGCAGCGCCCCGGCGACGACTGGTTCTGCGGCCAGTGCGGCTTCCGCCGTCCGACGCCGACCTGGGCGCTCACCGGCGACCACGTCCTCGACCCGCACGGCTCCGCCTGGCCGATCCACCTCCAGCTGCCGGGCCGGGCCAACAAGGCCAACGCCACCTCCTCGGCGGCCGTCGCCGCCGTCTTCGGTGTGCCGCCGCAGGTGGCACTGGAGCGGATGTACCAGGTACAGGCGGTGGCCGGGCGGTACGACGTGGTGTCGTTCCTCGGCCGGGACCTGAGGCTGCTGCTGGCGAAGAACCCGGCCGGCTGGCTGGAGACCTTCTCGCTCATCGACCCGCCGCCCACGCCGGTCGTCCTCTCCGTCAACGCGCGCGGCGCGGACGGCACGGACACCTCGTGGCTGTGGGACGTCGACTACACGCAACTGGCCGGGCACCCGATCTTCGTCATCGGCGACCGCAAGCTGGACCTGGCGGTGCGCCTGGAGGTCGCGGGGCTGGACTTCCGGGTCTGCGAGACCCTGGACGAGGCGGTGCAGTCGGCGCCGCCCGGCCGGATCGAGGTCATCGCGAACTACACCGCGTTCCAGGACGTGCGCCGCCGCGTCGGCAACTGATCCGCCCCAGCCCGTAAGGACACCACAGCATGAGCGACAACAGCCTGCGTCTGGTCTGGGTCTACCCGGACCTCCTGAGCACCTACGGCGACCAGGGGAACGCCCTGGTCGTCGAGCGCCGGGCCCGGCAGCGGGGGCTGGACGTGACGCGGATCGACGTCCGCAGCGACCAGCCGGTGCCGACCTCCGGCGACATCTACCTGATCGGCGGCGGTGAGGACCGCCCGCAGCGGCTCGCGGCCGAGCGGCTGCACCGTGACGGCGGACTCTCCCGCGCCGTCGGCAACGGCGCCATCGTCTTCTCGGTCTGCGCCGGTTACCAGATCCTCGGCCACGAGTTCGTCAACGACCAGGGCCAGCGCCAGTCGGGTCTCGGCCTGCTGGACGTCGTCTCCACGCGGGGCGAGGGCGAGCGGTGCGTCGGCGACGTCCTCGGCGACATCGACCCGCGCCTGGGCCTGCCGCAGCTGACCGGCTTCGAGAACCACCAGGGCGTCACCCACCTCGGCCCCTCGGCCAGCGCCTTCGCGCAGGTCCGGATGGGCCGCGGCAACGGCACCGGCGACGGCACCGAGGGCGCCTTCAACGGCACCGTCTTCGGCACGTACATGCACGGCCCCGTCCTCGCCCGGAACCCGCTCATCGCCGACCTGCTGCTGAAGCTGGCGCTGGACGTCAACGCGCTGCCGCCGGCCGACGACCGCTGGTACGAGGCGCTGCGGGCCGAGCGGATCGCCGCCGCGACCCAGCAGCCGGCCTGACCGCGACCGGTCTTCCCGAGCGTCCCACGGCGCCGCTCCCCGACCCGGGGGCGGCGCCGTCCGCGTACCCGCGCAGGCCAACCGGCGTGCCCTCGGCGGGAGTTCCCCGCAAGCCACTGGGCTGCGTCAACTCCGCTCAAACGACGGCCTCTTCGCACACTTGACAGACGTCCAGCAGGCGGACTCCGGATTCGGACACGGGCCCTCGGCGCCGGTAGGGTGGCGGCCATCCAGCCGGACGACGCGGTCCGGTCTCCGCCCACGTTGCAAAGGTTTTTGCGGGCCATGCGTATTGGTGTCCTCACCTCCGGCGGCGACTGCCCCGGTCTGAACGCCGTCATCCGTTCGGTCGTGCACCGCGCCGTGGTCGACCACGGTGACGAGGTCATCGGATTCCACGACGGCTGGAAGGGCCTGCTGGAGTGCGACTACCGCAAGCTGGACCTGGACGCCGTCTCCGGCATCCTGGCCCGCGGCGGGACCATCCTGGGCTCCTCACGGGTGCAGCCCGCCCATCTGCGCGGCGGTGTCGAGCGGGCCCGCGGCCACCTCGCCGATCTCGGTCTCGACGCGATCATCCCGATCGGCGGCGAGGGCACCCTCAAGGCGGCCCGGCTGCTGTCCGACGCGGGCCTGCCGATCGTCGGGGTGCCGAAGACCATCGACAACGACATCGCTGTCACCGACGTGACCTTCGGCTTCGACACGGCCGTCGGGGTCGCCACCGAGGCGCTGGACCGGCTGAAGACCACCGCCGAGTCCCATCAGCGCGTGCTGATCGTCGAGGTCATGGGCCGGCACACCGGCTGGATCGCGCTCCACTCGGGCATGGCGGCCGGCGCGCACGCCATCGTCGTGCCCGAGCGGCCCTTCGACATCGAGGAGCTGACCCGGGTGGTCGGCGAGCGGTTCTCGATGGGCAAGAAGTTCGCCATAGTCG
Organism: Streptomyces diastaticus subsp. diastaticus; assembly: GCF_011170125.1. Classification (NCBI taxonomy): domain Bacteria; kingdom Bacillati; phylum Actinomycetota; class Actinomycetes; order Kitasatosporales; family Streptomycetaceae; genus Streptomyces; species Streptomyces diastaticus. The sequence continues at coordinate 1,438,734 of NZ_BLLN01000003.1, read as the reverse complement.
TCGTCGCCGAGGGTGCGAAGCCCCTTGAGGGCACCATGGAGTTCGACGTCGGCGGCACCGACATCTACGGCCACGAGCGGTTCGCCGGGGTGGCCCAGCAGCTCTCCATCGAGCTGGAGCAGCGGCTCGGCAAGGAGGCCCGCGCGGTGATCCTCGGCCACGTGCAGCGCGGCGGCACCCCCACCGCGTACGACAGGGTGCTGGCCACCCGGTTCGGCTGGCACGCGGTGGAGGCGGTGCACCGCGGCGAGTTCGGGAGGATGACGGCGCTGCACGGCACGGACATCGTGATGGTGCCGCTCGCCGAGGCGGTCGAGACGCTGAAGACGGTCCCCGAGGACCGGTACGCCGAGGCGCAGACGGTCCTCTGACCGCGCCCGCGCGCCGCCACGCGCACGAAGGACGCCCCCGGCCGCCGACGCGGCCGGGGGCGGCTCTAGTCTGGTGCGGACATCCCGTACGAATCCTTCCGTACGGCGCCGGATCTTCCCCGTGGGAGCGCGACACATGGATCACAGCGGGCACGGCATGATGACGGAGCTGCCGCCGTTCACGCTGAGCCGGGGCCTGGAACCGTCGTTCAACGGCTTCTTCCTCTTCGCCTGCCTGCTGGGGCTGGCCCTCTACGGCTGGGGCGTGGCACGGCTGGTGGCGCGCGGCGACCGGTGGCCGGTGGGACGGACCGTCTCGTTCGTCGTCGGTGTGCTGACCGTGCTGCTGGTGATGTGCACCAGGCTCAACGACTACGGCATGGTCATGTTCAGTGTCCACATGGTGCAGCACATGGTGATCAGCATGCTGTCACCGATCCTGCTCCTGCTCGGCGCCCCCATCACGCTGGCACTGCGCGCGCTGCCGGTGGCCCCGCGCGGCCGGACCGGGCTTCGGGAGCTGCTGCTGAAGCTCCTGCACAGCTGGTACATGCGGATCATCACCCACCCCGCCTTCACCATCCCGATGTTCATCGCGAGCCTGTACGGGCTGTACTTCACGCCCCTCTTCGACCACCTGATGGGCTCGGCGGCCGGCCACATCGTGATGATGGTGCACTTCCTCGCGGTGGGCCTGGTCTTCTTCTGGCCGATCATGGGCGTGGACCCGGGCCCGCACCGGCCGGGTTACGTGATGCGGATGCTGGAGCTGTTCGCGGGGATGCCCTTCCACGCCTTCTTCGGCATCGCGCTGATGATGGCCTCGGGCCCGATGATCGGGACGTACCTGGACCCGCCGGCCTCGCTGGGCATCGACGCGCTGAGCGACCAGAGCGCGGCCGGCGGCATCGCCTGGGCGTTCAGCGAGATCCCGTCGGTGCTGGTGCTGCTGGCACTGCTGTTCCAGTGGCGGCGCTCGGAGGAGCGGCAGGCGCGGCGCAAGGACCGGGCCGCGGACCGGGACGGTGACAAGGAGCTGGAGGCGTACAACGCCTACCTCGCCTCGCTGCACACCCGGCGGGGCTGAAGCGGCGGGAGGGGCCGCGGGAGGCGTCACAGCCCTGGCGGTGCGGGCTCCGGCGGGCGACCATGGAGGCCGAGGCGGCCTGGCACCGGTTCAGGTTCCGGCCACCGGAAGGAGGCGTCCGATGCACGGTTCCACGAAGACGATGGGAGCGCTCACGGTCGGCACCCTGGTGCTCGCCACGGCGTACTCGGTGACGCTGGGTAGCAACGGCTGGGTCTGGTTCGGCTGGGTGATCCTGGCGATGGCCACGGTCAGCATGGTGGCGGCCTCCCGCGGCGCGTGAGATCCGCGCCCGAAGAGCGTCCGACGGGCGGGTTCCCCCCCGGGGGCCCGCCCGTCGGTGTGTGCGGGGCCGGTCCGGAGGCCGGAAGGCGAGGAGGCGGGCGGCGGCCCGGCCGGCGCACAGGCGTGATGACCGGCGTGAGGTGTGCCACTGCCTGAGCCCTCCCCCGGCCTGCGACCTTGTTCCGGGGGTGACCGGGACCGGCGCCCGGCCCGGCGGGCTCCCGGCGGGCACTAGCGTGTGACCCATGAGCCGTTCCGCGTCATCCGCCTCGTCCTCCTCCCCCGCCGCGCCCGTCGGACACGGCGGGGGACTGACCCTGTCGTGGCCCGGGGGGACGGTGCCCGAAGCGGCCCGGGGCGGTGCGGCGGTGGTGACCGGGGTCTTCGACCTCCTGCACGTGGGCCACGTGCGCTTCCTCACGGAGGTGCGCGAGCGCGGACTGCCGCTCCTGGTGGGGGTCGAGGACGACCGGCGCACGCGCGGGTGGAAGGGCCCGGAGCGTCCGTTCCAGCCGGAGGCGGAGCGGGCGGAGATCCTGCGGGCCCTGCGAGCGGTCGACGGGACCTTCCTCGTCCACGGCGACCCGTCGGTGACGGACTGGACCGCCTACGCGGCGCTGCTGGCGCCGCTCGCCCCGGGCGCGATGGCGTGGACCGCGCACGACCCCTACACGGCGCAGAAGCGGCGGGCCGCGGCCGAGCTGGGGGCGCGGGCCTGGGAGATCGGGGAGACCCCGGGGCGTTCGACGACGCGGATCGTCAGCGGCCGGATGCCGGGCTGACCGGTCACGGCCGCCCGGCCGGGCCGATCACCTCGGCGGCGGGAGGCGGTCCGGGCGGGGTGCCGTCGCCGAACGGACGGCCGCCCAGCTCCTCCCGGTGGTGGGGCGAGAGCCAGCCGGTGAGGTCCGGGCCGAGCGGCACGATCCCGGTCGGGTTGATGCCGGTGTGCACCTGGTAGTAGTGACGCTTGATGTGGTCGAAGTCGACGGTGTCGCCGAAACCGGGTGTCTGGTAGAGGTCCCGGGCGTACGCCCACAGCACCGGGTCCTCGGTGAGCTTCTCCCGGTTGCACTTGAAGTGGCCGTGGTAGACGGCGTCGAAGCGGACCAGGGTGGTGAAGAGCCGCACGTCGGCCTCGGTGAGCGTGTCACCGACCAGGTAGCGGCGCCCGGCGAGACGCTCGGAGAGCCAGTCCAGGCGACGGAAGAGGGCCCGGTACGCCTCGGCGTACTCCTCCTGGGTGGAGGCGAACCCTGCGCGGTAGACGCCGTTGTTGACGTCCTGGTAGACGGCGTCCATCACCTCGTCGATCTCCTCGCGCAGCCGCTCCGGGTAGAGGTCCGGGGCGCCGGCGCGCTGAAGGCCCGTCCACTGGGTCTCCAGGTCCAGGGTCAGCTGCTGGTAGTCGTTGGTGACCAGTTCGCCGCTGGGTACGTCGACGATCGCGGGGACACTGATCCCGCCGTCGTACTCCTTCTCGCGGGCGCGGTACGCCTCGCCGAGGTAGCGGATGCCGAGGACCGGGTCGACGCCGTCGGCGTCGAGGGTGAAGCGCCAGCTCCGGTCGTCCTGGAGCGGGTCGGTGACGGCGAGGGAGAGGGCGTCCTCCAGGCCGAGCAGACGCCGGACGATCAGGGCGCGGCCGGCCCAGGGGCAGGCGCGGCTGACGACCAGGCGGTAGCGGCCGGACTCGACGGGCCATCCGTCGCGGCCGTCCTTGGTGATGCGGTCGGCGAAGTGGCTCCGGGCCCGCTTGAAGGGCTTGTGGCCGTACTCGGCGTTGCCGCTGGGGTCGGCCGCGGGGGTGGTGGCGGGGCTGCTCATCGCCGGGCTCCTTCCGGTGGGGGCGGTGGCGGGAACGGTCATCATCCGTTCCCCGTGGGCGGTGTTCGTGGCTCCTCCCCACCCGTCCGGAGGAACACACGCGTCCCGTTCCTCCGGCTCCCGGGGCGGGAGGCGGTCAGTCGGTGGCGGGGCCGCCGCCCTTCCGGGCCTGCCGGTGGCCGGCCGCGACGTCGGCGACGGCGGCGATCAGGGCGGCGACGACGAAGGCGACGGAGACGATCAGGCCGTGGTCGTAGGCGGTGGCCCAGCCGTCCGGTCCGACCTGGGCGAAGAAGACGGCGCCGACGGCGGCGATGCCGACGGCCGAGCCGACCCGCTGCCCGGTCTGGAGGGTGCCGCCGGCGGAGCCGGCGGTGTGCACGGGGACCTCGGAGAGGGTGAGGGTCTGGTTGGGGGCGATCACCAGGCCGCTGCCGAGTCCGGCGAGCAGCAGCGGGGGCGCCATCGCCCAGCCCGCGTTGGTGCCCGGGACCAGGTGCACGGCGAGCGCGGTGAAGGCCAGCCCGGCGGCGACCATGCCGAGCCCGACCACCACCAGCGGCCTGCCGAACCGGGAGACGAGGCGGCCCCCGGTCCCGGCGGCCAGACCGGAGCCCAGGGCGAACGGCGTGATGGCGATGCCGGCCTGGAGCGCGGTGTACTCCAGGCCGACCTGGAGGTAGAGGGTGGTGATGAAGAAGATCGAGGTGAATCCCGCGAAGTACAGCAGGATCAGCAGGCAGCCCAGCCAGTAGGAGCGCACCCGGAAGAGCGAGAGGGTGACGACGGGCTGGAAGCCCCGGCGGGAGCAGCGCCGTTCCCAGAACAGGAAGAGGGCGAGCAGGGCGGCGGCGACGGGCAGCATCAGCCACTTCCCGTTGCCGCTCCACTGCTGGGACTGCACGAAGGGCAGCAGCAGGGCGACGATGCCGAGGCCGAGCAGGACGACGCCGACCGGGTCGAGGTCGCGCAGCCGTACCCGGCCCGCGTGCGGGGTGTCGGGCAGCAGGCGGCGGGCGAGCAGGACGCAGACGACGCCGAGCGGCAGGTTGACGTAGAAGACCCAGCGCCAGCCCTCCTGGTGGCCGGCGGCCTGGATGAGGAGGCCGCCCAGAAGCGGGCCGACGGCGGTGGAGATGCCGACGACGGTGCCGAACATGCCGAACGCCCGGCCGCGTTCGCGGCCCCGGAACATCTGCTGGATGAGGGCGGAGATCTGCGGGGAGATCAGTCCGCCCGCGACGCCCTGCACGAGGCGGGCGACGACCAGCCAGGTGCTGTTCTGGGCGGCTCCGCAGGCGGCCGAGGAGAGGGTGAACAGGACCAGTCCGGCGATGAAGACGGTCCGCCGGCCCCGGGCGTCGCCCAGCCGGCCGGCCGGGATCAGGAAGAGGCCGAAGGCGAGCGCGTAGCCGGAGAGGACCCACTGGAGGTCGGACTCGGGGGTGTCGAGGCCCGTGCGGATGGAGGGCAGCGCGACGTTGACGATGGAGACGTCGAGGAGCGTCATGAAGCCGGCGACGAGGCAGACGCCGAGGGCCCGCCAGCGCTGGGGGTCGGGTTCGTGCGCCTCGGGCGGGTGCTGCTGCTGACTCACCGGGCTGCCCCCTGTGTGTCGGTCGGTGCGGCCGGGGGGCCGCCCCCTCGACGCACCTTAGTGGGGGTGCGTCGATTGTTCGCGCCGGGCGCGGCGCACGGGTGGGAGCGGCGTGGCGCGGACCGGTCAGTGGGGACGGTCACCGACGACGGCGACCCGTTCGGCGACCCGGCGGTGGCCGGCGTAGTCGCCGCTGGCGTAGTGCTGGGTGGCGCGGTTGTCCCAGAAGGCGACGTCGCCCGCGCGCCAGTGGAAGCGGACCTGGTACTCGGGGACGTGCGCCTGCTGGAAGAGGTACCGGAGCAGCCGGTCGCTCTCCTCCTGCGGGAGGCCGGTGACGCGGGTGGTGAAGGAGGTGTTGACGAAGAGGGTGCGGCGCCCCGTGCGCGGGTGGCGGCGGACCACGGGATGCTCGACGGGCGGGAAGGTGGCCTGGAAGGCGGCGAGGTGGTCGGCGGAGGTGAAGCGGGCGAAGCCGGGCAGGTAGTCGTGGACGGCACGCAGGCCCTCGACGCGCTCGCGGACGGCCTCGGGAAGGTTGTCGTAGGCGGCGGCCATGTCGGCCCACAGGGTGTCGCCGCCGTAGGGGGGCACCTCGCGGAGCTGGAGGACGGCGCCCAGGGCGGGGTTCTCGCGGAAGGTGGTGTCGGCGTGCCAGACGTTCTCGAAGGTGGGCACCTGGCTGCGGTCGAAGCGGACCACGTCCTCGGCGTCGCCGGCGGCCAGCAGCGCGTTGGTCTCCAGCTCACCCCAGGCGCGGGCGAAGTCGCGCTGGGCGGCGGAGGTGAGGTGCTGGCCGCGGAAGAAGAGCACCTTCCACTCCAGCAGGGCCCGGTCGAGTTCGGCCCGGTGGGCCTCGGCCAGGGGCCGGGAGAGGTCGAGGCCGCGGATCTCGGCACCGATGAGGGGGCCCTGCGGGACGAGGGTGAACCGCTCGTACGGCCGGTCCTCGGTGCCCTCGGGCAGGCGCCGCAGCAGGCGGGGGCCCTCGTGGATGCCGTCGGCGGGGACGCGGTGGTCGCGCAGGAGCGGGCCGGCGGCCGGCGCGGTGGTGGTCGGTTCCGCGGTGATGCTCATCGGTCGGTCTCCCTCTGCTAGGAGCCGCGGCGCGAAGGCGCGCGGCGGGGTGGGGCGGGCGGGGCCCCGCGCGGGGAGGTCGAGCGTGGCCGGCCTGGTGGACACGGGGTCCTCGGCGGGCTGCCTGGCCGCGGCGGGGGTGCCGGGGATCAGCGACAGGTAAGGGCCGGGGGCGAACCCACCCGGCCACGGCGGCGCAGCGGGCTGAGCCCGCGCCGTACCCCCTGCGCGCAGGAGGCGCTCAACGGCGCTTCCCGGGTGCGGAGTCGGGGGTGCTGGTGCATGGCCGCACCGTATCGCAGGGCGGCGCGGAGCGGCAGAGGGCGGGTCAGCGGCCGGCGCCGGCGAGCCGGGCGGCGTGGCGGAAGACCTCGGTGGCCATCGCGGGGGTGAGGCGTTTGGTGGAGGTGTTGCGCGGGCTCGGGTGGTAGCAGCCGATGAGGTCGAGCGGGCCGTCGGGGCCCTCGATCCGGGTGTGCGCGCCGTGGCCGAAGACCGGGCGGGGCCTGGGGACGGCGTACCCGGCGGCGGTGAGGACGGGCATCAGCGCCTGCCAGCCGAAGCCGCCGAGGACCACGGCGGCACGCAGGGCGGGTCCGAGCAGGTCGAGTTCGCGGGCCATCCAGGGGCGGCAGTTGTCGCGTTCGGCGGGGCTCGGGCGGTTGTCGGGCGGGACGCAGTGCACCGGGGAGACCAGCCGGGTGCCGTAGAGCCGCTGGCCGTCGTCGCGGCTGCGGGAGTGGGGCAGCGCGGCGAGGCCCGCGGCGTGCAGGGCGGCGAAGAGGAAGTCGCTGGTGGGGTCGCCCGTGAAGAGGCGTCCGGTGCGGTTGCCGCCGTGCGCGGCCGGGGCGAGCCCGATGACGGCGAGCGGGGCGTCGGCCGGCCCGAATCCGGGTACGGGCCGGGCCCAGTAGGTCTCGTCGCGGAAGGCGGCGCGGCGCACCCGGCCGACCTCCTCGCGCCACTCCACCAGCCGCGGGCAGGCCCGGCAGTCGACGAGCCGGGCGTCCAGGGCGTCCAGGTCCCGGGCGCCGGGCGCCATGAGGGCGGGGTAGTCGCGGTCGTTCGGGTCCGGGGCGGCGGGGTCGTGCATGGGGCCACCGTACGGGGGCGGGGCGGGCGGAGCTCGGCCGCCCGGTGGCCGCTGTCCGGACGCCCCCGCCACGGCGGCGTGTACTCGCGGCGGCGGCGGGCAGCGGCGAAGATGGCGGCGGAGCCCGGTCGGACGAGGAGAAGGAGAAGGCGGATGGCCCACGAGCGTGCGGGAGAGGCGGCACGGCCGGAGGACCTGGTCGACGTCCCACGGCTGGTGACGGCTTATTACGCGCTGCGGCCCGACGCCGAGGACCCGGCGCAGCGGGTCGCGTTCGGCACCTCCGGACACCGGGGGTCCTCGCTGGCGACGGCGTTCAACGAGGCGCACATCGCCGCCACCAGCCAGGCCATCTGCGAGTACCGGGCGCTCCAGGGCACCGACGGCCCGCTCTACCTGGGGGCGGACACGCACGCCCTGTCGGAGCCGGCCCGGGTGACGGCCGTCGAGGTCTTCGCCGCCAACGAGGTGCGGGTGCTGCTCGACCTCGCCGACGGGTACACGCCGACGCCGGCGGTGTCACTGGCGATCCTGGAGTACAACCGGGGGCGCACCGGGCACCTGGCGGACGGTGTGGTGGTCACGCCCTCGCACAACCCGCCCACGGACGGCGGGTTCAAGTACAACCCGCCCAACGGCGGCCCGGCGGCGGGCGAGGCGACCCGGTGGATCCAGGACCGGGCCAACGAGATCATCGCGGGCGGGCTGAAGGAGGTCCGGCGTATCCCGTGGTCGCGGGCGCTGGCCGCGCCCACGACGGGCCGGCACGACTTCCTCAGCCAGTACGCCGACGCGCTCGCCTCGGTGGTGGACCTGGCGGCGGTGCGCAAGGCCGGGGTGCGGATCGGCGCCGACCCGCTGGGCGGCGCCTCGGTGGGCTACTGGGGCCGGATCGCCGAGCAGTACGGACTCGACCTGACGGTGGTCAATCCGCGGACCGACCCGGCCTGGTCGTTCATGACGCTGGACTGGGACGGCAAGATCCGCATGGACTGCTCGTCGCCGTACGCGATGGCCTCGCTGATCGAGGGGCGCGACCGGTTCGACATCGCCACGGGCAACGACGCCGACGCCGACCGGCACGGCATCGTCACGCCCGACGGCGGGCTGATGAACCCCAACCACTACCTCTCGGTGGCGATCGGTTACCTCTTCGAGCACCGCGAGCGGTGGCCCGCCGCCACCGGGATCGGCAAGACGCTGGTCTCCTCGTCGATGATCGACCGGGTCGCGGCGGACCTCGGCCGGGAGCTGGTGGAGGTGCCGGTCGGCTTCAAGTGGTTCGTGGACGGGCTGCTGGACGGCTCGCTCGGTTTCGGCGGTGAGGAGTCGGCGGGCGCCTCCTTCCTGCGCCGGGACGGCTCGGTGTGGACCACCGACAAGGACGGCATCATCCTGGCGCTGCTCGCCTCCGAGATCCTCGCGGTCACCGGAAGCAGCCCCTCGCAGCGGTACGCGGAGCTGACCGAGCGGTTCGGCGCCCCGGCGTACGCCCGGATCGACGCGCCCGCGACCCGCGAGGAGAAAGCGGTCCTCGCGCGGCTGTCGCCGGAGCAGATCACGGCGGACACCCTGGCCGGGCAGCCGGTCACCGGAGTGCTCACCGAGGCGCCGGGCAACGGCGCGTCGATCGGCGGCATCAAGGTCACGACGGCGGACGCCTGGTTCGCCGCCCGGCCGTCCGGCACCGAGGACGTGTACAAGATCTACGCCGAGTCGTTCCGCGGCGAGCAGCACCTGACCGAGGTCCAGGAGGCGGCGAAGGCCGTGGTGCGGGCCGCCCTCGACGGCTGACAGGCCCTTTCCCCCCGGGCGCCCGGCCTCATGCGGGAGGGGCGTCCGGGGGCACACCGTGGTCGCACGGGGGGCGCGGTGCGTAGCGGGCCGGCGGGGCGGGGAGGGTGTGCCCGTCCGGACCGTCGGCGAGGGGAGACGCGGTGGCGAGCGGGTGCGGGGACGGGGCGCGGCGATGAGGCTGCCCGGCGGGCGACGGCCCGGAAAGGCCGCGAAACCCCCGGTGTCGGAGTCGGAACAGGAGCTGTTCGGCGGCCCGCTCCGGTACGACCTGGGCTGGTCCACCCACGAGTACGCCTTCGAGGGGCAGACCCTGCGTTCCACGCTGCGGGCCTTCCCGGGGATGGTGGCGGGCACGCTGCGGCTGGCGGCGCGGGCCGACCGGCGGGCGCTGTGGACCGTGGGCGCGGCCGAGGTGGGGCAGGGCGTCGCGGCGGCGGTGGGGCTGGTCCTGGTCAACCAGGTGCTGGGGGCGCTGCTGGGCGTCGGCGAAGTGGCCGACCGGCTGTACGGCGCGCTGCCCGCGCTGGCGGCCGGCGGGGCCGTGGCGGTGGCGGGGGCGCTGCTCGCCTCGCTGTCGACGGCGGCCACGGGGCGGCTGGAGCCGAAAGTGGAGCGGGCCGCCAACGAGCGGTTCCTGGGCGCGGTCGTGGCGGTGGAACTGGAGGCGGTGGAGGACGGCGAGTTCCGGCGGCTGATCGACGTCGCCGAGATGGGCGCCTCCTCGGCCCGGCGGATGGTGGGGCAGGGCGTCTCCACGGTGAACAGTCTGCTGTCGCTGCTGGCGGCGGCTGGCGTCCTGACCGTCCTGCATCCGGTACTGCTGCCGATGCTCGTGCTGATCGCGGCGCCGCGCGGCTGGGGCGCGATGCGGGTGACGCAGCGCCGGTACGCCTCGGTGATGCACTGGGTGGAGCACCGGCGGGCCGGATCGCTGATCAGCCGCCATCTGACCTCGCGGCACTCCGCGCCGGAGATCCGGGTGCACGGGGCGGGCGCGTTCCTCCTGCGGCACTACCGGGCCATGGCGGCCAACGCCGAGGCGGAGCAGGCGAGGCTGGCGCGGGAGCGGGCCGGCACGGAGCTGGCGGCGGCCGCGCTCTCGGGGCTGGCCATGCTGGTGACCTGGGTCGCGCTGGCGCTGCTGGTGGTGTCCGGGCGGGTGGACCTGGCGGTGGCGGGGACGGCGGTGGTGGCGATCCGCACCGGGTCGGCGACGCTCGGGGCCCTGGTGGTGAACCTCAACGCGGTGACCGAGGAGTCGCTGTACGTGGCGGACCTGGAGAAGTGTGTGGCGCGGGCGGCGGAGCGGGCCGTCCCGGTGGGCGGGGTTCCCTTGCCGGAGAAGGTGGCGGAGGTGCGCTTCGAGACGGTGCGGTTCGGCTACCCGGACCGGGCGGAGCCGGTGCTCGACGGAGTGTCGCTGCGGGTGCGGACGGGCGAGGTGACGGCGGTGGTCGGGGAGAACGGCGCGGGCAAGTCGACGCTGATGAAGCTCCTCGCCGGCCTGCTGCTGCCGGCCTCGGGCCGGGTGCTGTGGGACGGGGTGGACCTGCGCGAGGCGGACCGCGCCCAGCTCTTCGCCCAGGTCGGCCTGGTCACCCAGGACTTCGAACGGTGGCCGATGACGGCCGGGACCAACATCCGCATCGGCGCTCCGGACCGGCCGGGCGACGAGCGGGCCGTCCTGGAGGCGGCCCGGGCGGCGGGCGCCGGCCCGCTGGTCGAGGGGCTGCCGCGCGGCCTGCATACGCTGCTGTCGCGGGTCTTCAGAGGCGGCAGCGACCTCTCGGGCGGCCAGTGGCAGCGCATCGGCCTGGCCCGAGCGGAGTACCGCGACGCCCGCTTCCTGCTGGTGGACGAGCCGACCTCGGCACTGGACCCGGAGGCGGAGATCGCCGCCTTCGACCGCATCCGGGGGCTGGCGGGGCCCGACCGCGCGGTGGTGCTGGTGACCCACCGGATGGCGGCCGTGCGCCGGGCCGACCGGATCTACGTCCTGGACGGCGGCCGGGTCGCCGAGGAGGGCACCCACGACACGCTCCTCGCGGCGGGCGGCCGCTATGCCGCCATGTACGAGGCGCAGGCGGCACAGTACGAGCCGGGCCCGCCGGAGACCGGGGACGGGCCGCCGCTCCCCCACCGGGCCGGACCGGCGGCCGAGGCGGCGGATGAGGCCGACGCCGGGCAGAACCCCGCGTGCGCCGGTCCTCCGCCGCCCGCCCCTGCCGAATCGAGCAGGTGAGCGATGGCATAATCCGGCTGACCGGGGACCACCTGGCCGACCGTGAGGCACCTCGCGCGGTGCGCAAGGGAGTTGAGCGGCCTCAGGGGCGTACCGGGGGCCGGGCCCGTGTCCGGCCGGTTCCGCGTCCCATACCTCCGAGCCCCACCGGAGCAGCCCATGACGGCAACGCCCAAACCCGCGATCGACACCAGCCGGCCGCACCCGGCCAGGGTCTACGACTGGCTTCTCGGCGGCAAGGACCACTACCTCGTCGACCAGCGGGTCGGGGAGAAGCTCCCGGCCGAGGCGCGGGGCAACGCCGCCCGCAACCGGGCCTTCATGCACCGGGCGGCCGCCTGGCTGGCCGGGCAGGGGGTCGACCAGTTCCTCGACATCGGCACCGGTATCCCCACCGAGCCCAACCTCCACCAGATCGTGCAGGCCGTCGTCCCCTCGGCCCGGGTGGTCTACGCGGACAACGACCCGATCGTGCTGCGCCACGCCGAGGCCCTGCTGGTCAGCAGCGAGGAGGGCGTCACCGACTACATCGAGGCCGACGTACGCGACCCCGGGTCGATCATCATGCACGCCCGTTCGGTCCTGGACTTCGACCGGCCGGTCGCCCTGTCGCTGATCGCCCTGCTCCATTTCGTCCCGGACGGCGACGACCCGTACGGCATCACGCGGGCGCTGGTCGACGCGTTGCCCTCGGGGAGCTGGCTGGTCCTCTCGCACGGCACCGCCGATGAGCACCCGGAGCTGGAGAGCAGCACCAAGGACGCCTACAAGGAGGGCGCGATCCCGCTGCGGATGCGCACCCGCGCCGAGGTCGAGCGGTTCTTCGCGGGGCTGGAGCTGGCGGCGCCCGGCCTGGTGACGGCGACCGGCTGGTACCGGGAGGAGCCCGCGCCGGTCAGTGAACGCAGCGGCTTCTACGTGGGGGTGGCCCGGGTCCCGTAGAGCGGACGGAGGTCCGGCGAACGGACGCCGGGGCTCAGGCGGTGGCCGCCGCCTCGCGGTGCCGCAGGCGGCGCAGCATCCGCGCGTCGCTGAAGCCGACGGCGCGGGCGGCGGTCTCGGCCGGGGTGCCCTGGCCGATGAGGTGCCGGGCGTGCTCCAGCCGTAGCTGCTGCTGGTAGCGGAGCGGGGTCAGCCCGCCGGTGGCCCGGGCGAAGAGCCGGGTCAGGGTGCGTGGGCTGACCCGGGCGGCGTCCGCGAGGCCGGCGAGGGGCAGCGGTTCGGCGAACCGGGCGTCGATGAGGTCCTGGGTGCGGTGGACGGCGTCGTCGAGGTGGGCGCGGTGCCGCAGCATGACGCTGGCCTGGGGTTCGTGGCCGTTGCGGCGGGCGTGGACGACCATGCTGCGGGCGACCCGGGCGGCGAGCGCCGGGCCGTGGCGTTCGGCGAGCAGGTGCAGGGCGAGGTCGATACCGCTGGCGATGCCCGCGGAGGTGACCACCCGGTCGTCGGTGGTGTACAGGACGTCGCGGACCACGGTCGCCCGCGGGTGGCGGGCGGCCAGTTCGTCCTGGAGTTCGTGGTGGGTGGTGCAGCGGCGCCCGTCCAGCAGTCCGGCCTCGCCCAGGGCTCCGGCACCGGAGCAGACACTGGCGACGGTCCCTCCGGCGGCGTGGTGGGCGCGCAGCCGCTCGCGGATCCCGGGCCCGAACCAGGGGCCGCCGCCCAGCCGGAGCGAGCGGCGGCCGGGGACCAGCAGCAGGTCGCCGGGGCCCAGCTCGGGCCAGTCGGTGACGGCCGAGAGCGGCAGCCCCTGGGCGCTCACGACCTGCTCCCGCTCGGCGAGGTATCTCAGGCGGTAGGGGTGGCCGAAATCGGCGGCGGTGCTGAAGACCTGCGCCGGTCCGGCCAGGTCGAGCAGGTGGACGCCGGGCAGCAGCAGGAGGACGACATGGGTCACCCGGGCGATACTGCCAGTCCGGCGGGTCCGCCGGTGCGCTCTGCCGCTCTTTCCGCCTCCAGCTCGGCGACGGTGGCGATCCTGGCGAACCGGTCGCGCAGCACCGCCTCGGTGCGCTGGACGATCTGGGCGGGGCCGAGCCCGCCGACACCGTCGGTGGTGGTGGCGTCGGTGACGAAGGTGACGGCGTAGCCGAGGTCGCTGCCGAGCCGGGCGGTGGTCTCGACGCACTGCTCGGCGCGGATTCCGCAGAGCCACAGCGCGGTGACGCCGGCCTCGGTCAGCAGGCGCTGGAGCGGGGTGGTGGTGAAGCAGTTGTGCGCGGTCTTGGTGAGCAGGGGTTCGCCGGGCAGAGCGGGTGCCAGTTCGGCGAGGGGCCGGACGTGGCCCTGCTCGGGGTCGAAGGCGTTGCCGGTGCCGGGCTCGGTGTGCAGGACGCGGACGACGAGGTCACCCCGGTCCCGGGCGAGGGCCACCAGGCGGTCGACCGGGCGGGCGATGTCCGGATCGGCCATCCGGCTCCACTCGGGGCGGGCTCGGAAGGATTCCTGGACATCGATGACGATCAGGGCGCGGTTCATGGGACCAGGGTGGCCTCCCGAAGCCTCCCGGCGGCAGGCACGATCGGGGCCCGCCGCGGAACGATCCGGTCAGGACGGGCTCGGCCCCCCGCCCGGCCCTGGGGGGGCCGAGGGCGGACCGGCGCGTGGCGGTCGGGCTCAGAGGATGATGATCGCGTAGGCCAGGAAGAACAGGGCCACCAGCACGCTGACGATGACGATGGCCGCGAGTGGCCCGGCGGCCCAGCCCTTGGTCGGGTTGTGGGTCTCCCGGGGGCCGGTGCCGCCGACGCCGTCCTCGGCCGGGGGTGTCTCCTGCGGTCGGGGCCCGCCACCGCCCCTCATTCCGGGGGTGACGCGCGACTTCGCATGGATCGAGTGTGCGCTCATGGAGTGTTTGTACCCATTCGGCCCCATCCTCATCGCATCCGGCACCAGAATTCTCAGCCGCCTCTCCCGCCGCGTTCGCGCCTCCGGAAACGGTCCGGGGCCGGGCCGGAGGCGACCGGCCCGGGGTGCGCGCCTCCGCCCGCCGTCCCAGGATGGGGCGCGACGGCCAGGGACCGGCCCGGCGCCCGCCGGGGGCCGGCCGGCGCCGCAGCCGACCGTGAGGGAGCCCCACCATGATCACCGCGGAGACGACGACGGCGCAGGTCCGCTCGGCGCTGCGCCGCGCCCTGCCGAAGAACGAACGCCCCGGCCTGGTGCTGCGCACCATGGACCGGCTGGAGCGCGCCTCGGTGCTGGACGCCGTCGCCGAACCGCTGCGGCGCGGAGTGCGGTCGCTGCCGCTCTCCCGCGCCGCCCGCGACGTCCTGCACGGCAAGTGGCTCGGCCACCCCGTGCACCCGGTCATGGTGCAGGTCCCGGTCGGCGCCTGGCTCTCCTCAGCCGTCCTCGACCTGGTACCGGGGGCCAAGGTGCCCTCGCGCGTGCTGATCGCCGTCGGACTGGCCGGAGCGGGACCGGCCGCGGTCACCGGCTGGGCGGACTGGGCGGACCTCCACAAGGAACAGGTGCGCGTCGGCCTCGTCCACGCCGTGCTGAACTCGGCCGGGGTCTTCTGCTACGCCGGTTCGCTCGGCGCGCGGCTCGTCGGCCGCGAGGGGGCCGGGCGGATGCTGGCACTGGCCGGGCTCACCGTGATCGGGGCGGGCGGCGCCATCGGCGGGCACCTCGCCTTCCGCCAGGCGTCCGGCGCCAACCACACCGAGAGCTTCCCGCACCTGGTCTCGCCCGGCTGGCACAGCCTGGGCGAGCTGACCACCATCCCGCTGGGGCGGCCGGTGCGCCGGATGATCGAGGACCTCGCGGTCCTGGTGGTACGGGACGCCGACGACACGCTCTCGGTCATCGCCGACCACTGCAGCCACCTGGGCGGCCCGCTCTCCGAGGGGACGGTCAAGGAGGGCTGCGTCACCTGTCCCTGGCACGGCAGCGTCTTCCGCCTCTCCGACGGCTGGAACGTCGAGGGCCCCGCCACCGCCCCGCAGCCCGTCTTCGACGCGCGGGTCACCGACGGCGAGGTCGAGGTGAGACTCCGCCGCGGTACACGGCGCCGCAGCCGGCCGGCGCCGGTCCGCAACCGCTGAACCTCGTCGCCCCCTCCCCCGACGCCCCCGCCCGGCCTAGAATTCGCTTCTTCGAGACGCGGTGCGGTCATCGAACGCCCCGCCGTCCAGAGCCGATCCGACGGTGCGGGAGCGAACGTCCGTGTTCTACCAGCTACTCAAACACGTCCTGCTGGGGCCGCTGCTGCGGCTGCTGTTCCGGCCCCGCGTCGAGGGGCTCGGACACGTACCGGAGGAGGGCGCGGCGATCGTCGCGGGCAACCATCTCTCCTTCGCCGACCACTTCCTGATGCCGGCGATCCTGCGGCGCCGCATCACCTTCCTGGCCAAGGCGGAGTACTTCACGGGGCCGGGCCTGCGCGGGCGGCTGACCGCCGTGTTCTTCCGCAGCGCCGGTCAGATCCCGGTCGACCGCTCGGGCCGCGAGGCGGGCCAGGCCGCGATTCGCGAGGGGCTCGGCGTCCTCGGCCGGGGCGAGCTGCTCGGCATCTACCCGGAGGGCACCCGTTCGCACGACGGGCGGCTCTACAAGGGGAAGGTCGGGGTGGCCGCGATGGCGCTGCGGGCCGGGGTGCCGGTGGTCCCGTGCGCGATGATCGGCACCTTCGAGGCGCAGCCGCCGGGGCAGAGGTTCCCGAGCCCGCGCCGTGTCCGCATCCGCTTCGGTGAGCCGCTGGACTTCTCGCGGCACGCCGGGCTCGCCGACGAGAAGGCCGTGCTGCGGGCGGTCACCGACGAGATCATGACGGCCGTCCTCGCCCTCTCCGGCCAGGAGTACGTGGACCGCTACGCGGCCGAGGCCAAGGCCGAGGAGGACGAGCGGCGCAAGGAGAAGAGGCGGGCCGGGGTCCGGCACCCGAACCGAGCGGGGTAGCGTCGGCCCGGCCGTGGAACAGTTCCGCCTGCCCGCGGGCCGGCCGCGCACTGTGGCCGCCACCGCGCGATGTGGTGTCCGGCACCCGAGGAGGCAACCCCGCCATGGAGATCCGTTCCGCGACCGACGAGGATCTCGACGTCTTCGTCGACACCGTCCACGCCGCCTTCGGGCTCTTCCCGGAGGCCCCGGTCGACGGCGGCGGGCTCTGGTGGTCGGCGCTCGACGCGGACCGCTGCCTGCTCGCCCGTGCCGCGGACGGACGGCCCGTCGGCACCGCCGCGACCCACGCCTTCGAACTCACCCTGCCCGGTGGGGCCCTCGTCCCGGCCGCCGGGGTGACCGCCGTCGGTGTCCTGCCCACCCACCGGCGCCAGGGCGTGCTGCGGGCGATGATGCGGCACCAGCTCGCCGGCCTGCGGGAGCAGGGCGAGTTCCTCTCCGTGCTGCTGGCCTCCGAGGCCCCGATCTACGGCAGGTACGGCTACGGCCCCGCGACGTACACCACCAGGCTCACCGTCGCCCGCCACAAGGCCGCGTTCGCGGTTCCCCGGGCCCGCCCCGCGCTCCCCGCACCGGCCGGCACGGTCGAGGTGCTGCGCCGGTCCGAGTGCGGCGAGATCCTGGAGGAGGTCTACGACCGGTACCGCCGCGCCCAGCCCGGTGCGCTCTCCCGGCCGCACCGCTGGTGGCGCCTGCGCGCGGGCCAGGCCCCGGTCTCCGCTGCACCGCGCTACATCGCCGTCCACCGGGACACCGGCGGTGTCCCCGACGGGTACGCCAGCTACGCGGTCGAGTCCGGAACCCTGACGGTGGACGAGACCATCACCACCGACGACGCGGTCTTCACCGCCCTGGCCCGGTTCGTCCTCGGCCACGACCTGGTCTCCACCGTCGTCTTCAAACACCTCCCGCCCGGTCACCCGCTGCGCCGTCAGTTCGCCGACCTCCGCGCCGGAGAGGCCGGCGGCGACACCGACTGGCTCTGGGTGCGGCTCCTGGACGTGCCGCGCGCGCTGACGGCCCGGGACTGGCCGGTGGACGGCGAACTGGTCCTGGACGTCGAGGACCCGTTCCTCGGCGAGCACGGCCGCCACCTGCTGACCGTCCGGGACGGCGAGGCCGACTGCGTCCCGACGGACCGGGAACCCGATCTGTCCCTGGACGTCAGCGACCTCGGCTCCCTCTACCTCGGCGGCACCGCCCCGAGCACGCTCGTCCGCGCCGGGCACGTACGGGCCCACCACCCTGACGCGGCCGCCCTCGCCGACGCCTTCTTCCGCCCCGAACGCCCCCCGCACTGCCTGCACTGGTTCTGACCGGCGGCCCGCCAGCCACCGGCCCCGGCACGTTTGCCCCCGGCCGGCGGGCTTCGCAGGCGGCGAGCGGCCGGCCGCGGAGGCCGAGCTGCGCGCCTCAGCCGCTCCGGGCCCATCCGGCGCCCGCCCGCTCACCGACGCGTTGCTCCGGAGGGCGGGCGGACGCCTGCGTCAGCCGGCCGGGACGACGTCGGCGACGGCGGGCCGGGCCGGCCCCTGCCACGGGCGAGCCAGATCCCCGTACCGGCGCGCACCCGTCACCGGGGGCCGGCTCAGAGCAGGGGCGGAGCCGGAGGGCGCGGACCGCTGCCGCCGCGCGGCGGGCACGCTCCTCGACCCGACGGGGGCGCCGGAGAGCGGGGCGGTCACGCTCCCCCGGCCCCGCCGAGCGCCGTACGCCTCGCGGCGGAGCGCACCACGCGCCACGCGCCCGGCGCGCCACGCCCGGAACGGCCCGTACGGACTACCCCCGGACGGTGTATTCCGGGCCCCTCCTCCGGGCCCCTCCGGGTTGCGCCCGCCGTCCGCCCCCGTCCGCGCGTCGGCCGCTCCGCCGCTGGTCCGGCCCTCCGCCATCCCCGGGACACGCCCGGGCCGCCCACCATGCCCACTCGAACAGGGCAGGGGCGACCGAACGCACAAACCGCCCGCCCCTACCGCGAAACAGCGCCGCCGTACGTGAAGATCCGTCAGGACGACAAGCCCCCGCCGCAGCGGCGGGGCGGTCCGGGCGGACGCCGAGTCCTGCCGCCGTCCGGACGACAGGTCGACACCGAGTGGATCGGCGGGAGTGGAGGACCCAGGCACGACGGGCCCGGCAGACCGGTGACGGTCTCCCACGGCCCTTGGGGTGAAGCCGCCGCGGCGGCCGGGCGACTTCGCAGGTCCGAACCCGACAGGTCATCCTTCACAGGCGGCTGACGAAGGGTTACGCATGACTGAGCGGAATCGAGTCCCCTCCTTGCTCTCCCGGGCCGGCGCGGTCTCGGCCCTCTCCCTCGCCGCGATGAGCACCTCCCTGGTGGCCCCCGGCGCCGCGCCCGAGGCGGCGGCGGCCACCCACGCCGCCAAGGCGCTCAGGATCGCCTCGTCCAAGAAGGGCTCGCCCTACCAGTACGGGGCGACGGGCCCACGCCGCTTCGACTGTTCGGGGCTGACGCTCTACTCGTACAAGAAGGCCGGGAAGACGCTGCCACGGACGGCGGCGCAGCAGCACAACCGGACCAAACGCATCTCCCCCGCCAACCGGCGCAAGGGCGACCTCGTCTTCTTCCACTCCGGCGGCAACGTCTACCACGTCGGCATCTACGCCGGAGGCGGGAGGATCTGGCACTCCCCCAAGAGCGGAGCGGTGGTGCGGCTGGAGAAGATCTGGACCGGCAACGTGCGGTACGGCCGCGTGAACTGACCGTTGCCGCCGTCGGCCGGCCCGTACGCACGGCGTGCGCGTACGGGTCAGCCGACGGCGGTGGGCCAGGGCAGGTCGACCCGGACGGTCTTGCCGCCCTCCGGGGTCGGGACGACCGTGAGCCGGCCGCCCTGCTCGGCGGTGAGCCAGCGGACGATGGCCAGGCCCCGGCCGTTGTCCTCCCGGACCGCAGCCGGAAGCCGTCTGGGCAAGCGCGGGTGGCTGTCGGTGACACCGAGCCGCAGCCGCTCGTCCTGGTCGAGCGCCATGCCGACGGTGAAGGTGGGCGAACGGCCCTGGGTGTGCTGGACGGCGTTGGTGACCAGTTCCGAGATGATCAGGCGGACGGCGTCCGCCACCTCGGAGTCCACCGGGAGTCCCCACTCGGTGAGGACGGTCAGGACATGGGTGCGGGCGGCGGAGACCGAGGCCGGATCGCTCGGCAGAGTGACGGTTGCTTCGTGGTGGTCTGCCATGGCTGCGTCGCCCTTTCCTCGGAGCCGGTCGCGGACCCGTGGACGGATGAACTCGGGGTGTGGCGGGACCGGTTGCCTTCTTGTCAGACTGCCACTGTGTCGTCCGTCACGTAGGCCGATCCCCCAAGATATGCATATATCTGTCGCCCGATGCGGTGAACTCTGCGACGGGCGACCGTATTGGGCCCGTCCTCCGGGTGTGCCATGGGCGGCTTCGCCCGCACCGAACCGGCCACCGGAAGGAGACGTGCATGCGTAACGGTCCCGCCGTACGCCGGCGCAAGCTCGGAGCCGAGCTGAAGGCCCTTCGCGGCCGCGCGGGGCTCACCAGCGGCGAGGCGGCCGGCCTGCTCGGCTGGCACCAGTCCAAGGTGAGCCGCATCGAGACGGCCCGCAGCGGGGTGAAGCCCGGGGACGTGCGCCGCCTGCTCGACGCCTACGACGTACGCGATCCGAGACTGCGCGAGCTGCTGGTGGCCCTGGCCGGCACCGAACAGGACGGTGAGCACCGGCACTGGTGGCACCGCTACCGGGGCGTGCTGCCGCCGGAGTACCGGGACTTCATCAGCCTGGAGTCGCAGGCGGCATGGATGCGGACGCTGGAGACCTCGGTGGTGCCGGGGCTGCTCCAGACCCCGCGGTACGCGCGGGCGGTGACCCGGGCCTCGCTGGCCGGTGTTCCCCCGGCGCAGGTGGACGCGCTGGTGGAGGTGCGACTGGCCCGGCAGGAGGTGTTGCGGGCCGATCCGCCGCTGGAGCTGCGCGCGGTGATCGACGAGTCGGTGCTGCACCGCGGGATCGGCGGTCCGGAGGTGATGCGTGGCCAGTTGGCCGCCTTACGGGAGGCGGCGGCCCTCCCCCACGTCGTGATCCAGGTGCTGCCGTTCACCTCGGGTGAACACATCGGCCTCACGGGCCCTTTCGTCATCTTCTCCTTTCCGAACATGAACGACCTGGATTTGGTCGTTCTTGACCACCTCACGAGTAGCCTCTATCTGGAACGGAAAGAAGACCTCTCGGCATACGCCGACGCCTTCGCCTCCCTTCAGGCGCGGGCGCTTTCAGCAGAGGACTCGCTGCTTCTCCTCGCCGAGAAGCACGACGACGGCCCGTAAGGAGGCGCCGTGACCGCACAGCCTCGGTACGTCCCGGTCAGCAGCTCACTGCAAGGCGTCCGGTGGCGGCGCAGCAGCCGCAGCACCGGGATGAACAACTGCGTGGAGACCGCCGAGCTCACCTCCGGTCCCCATGCCGGTCTGCTCGCGGTACGGGACTCCAAGAACGCCCCCGGCCCCGCGCTGCTCTTCTCCCCTGCCGCCTGGCGGGGCTTCGTCACCGCCCAGGACCCTGGACCGACGGCCTGACACCCGGCGCTCCGGCGGCCCCGCCCCCTCCCGCTCGGCGGGCGGACGGCGGGGCCGTCCGCGTGAGGACGGTCAGGGCCCGGTCCAGGTCGGCGGAGGTGAGGTCGGCGCGGGCCGTCAGCCGCAACCGCGAGATGCCGTCGGGTACGGACGGCGGCCGGAAGCAGCCCACCGCCACGCCCTGTTCCCGGCAGCGGGCGGCCCAGTCGGCCGCCTCCTGGGCCGACGGGGCGCGCACCGAGACGACCGCCGCGTCCGGCCGGGCGGCCTGGAGGCCGGCGCCGGCGATCCCCTCGTACAGGGCGCGGGCGGTGCGGCGGACCCGGGCGGCGCGGTCCGGTTCGGCACGCAGCAGGCGCAGGGCGGCCAGCGCGGCGCCTGCGGCGGCGGGGGCGAGGCCGGTGTCGAAGATGAGGGTGCGGGCGGTGTTGACGAGGTGGTCGATGACGGCGGCCGGGCCGAGGACGGCGCCGCCCTGGCTGCCCAGCGACTTGGAGAGGGTCACGGTGACGACGGTGTCGGGCGCCCCGGCCAGCTCGGCGGCGTGCGCGCTGCCCCGGCCGCCCTCACCGAGGACCCCGAGGCCGTGGGCGTCGTCGACGAGGATGCCCGCGCCGTGTTCCCGGCAGGCGGCGGCGAGCGCCGGGAGCGGGGCGGCGTCGCCGTCGACGGAGAAGACGGCGTCGAAGACGCCGAGGGCCGGGCCCCGGTGGGCGGCGAGTGCCTTGCGGACCGCGTCGGGGTCGGCGTGGGCGACCACCTCGGTGGTGCCCCGGGCCAGTCGGCAGCCGTCGATGAGCGAGGCGTGGTTGGAGGTGTCGGAGACCAGCAGGGTCCCGACGGGGGCGAGCGCGGTGACGGCCGCGAGGTTGGCCGCGTAGCCCGAGGAGAGGACGAGGGCGGCCTCGGCACCGCAGAAGTCGGCGAGTTCCCGCTCCAGTTCGGCGTGGAGCGCGGTGCTGCCGCTGACCAGCCGGGAGCCGGTGGCGCCGGCGCCCCAGCGGCCGGCGGCCTCGGCGGCCGCTCCGGTGACCTCCGGGTGGCGGGCGAGGCCCAGGTAGTCGTTGCCCGCGAGGTCCAGCGTGCCCCAGGCGGCGGGCCTCGGGCGCAGGGCCCGCGTCAGCCCGGCCTCGGCGCGGCGGGCGGCCGCCTCGGTGGTCCAGGCGAACGGGCCGACGAGGCCGGGGGTGGGGTGGG
The DNA here is from genome assembly GCF_011170125.1 of Streptomyces diastaticus subsp. diastaticus. Taxonomy (NCBI): domain Bacteria; kingdom Bacillati; phylum Actinomycetota; class Actinomycetes; order Kitasatosporales; family Streptomycetaceae; genus Streptomyces; species Streptomyces diastaticus. The sequence continues at coordinate 1,416,689 of NZ_BLLN01000003.1, read as the reverse complement.
GCATGAGTCGTCCTCAGCGTCGCCGGGGCAGGGCGGCCGGGCCGCCGTTTGTGAGCAGTGCACAGAGGCTAGCCGGTCGGAAGCAGGGGCAGGGTGTGGTAATACCCACAGCACTTTCAGGGTGCGTTGTAGGAAGTCTCCTTGGCCCGGGCCGGTCCGGTGCGTCAGGATCAGCCGCATGGATCTCCTGAAGACGCTGGTGGACAAGGGGCTTCGGCGCGAGCTGCCGACCCGGGACGAGGCGCTGGCGGTGCTGGCCACCTCCGACGACGACCTGCTCGACGTGGTGGCCGCGGCGGGGCGGGTACGGCGCCAGTGGTTCGGCCGCCGGGTGAAGCTGAACTACCTGGTCAACCTCAAGTCCGGGCTCTGCCCCGAGGACTGCTCCTACTGCTCGCAGCGGCTCGGTTCGCAGGCGGGCATCCTCAAGTACACCTGGCTGGGCGCCGACGAGGCCTCCCAGGCGGCCGCCGCGGGCCTGGCGGGCGGCGCCAAAAGGGTCTGCCTGGTGGCGAGCGGCCGCGGCCCGACCGACCGGGACGTCGACCGGGTCTCGAAGACCATCGAGGCGATCAAGTCGGCCCATGAGGACGTGGAGGTCTGCGCCTGTCTCGGGCTGCTGTCGGAGGGTCAGGCGGAGCGGCTGCGCGCCGCGGGCGCCGACGCGTACAACCACAACCTGAACACCTCCGAGGCGACCTACGGGGAGATCACCACCACCCACACCTACGAGGACCGGGTGGAGACCGTCCAGCGGGCGCAGGGCGCGGGGCTGTCGGCCTGCTCGGGGCTGATCGCGGGGATGGGCGAGCGCGACGAGGACCTGGTCGACGTGGTCTTCTCACTGCGCGAGCTGGACCCGGACTCGGTGCCGGTGAACTTCCTGATCCCCTTCGAGGGGACGCCGCTGGCCCGCGAGTGGAACCTCACCCCGCAGCGGGCGCTGCGCATCCTCGCGATGGTGCGGTTCGTCTGCCCGGACGTGGAGGTGCGGCTGGCCGGCGGCCGCGAGGTGCACCTGCGCACCCTCCAGCCGCTCGCCCTGCACCTGGTCAACTCCATCTTCCTGGGCGACTACCTGACCAGTGAGGGCCAGGCGGGACAGGCGGACCTGGAGATGATCGCCGACGCCGGGTTCGAGGTGGAGGGCGCGGGCACCACGACGCTGCCCGCGCACCGCGCCGACGTGCTGGGCGGCGGCTGCGGCGGCCACGGCCCCGCGGAGGACGCCGGTACGGCGACGCACGCCTGCGGCGGCGCCGGTGCCGACGGCTGCGGCCCGTGCGGCGGTGCGGCCGAGGAGCGCGGGGTGCCGGCCGCGCGGGAGACGGGCGAGGCCCGGACCGATCTGGTGACGGTGCGGCGCCGGGGCGCGGGAACGGATGTCGCCCCCAATGCCTGAGCCCGCGCAGGCGCTCCTGCCGTCCGCCGGGGCCTTCCCGGCGGACCCGGCGGGGCTGCTCGAACTGGACCGGCGGCACGTCTGGCACCCGTACGGCCCGATGCCGGGGACCACCGACCCGCTGGTCGTGGAGTCGGCGTCCGGCGTGCGGCTGCGGCTGGCCGAGCCCGTCGAGGGGGTGGCGGAGCTGGTCGACGGCATGTCCTCCTGGTGGGCGGCGGTGCACGGCTACCGCCACCCGGTGCTCGACGAGGCGGTCCGCGACCAGTTGGGGCGGATGAGCCATGTGATGTTCGGCGGGCTCACCCACGAGCCGGCCGTGCGGCTGGCCACGCGGCTGGTGGAGCTGGCGCCGGAGGGCCTGGAACACGTCTTCCTCGCCGACTCCGGGTCGGTGTCGGTCGAGGTGGCGGCCAAGATGTGCCTCCAGTACTGGCGTTCGCTGGGGCGGCCGGAGAAGCACCGGCTGATGACCTGGCGTGGCGGCTACCACGGGGACACCTGGCAGCCGATGTCGGTCTGTGACCCCGAGGGAGGCATGCACGACCTGTGGTCCGGGGTGCTTCCCCGCCAGGTGTTCGCCGACGCGCCCCCGGACGGCTTCGGCACTCCGCCCTCGGAGGCGTACACGGCGCACCTGTGGGAGACGGTGGAGCGGCACGCCCACGAGCTGGCGGCGGTGGTCGTGGAGCCGGTGGTGCAGGGGGCGGGGGGGATGCGCTTCCACTCGCCCGCACTGCTGCGGGTGCTGCGGGAGGCGTGCGACGCCCACGGCGTGCTGCTGGTCTTCGACGAGATCGCCACCGGCTTCGGCCGCACCGGCGCGTTCTTCGCGGCCGGGCACGCCGGGGTCTCGCCCGACGTGATGTGCGTGGGCAAGGCGCTGACCGGGGGCTATCTCACGCTGGCGGCGACGCTCTGCACCGGCCGGGTCGCGGCGGGCATCGCCCGGGGCGAGGTGCCGGTGCTCGCGCACGGCCCGACCTTCATGGGCAACCCGCTGGCCTGCGCCGCGGCCAACGCCTCCCTCGACCTGCTCACCGGCCAGGACTGGCAGGGGGAGGTCGCCCGGATCTCGGCCGGACTGCGCGCCTCGCTGGCCCCGGCGGCCGGCCTGCCGGGCGTGGCGGACGTACGGGTGCTGGGCGCGATCGGCGTCGTCCAGCTCGACCATCCGGTGGACGTCGCGGCGGCGAGCCGCGCGGCGGTGCGCGAGGGAGTGTGGCTGCGGCCGTTTCGCGACCTGGTGTACACGATGCCGCCGTACGTGACCGGGGACGCCGACGTGGCCCGGATCGGCCGGGCGGTGTGCGCTGCGGCGGGGGCCGGGTGAGCCACGCCGACGGCGTGCGGAGTACGTGATGGGGACGGGGCCAGGCGGAGGCGGCGCGCGACGCCGCCGGGGAGCGGAGCGATGACGGTACTGGTGGTCACGGGGACCGGCACGGAGATCGGCAAGACGGTGGTGACGGCGGCGCTCGCCGCGGCCGCCCTGGCGGCCGGGCGGAGCGTGGCCGTCCTCAAACCGGCCCAGACGGGCCTGCTGCCCGGCGAGCGCGGCGACGCCGACGAGGTGGCCCGCCTCGCCGGTCCCGTCACCGCCGCCGAACTGGCCCGCTTCCCGGACCCGTTGGCGCCGGCGACGGCCGCCCGCCGGGCGGGGGCGCCGCCGGTGGGCCCCGAGGACGTCGCCGAGGCGGCCGCCAAACTGGCCACCGAGCACGACCTGGTGCTGGTCGAGGGTGCGGGCGGGCTGCTGGTCCGCTTCGACGACCGGGGCAACACCCTCGCGGAGGCGGCCCGGCTGCTCGACGCGCGGCTCCTCGTCGTGGTCCCGGCGGCGCTCGGCGCGCTCAACGCGACGGCCCTGACCGCCGAGGCCGCCCGCGCCCGGGGCCTGGAACTGACCGGCACCCTCATCGGCGGCTGGCCCGAGCAGCCGGGGCTCGCCGAACGCTGCAACACCGAGGACCTGGCCGAGGCGGCGGGCGCCCCGCTGCTGGGGGCGGTGCCGTGGGGGGCCGGGAGCCTCAGCCCGGAGGCGTTCAGGGCGGCGGCGCCGAAATGGCTGGCGCCCGAGCTGGGCGGGCGATGGGACGCGGCGAGGTTCCGGGAGAGCTGGGCGGCGGGCTGAACGGGCCCGCGGGCCGCCGTCCACGGGTCAACCGCGCAGCCGCTCCGCCCACGGATGCGGCCCGTACGTCTGCTCGATCGTCTCGGCCAGCCAGCGGCGCTGCCCGACCGTGAGAACGGGGAGCGCCGCCGTGAAGTCCTCCTCGTCCTTGGGGCGGCGCGCCTTGGCCTTGTGGTGGAGCTGCACCTCGGGGGCGAGGAAGGGCACGCCCTCGGGGGTGGTCGCGCCCAGGGTGCCGAGGGGCCTGCGGACGCTCGGGTCCCGGCGGGAGACCCAGTGGCCGTCCTCGGCCTCGTCCAGCATCAGCTGGACGCGCCACGGGGCGTAGGGCCCGGGCCCGCACCAGATGTCGTGGACGCCGGGCGGCAGGATCTCGCCCGCCGCCCACGGCCGGAGGGTGCCGGGCGGGTCGGCGGCCCACCACTCCCAGCCCGCCAGGGCGCGCTGCGCCGCCAACTGGTCCTCGCGCAGCAGCAGCACGTCGATGTCGGCGTGGGCGCGGAAGGCGCGCCCGACCGCCGGCTCGACGGCGTACCCTCCCGCGACCCACCACAGTTCGCACAGGGGTGAGAAGAGCGCCGCCACCTCCGTGACGGAGGCCGGTTCCCACGCGCCGTACGGCGCTTCGATGCGTTGCATCTCCTCGTTCCCTCCAGGTCAGTCGGGGTTCCCCAGCCCGAGTTCGCGCCCCCCGCCACCACGCGCGCAGCCAACGGTTGTGGCCGGCCATGACCCCCGGGCCCGGGCCGAGGGCGGCTTCCAGTTCGTCGCTCAGGCTCGGCGAGAGGTGGTTGGCCGGCTCGTCCAGCAGGAGCAGTTCCGGGGGACGGGCGACCAGCAGGGCCAGGGCGAGCCGTCGCCGCTGGCCGACGGACAGCTCCGCGACCGGCCTGTCGAGGTCGGCTGCGGCCAGCAGGCCGAGCTGCGACAACGGTACGGCTTCGGCCCGTTCGGCGCCGAGAGCTTCGGCGTAGACGGTCCGCGCGGTGCGCTCCGGGCGCCGGAACCGGGTGTCCTGGGCCAGCAGCCCTACCCGCAGGCCGGGGCGGTGCCGCAGCTCGCCACCGTGGTCGAGGCGCCCCGCGAGGACGGCAAGGAGCGTGGACCTGCCGGTGCCGTCGCCGCCCGAGACCAGGAGCCGGTCACCGGCGGCCACGTCGAGCCGGGGAAGGGAGAGCCGTCCGGGCACCCGCAGGTCGCGCACGGCCACCAGCGGCCGTCCGCCGGGTCCGGTGGCGCGGTGGCGGCCGGTCCGCAGGCGGCGGCTCACACCTCGGGGGCGCCCGTCTCCGTGAGGCGGCCGTCGGCCAGGTACAGCCACCGGTCCACGCCGATCTCGGCGAGGAACCGTTCGTCGTGGCTGACCACCACGAACGCGCCCCGGTAGGCGGTGAGGGCGGTCTCCAGCTGGCCGGTGCTGACGAGGTCCAGGTTGTTGGTCGGCTCGTCCAGCAGCAGGAGCTGCGGGGCGGGGTCGGTGTGCAGGACGCAGGCGAGGGTGGCGCGCAGCCGCTCGCCGCCGGAGAGCACGCCGACCGGGAGGTGGGCGCGGTCGCCGCGGAAGAGGAAACGGGCCAGCAGGTTCATCCGCTCGGCCTCGGTGATGCCGGGGGCGTACGCGGCGAAGTTCTCGGCGACGGTGCGGTCGGGGTCCAGCAGGTCGAGCCGCTGCGTGAGGTGGGCGACGCGGCCCCGGGCGTGGCGCGCCTCGCCGCTCTCCGGTTCCAGGGTGCCGTCGAGCAGGCGCAGCAGGGTCGATTTCCCGGCGCCGTTGGGGCCGGTCAGCGCGATGCGCTCGGGTCCGCGGATCGTCAGGTCGAGGCCGTCGCCGTCGAAGAGCTGCCGGCCCCCGTGGCCGACGCGCAGCCGCTCGCCCTGGAAGACGGTCCGTCCTGCGGGCACTTGGGTGTCCGGCAGCTCCAGGACGATCCGCTGCTCGTCGCGGACGGCGCGCCCCGCCTCGTCGAGCCTGGCCTTCGCCTCGCCGAGCCGGGCGGCGTGGGTCTGCCCGGCGCGTCCGGCGGACTCCTGCGCGCCGCGCTTCATGTTCCCGGCGAAGATCTTCGGCAGTCCGGCGCTCTTGAGGTTGCGGGCGGCGTTGCTCTGGCGCCGCTCGGCGCGCTCCCGGGCCTGCTGGAGTTCGCGCTTCTCCCGCTTGAGCTCCTGCTCGGCGCTGCGGACGTTCTTCTCGGCGACCTCCTGCTCCCCGCGCACGGCCTCCTCGTACACGGTGAAGTTGCCGCCGAGGAAGCGCACCCGGCCGCCGTCCAGTTCGGCGATCCGGTCCGTCCGGTCCAGGAGCGCGCGGTCGTGGCTGACCAGCAGCAGGCAGCCGTTCCACTCCTCCAGCACGCCGTACAGGTGGCGGCGGGCGTCGAGGTCGAGGTTGTTGGTGGGTTCGTCCAGGAGCAGCACGTCGGGGCGGCGCAGGAGCTGGGCGGCGAGGCCGAGGGAGACGATCTGGCCGCCGCTGAGGGTGGCGAGGCTCCGGTCCAGGGAAAGGTGGCCGAGCCCGAGCCGGTCGAGCTGGGCGCTGGTGCGCTCCTCGATGTCCCAGTCGTCGCCGATGGTGGTGAAGTGCTCCTCGCTCACGTCGCCCGACTCGACGGCGTCGAGGGCGGCGATCACGGGGGCGACGCCGAGCACCTCGGCGACGGTCAGCTCCTCGGCGAAGGGGAGGTTCTGCGGGAGGTACCCGAGCGTGCCGCTCACCTGGACGCTGCCGGAACGGGGGCTCAGCTCTCCGGCGATCAGTCTGAGCAGGGTGCTCTTGCCGGCGCCGTTCGGGGCGACGAGACCGGTACGGCCCGTGCCGACGGTGAAGGACAGGCCGTCGAGGACGGGGGTGTCGTCCGGCCAGGCGAACGAGAGGTGGGAAACGGTGATGAAGGCGTCGGACATGCGGCGGACCTCAGGGATGTGACGCGGGTACGCGAAGGCGCTGCCCGCGGAGAACGGAGAAGAGGGAACGACGGCATGGCCACCGCGGCGGTACGGCGCTGGGCGCCCGCCGGTGGCCGTCAGCTCCGGGTATCACCCGGAGATGTCGTCGTCACCCGCCATGTCTGGTCTCCCTGAGGTGCGAGGGCCGCCGCCTGTGGGGCGCGGCTCCTCCGGAAAAGTCCCGCCCACCGTAACAGCCGGGCCCGCGGCCGGCACAGGACCGCGGCCCGCGCGCCGCCGGCGCCCGGCTCGGGGTCAGAGCGTCTTCACCCAGCGCCGCCAGTGGTCCTCGCGGTGGTACCCGGACGCCTCCCAAGCCCTCTGCGCCCGCTCGTTGACCTCCAGCACCATGGCGTCGACCCGCCGCCCGCCCAGCTCCCGGAAACGCCGCTCGGCCGCCTCCAGCAGCAGGCCCGCGATCCCCTGCCGCCGGTGGTCGGGGTGGACGGCCAGCCGGTACGCGGAACACCGCCAGCCGTCGAAACCCGCGATGACCGTGCCGACGAGTTCCCCGTCCCGCTCCGCGAGGATCAGCGCCTTCGGGTCCCGCGCGATGAGCCGGGCCACGCCGGCGGGGTCGTCGGTGATGCTCTTCCCCTCGGCGGCCTCGCCCCAGAAGGCGAGGACGGCGTCGATGTCGCGTTCGGCCGCTGGACGGGTGATCAGTTCCATCACCGGAGTGGATCACGGGGGCCGGGGCATCGGCCACCGAGTTCGTGGGGTGGGGAGCCTGGCCCTCTGTGTTCGGCGGCCGGAGCGGCCCGCGCGGTAAGGGTTTGGTGAAGAGGCCGACGGCCGGGGGCGGTCCGGAGGTAACTCAGTCCAGGCGAACGGGGCCCGACGCTCCCGGCGTCGTACCGGTGCGGCTACTTCGGGGAGGGCTCGATGCGTCAGGCGCGGGACAGGGAGGCCGTGGACCGGCTGGCACGTGCCGTGCTGGCGAGGCCGGAGCTCAACGACGGGCTGCGGGTCGACGGGCGCGCGGAGCTGGAGCACTTCCCGCTGGTCGCCGCCGCCTTCCACGCGGCTCCGCGCGGGGGCAGGGGAGCCGGGCGGCGGGACGAGGCCCTGGGTTTCGGGGCGGGGGAGGTCGGCGTGGCCGTCACCACGCTGGTCCTGGTGGTGGTCACCGACGCGCTGACCCAACTCGCCCACGAAAAGGCGCAGGGCGGAATCAGCCGCTTCCGTGGCTGGTTCCGCCGCGCGGTGCTGCGCCGGCCGGAGCTTCCCGGGGGCGCCGCCCCGGAGACCTCTCCGGCCGCGCTCACCCCGGAGCAGCTGCGCCTCGTCCACGGCTCGGCGGTCGGGCGGGCCCGCCGGTTGCGCATCCCCGAGGAGGTGGCGGAGAACGTCGCCGACGGGGTCGTGGCGGAGCTGGCGATGGCGCAGGCCGCTCCGGACGGGCCGGGCACCGGCGGTGAGTCCGGGGAGTGAGGGCGTGACCAGTACCGCCGACGCCACCGCCGGACGGTTGCGGGACCCGTTCGCCGTGCCGTCCGGCACGAGCATGCGGTTCGCCCTGCTGGTGGTCACCACCAGCACGGTGATCATGCACTTCGTGGGCTCCCGGTTCGGCCCGGTGCCCGGCGACGTCAAACAGCGCTACGCCCGCTACGCGGCCTGCTGGGAGGAGCAGAACCGGGACAGCACCGGCCTGCCGTCGCCCGACGGGCCGTCGGCGGTGGAACTCTGCGGCACCGACCCCCGCCAGGTCGACCTGTGGGTACCCCTGACCGGGCTCCTCGTCTTCTGGCTCGTCGTCCTGGCCGTCTACTGGCTCCTGCCGGCCTGGCGGGTCCGCCGGCGGCGCTACGCGCTCCTGGGCGAGGAGTCGGCCGCCGTCACGCGGGCGTTGGAGGCGCTGCGGGAGCGGACCGGCTGCGAACCGGTCCACTGGTACGCCCAGCCGCTCGACGTGCGGGTGTCCGCGCTCGCGTTCGGCCGCCGGGGCCGCCGCTGCGTCGTCCTCAGCGGCGGGCTGCTCGCGCTGCGGAACAGGCGGCCCGAGACCTTCGAGGCCGTGGTCCTGCACGAACTGGCCCATGTCCGCAACCGCGACATCGACCTCAGCTTCCTGACCATCATCAGTGCGCGCGTCAGCCTGCCCGTCCTCGTGCTGACCGTGGCCTCGGGGGTGCTCTGGGAGCTGCTCCACGGCCTGGGCGGCACCGGCTCCCTCGCGGCGGGCCTCTCCAACTCCCTGAAGGGGCTCTGCCTCGTCGTCGCGATGCCGCTCACCCGCCGGGCGGTGCTGCGCAGCCGCGAGTTCTACGCGGACGCCCGCGCCCGGCAGTGGGCCGGATCGCCGTCCGCCCTGCGCGCCCTCTTCGAGGTCGAGGAGGACCGCCGCCGGCTGCCGGGCCGGCTGCTGCGCGTACACCCGACGGCGCGGCAGCGGCGCGACATGCTCGACGATCCGGAGCCCCTGTTCCGCAGCGGCTTCTGGGAACTGCTCGCGGCCGGCTGCGTCCTGGGCGCCCTGTACACCGACCTCGCCACCACCTTCGTCCTCAACTCGGCCCTGGGACCGGGCGCGGAGACCGCCCGGGCGGTGCTCGCGGTGGGCACCCTCGGCCTGCTGCTCGCGGCGGTGGTCGCCTTCTTCACCCTGCGCCTCCAGGAGGGGTTCCCCGGCGGCCGCCCGGGGCTGCTCGGGGCGCCCGTGTGGGGGCTCGCCTGCGGACTCGCGCTGGGCGGCGGCGTGGTCAACCCGGGAGTGACCTTCGCGCTGGCCAGTGTCGGTCAGGTCGGCGCCGGTCTCCTGCCGTGGACGGCGCTGCTCGCCCTGGGCGGGTACGCGGCGGTCCGCTGGACGGCGGCCGTGCTGCCGTGGTGGCGGCCCGTGCTGCGCGGCCCGCGCGCCCGGGCGGGGTGGTGTGTCCTGTCGGTGGCGGCGGGCGCCCTGTTCGGGTGCGTCCTGGTGTGGCTGATGGAACTGATGTCCACCCAGGCGCTCATGGCCACGCTCCTCGGCGGGCGGGCCCCGGAACTGGTCTCCTTCCTCCTCGGCACCGCCTCGGACGCCGTCGTCCGGTCCCCCTTCCTCCTCTGCGCGGCCCTGCTGGCGGCCCTGATCCCGTTGCTCGGCCAGGCGGCACCGCCCGGCGCCCGGGCCGCCCGCCAAGCGCTCGGACGCACCGTGGCCGGCGCCCTGCGCGCGGGCCTGTGGCTGGCGGCGGCGCTGGTCCTGCTGGGGAGCGGCCCGCGCGTCCTCCCGGCGTACGCGGCGGTGGCGGCACTGCTCGCCGTCCTCGCCGTCAGGACCGGCCGCCGTCCGCGCCCCGGCGGGCTGCCGATCGCCCACGCGACGCTGGCCACCGTCCTCGCGACCGCCACCGCCCACGGCGGCGCCGCGCTGCTGCTCACCCTGGTGACACCCCGGGCCGCCCCGGCTCCGGGCGGCTTCCTGCTCGTGGGCAGCCTCAGCGCCCTCCTGGCCGTGGGCGTCGCCGCCTGCGTCCCGACGGCCCGCCGGGGGACGCCCGCGGCCGGGTGACGGAGCCCCGGCCCGCCCCCGTCCGCGGCCTTTCTCCCGCTTTTGCTGGGGCTTTACTATGGGGGACGCTGTTCGATCCCCCCCGGTCAAGCCGTTCCGAGCGCCGCCGCGGGGCATCATGGGACATTCCTCAAGAAAGGTGTGTGAGCGTCCGCCCATGGGCGAGCCTCCCAGTACCACGTACCTTCGCACCACGTACCTCCGCATTCCCCGTCGCGCGCGCACCGCCGCCCTGTCCGATCATGGGACGGTGGTGACCCGATGACCGAAGTCCTTCTCCTGCTGCTCGCCATCGCGCTGGCTCTCGCCTGCGGCGCCTTCGTCGCCGCCGAGTTCTCCTTGACGACCGTCGAGCGCAGCACCCTGGAAGAGGCCGCGGACCGCGGCGAGCGCGGCGCGGCGGGCGCCCTCAAGGCCGTACGGCACCTCACCTTCCAGCTCTCCGGGGCCCAGCTCGGCATCACCGTGACCAACCTGGTCGTCGGCATGCTCGCCGAGCCGTCCGTCGCGGCGCTGCTCGCGGAGCCGCTGCGCGACATGGGTGTCTCTCCGGGGACCGCCTCCTCGATCGCCCTGGTCGTCGGCACCGCCCTGTCGACCGTGGTGCTGATGGTCGTGGGCGAGCTGGTCCCCAAGAACTGGGCGATCTCCGAGCCGCTGGCGGTGGCCAAGAGGGTCGCCACGCCGCAGCGGATCTTCAGCACGCTCTTCCGGCCGTTCATCACCCACCTGAACAACACGGCCAACCGCGCGGTCCGCCGGATGGGCATCGAGCCGGCCGAGGAGCTGGCCTCGGCGCGCGGCCCGCAGGAGCTGGTGGCCCTGGCCCGCCACTCGGCGAAGGCCGGGTCGCTGGAGGCGGACACCGCCGAGCTGTTCGTACGGACCCTGAACCTCGCCGACCTGAGCGCGGAGAACGTCATGACGCCACGCGTCCAGGTGATGGCGCTGGACGCCCAGGCCACCTGCGAGGACGTCGCCAACGCCACCCGCGCTACCGGCCTGTCCCGCTTCCCCGTCTACCGGGGGAGCCTGGACACCGTGGTCGGCGTGGCGCACATCAAGGACGTGCTGGCCGTCCCCGCCGAGCTGCGCGCCCGGCGTCCGGTGACGGAGCTGATGCGCGAACCGCTGCTCGTCCCCGAGTCGCTCACCGTCGACCGGCTGCTGGACCGGCTCTCGGGCCGCCGCACGATGGCCGTGGTCATCGACGAGTACGGCGGGACCGCCGGCGTCGCCACGCTGGAGGACATCGTCGAGGAGGTCGTCGGCGAGGTCCGCGACGAGCACGACCCGCACGAGACCCCGGGGCTGGCCCCCGCCGGTGAGGACGAGGAGGGCCGCACGCTCTACTCGGCCGACGGCGCCGCCCGCACCGACCACCTGGCCCGGATCGGCATGAAGGTCCCCGAAGGGCCGTACGAGACGCTGGCCGGGCTGGTCGCCGCCGAGCTGGGGCGCATCCCGGCCGTCGGCGACCACCTCACCGTCGAGGGCTGGAACCTGGACGTGGTGGACGCCTCCGGGCGCCGCGCCGCGCGGGTGCTGCTGCACGTCCCCGCCGACGCCCCGTCCGACGAGGAGGACGAGCGATGATCGCCGTACAGTTGCTGATCGGCCTCGCGACCCTCGTCGTGAACGCCTTCTTCGTCGGTGCCGAGTTCGCGCTGATCTCGGTCCGCCGCAGCCAGATCGAGCCGCACGCCGAGGCGGGGAACAAGCGGGCCCGCAGCGTGCTGTGGGGCCTGGAGCACGTCTCCCAGCTCCTGGCCGCGGCCCAGCTGGGCATCACCCTGTGCACCCTGGTGCTGGGAGTGGTGGCGGAGCCCGCCATCGCCCACCTGCTGGAACCGCTCTTCGAGGTGGTCGGCGTGCCGGTCGCGCTGGGCCACACCCTGTCGTTCGCCATCGCGCTGACAGCCGCGACCTACCTGCACATGCTGCTCGGCGAGATGATCCCGAAGAACGTCTCGCTGGCGGAGCCGGTGCGCTCCGCGCTGCTGCTCGGTCCGCCGCTGGTGGCGCTCTCCCGGGCGCTGCGTCCGGTGATCTTCGCCGTCAACGCCTTCGCCAACCTGCTGCTGAGGCTGCTGCGGGTGGAGACCAAGGACGAGGTCTCCGCGTCCTTCTCCGACGACGACCTGGCCCGCATGGTGAAGGACTCCGGGGACGCGGGGCTGCTCGACGACCGGGCCACCGAACGGCTGCACGACGCGCTGGAGCTGGGCCGCCGCCCGGTCAAGGACGTGGTGCTGCCGCTGGAGCGGATCGTCTACGCGCACATCGGGATCACCCCCGAGCGGCTGGAGCGGCTCTCGGCCGAGTCGGGGTTCTCGCGGTTCCCGGTGGTGGACGACGGCCGCCGCATCGTCGGCTACCTGCACGTCAAGGACGCGCTGGACGCCACGCCGCGCGACCTGCCGTTCCGGGTGCAGGACATGCGCCCCATCCCGCGGGTGCGCGAGGCCACCCCGATGGACGACGTGCTGACCGCGATGCGCGGCAGCCGCACCCACCTCGCCGCGGTCCTCGGCGCGGACGGGCGGCTGGCCGGACTCGTCACCATGGAGGACGTCCTCCAGGAGCTGTTCGGCCGCGCCCCGGCCTGACCCGGCCGCCGGTGCCCAGGGCCTGCTCGGGCCCCCGGCACCGGCGTTCCCGCACCCCGCGCATACCGACGGGTATGCCGGTGGCGCGCCGCCCGGAGCCGCACAGTACGATCGCTGGCGCCATGCAGACGAATGCCACTTACACCAGCCTGGTCGCGATCGGCGACTCCTTCACCGAGGGCATGTCCGACCGGCTGCCGGACGGCTCCTACCGGGGCTGGGCGGACCTCCTGGCCGCCCGTCTCGCCGAACGCGCCCCCGGCTTCCGCTACGCCAACCTCGCCGTACGCGGGAAGCTCATCGGCCAGATCGTCGAGGACCAGGTGGGCGCCGCGGCCGCGCTCGGCGCCGACGTGGTGACGCTGGTCGGCGGGCTCAACGACACCCTGCGGCCCTCCTGCGACATGGGCCGGGTCTGCGGACTGCTGACCGAGGCCGTCGAACGGCTCGCCCCGACCTGCGGCACCCTGGTGCTGATGCGCAGCCCGGCCCGCAACGGCCCCGTACTGGAGCGGTTCCGCCCGCGCATGGAGGCGCTCTTCGCCCATCTGGACGGCCTGGCGGAGAAACACGGGGCCTGCCTGGTCGACCTGTACGGCGCGCCGTCGCTGAGCGACCCCCGCCTGTGGGACGTGGACCGGCTGCACCTGACCGCGGAGGGTCACCGCCGGGTGGCCGAGGCGGTCTGGCAGGGCCTCGGACTGGAGCCGGCGAGCGACTGGGCCGCCGCCTTGCCCGCCGCCACTCCCCCGGGCTGGCTGCGCCGCCGGGGCGCCGACGTGATGTTCACCCGCCGCCACCTGGCCCCCTGGATCGGCCGCCGCCTCACCGGCCGCTCCTCCGGCGACGGCCGCCACGGCGCCCACATGGACCCGGCCACGGCCACCGCCTTCTGGGCCACCCCCGCCGAGGGCCAGGCCCTGGGCCCGGTGCGGAACTGGCGCCGCCTCGACCCGGCCGACCCCCGCCGGACGTAGTCACGGAACGGTGCCCCACCCCGCCGGGCCAGGCGGGCGGGGCACCGATCCGCTCGTACGTTCCTACGACCCCGGGCACGCGCGGGCCTCACACTTTGCGCCAGTAGGATGACCGGTGTGACTGCAAAGCCCCGCATCCCGAACGTCCTGGCCGGCCGCTACGCCTCCACCGAACTGGCCTCCCTGTGGTCCCCCGAGCAGAAGGTGAGGCTGGAGCGGCAGCTCTGGCTCGCGGTGCTCCGCGCCCAGCGGGACCTGGGTGTGGAGGTGCCCGAGGGGGCGATCGAGGACTACGAGCGGGTCCTCGACCAGGTGGATCTCGCCTCGATCGCCGAGCGCGAGAGGATCACCCGGCACGACGTGAAGGCCCGCATCGAGGAGTTCAACGCCCTCGCCGGCCACGAGCAGGTCCACAAGGGCATGACCTCGCGCGACCTCACCGAGAACGTCGAGCAGCTCCAGATCCGCCTCTCCCTCGAACTGGTCCGCGACCGCACCGTCGCCGTGCTGGCGCGGCTCGGCAAGCTGGCGGGCGAGTACGGCGAGCTGGTCATGGCCGGCCGTTCGCACAACGTCGCCGCCCAGGCCACCACCCTCGGCAAGCGCTTCGCCACCGCCGCCGACGAGCTGCTGGTCGCGTACGGCCGGGTCGAGGAGCTGCTGGAGCGGTATCCGCTGCGCGGCGTCAAGGGCCCGGTCGGCACCGCCCAGGACATGCTGGACCTGCTCGGCGGGGACGCGGCCAAGCTCGCCGAGCTGGAGGGCCGGATCGCCGGTCACCTCGGCTTCGGCCAGGCGTTCACCTCGGTCGGCCAGGTCTACCCGCGCTCGCTGGACTACGAGGTCGTCACCGCCCTGGTGCAGCTCGCCGCGGCCCCCTCCTCGCTGGCGAAAACCGTCCGGCTGATGGCCGGCCACGAGCTGGTCACCGAGGGCTTCAAGCCGGGCCAGGTCGGTTCCTCGGCGATGCCGCACAAGATGAACACCCGCTCCTGCGAGCGCGTCAACGGCCTCATGGTCATCCTGCGGGGCTACGCCTCGATGACCGGCGAGCTGGCCGGCGACCAGTGGAACGAGGGCGACGTCTCCTGCTCGGTGGTCCGCCGGGTCGCCCTGCCCGACGCCTTCTTCGCCCTGGACGGCCTGCTGGAGACCTTCCTGACGGTGCTGGACGAGTTCGGCGCGTTCCCGGCCGTGGTCGCCCGCGAACTCGACCGCTACCTGCCGTTCCTCGCCACCACCAAGGTCCTCATGGGCGCCGTCCGCGCGGGCGTCGGCCGGGAGATCGCCCACGAGGCCATCAAGGAGAACGCGGTGGCCTCGGCGCTGGCCATGCGGGAGCAGGGCGCCGAGCGCAACGAGCTGTTGGACAAGCTCGCCGACGACCCGCGCCTGCCACTCACCCGCGAGCAGCTCGCGGCGCTGATGGCGGACAAGCTCTCCTTCACCGGAGCCGCCGCCGACCAGGTGACCGCGGTGGTCACCGCGGTCGAGAAGGTCGTCCGGCGTCACCCGGAGGCGGCCGGTTACACGCCCGGCGCGATCCTGTGACCCGCGCGCCCGCCGGTCCGGCCGGCAGCCGCGCACCGGCGGGCGCCCGTCCCACCCCCGAGGAGCTGGCCCGCGTCCGCGTCCCGGACGTGGCCGGCCCCGGCCTGCGGGTGCTGTTCTGCGGCATCAACCCCGGCCTGCTGACCGCCGAGACGGGCCACCACTTCGCCCGCCCCGGCAACCGCTTCTGGCCGGTGCTGCACCGCTCGGGCTTCACCCCGCGCCGCTTCGCCCCGGCCGAGCAGCACCTCCTGCCTCAGCTGGGGCTCGGCATCACCAACGTGGTGGCACGACCCAGCGCGCGGGCCGACGAGCTGACCGCCGAGGAGTTCCGCGAGGGCGGCGCCCTGCTGACCGCCAAGGTGGCGCGGCTGGCCCCGAGCTGGCTGGCGGTCGTCGGGATCACGGCGTACCGGGCGGCGTTCGCGGAGCGCCGGGCGGTGGTGGGCCCGCAGGAGCGGACCGTCGGAGGCGCCCGGGTGTGGGTGCTGCCGAACCCGAGCGGTCTCAACGCGCACTGGTCGGTGGAGGCGATGGCCGAGGAGTACGGGCGGCTGCGGGCGGCCGTGGACGAGGCCGCGCCCCGCTGAACCCCGCCACCCGGGCTCGGACCGAGGCCGTCAGGGCGAACAGGGCGACCGCGGGCACCAGGAAGGCGACGGCGCCGGTCGTCAGGCCCACCAGGCTGCGCACCCGGACGTGCCGCTCCCACCGGGCCAGAGCGACGGCGCCGTGGCCGCCGCGAGGGCGCCGCCGCCCAGGCCGAGGATCTTGGTGAAGGGGCCCAGGCGAGGCCGAGGGCGACGCAGAGCAGGCTGACCGGCCTCACCTGCGGCGGCCGGGCCGCCGCAGGTGAGGCCGGGCGGGACGCGGCGCCGCCCGCGGTCTCCGCTCGTGCCGGTCCCGCCCGGCCGGCGCGGGTGCGGTGGCATGGGCCGTCAGGGCGGGTCGACGGCGGTGGCGAGCGCCAACAGCCGTACGGGCTGCTCGGTCTCCCGCTCGGCGGTGCCGAGGGCTATCCAGCGGTCCGCGCGGCGCCACAGCAGGACGTCCGGCACGGAGGCGCTCAGCGTCCGCCAGGGCTCCTCCACCACCTGCCCGGTGCCGGCGATCCGTGCCTCCTCGGCCCGGACGAGGGCGCTCCAGAGACTGACGTGCCCGGCGGGCCCCCAGCGCTGCTCCAGCACCACGGCGAGGGATTCCCGCAGTGCGCCGAACTCCTCGGCGGCCGTGTCCCGTTCACCTGCCGGAGCTTGCGAGGCCGCCAGCAGGGCCAGGTGGAAGCCGGGTCCCGCGGTCCCGTCCGAGGCGCTGCGGACGGGACCCTCGTCCAGGAAGGGCCGCACGCACAGCTGCTCCAGGGTGGCCAGGTGCCGAGCGGTACTCATACGGTCCAGTAAACCGGTCACCGCCGACAGTCGCGCCACCGGCTCCCGCGGCGGCCGGGGCCCGAGGGCGGGGCCCGGGCGGGAAGGTGGCACAGTGTCAGGCTCCGCTTCCGGTCGGCCGGGGCGGGTGGCGCCGCGCGGACACCGTGCACCGGACCTCGCCGCCGGGAGCCGGGCACAGTACGATCCGGCCAACACGCGCACGAGCAGGGAGGACCCACGTTGGGACGCATGACCGGCGGCGACCCCTCACTGCTGCGCCGCATCAACTCGGCCGTGGTGCTGCACGCTCTGCGCGGGACGGAATGCGCCACACTCACCGAGATCACCCGGGTCACCGGGCTGTCCCGGCCGACCGTCGAGGGGGTCGTGGAGGGCCAGATCGAGGCGGGTCTGGTCGTGGAGGTGGCCGCCGAGGAGGGCGCCGCCCGGCGTCAGGGCAGGCCCGCCCGGAGGTTCCGTTTCCGCGCGGAGGCCGGCTACCTGCTGGGGCTGGAGATCGGTTCGCACCGCGTCTCGGCCGTCCTCTCCGACCTCGACGGCCGGCTTCTGGGCACCGCCCAGAAGCCCGTCCTCGCCTCGGCACCGGCCGACGAGCGCCTGGAGCGGCTGCGCGCCACCGTCGCGGACCTGCTGCGCCGGGCGGGAGTGTCCCGGCAGGCGGTACGGGCCGTCGGGGTGGGCAGCCCGGGCATCGTCGAGGCCGACGGGACGGTGCGGCTGGGCACGGCGCTGCCCGAGTGGACGGGGCTGGAGCTCGGGGAGCGGCTGCGCCGGTCGTTCCGCTGCCCGGTGCTGGTCGAGAACGACGCCAACACGGCTGCCGTGGCCGAGCACTGGAAGGGCGCGGCGGTCGGCTCGGACGACGTCGTCTACGTGATGGCCGGGCTGAGCCCCGGCGCGGGCTCGCTGATCGGCGGCCGGCTGCACCGGGGGTTCGGCGGGGCGGCCGGGGAGATCGGTGCCCTGCACCTGCTGGGGCAGGAGGAGACCCCGGAGATCCTGCTGTCGACCAACGGCGAGCCGCTGCACCCACTGGACGAGCAGGCGGTGGCCGCCGTCTTCGCCGACGCCCGCGACGGCGACGCGCAGGCGCAGGCGGCCCTCGACCGGTTCGTGCGACGGCTGGTGCACGACGTGGCCGCCCTGGTGCTGGCGCTCGACCCTGAGGTGGTGGTGATCGGCGGCTGGGCGGCCGGGCTCGACGGCGTACTGGAGCCGCTGCGCGAGGAGTTGGCGCGGTACTGCCTGCGGACACCCCGGGTGGCGCTCTCCGTGCTCGGCGAGGCGGCGGTGGCCACCGGCGCGCTGCGGCTGGCCCTGGACCACGTCGAGGAGCAGTTGTTCGCGGTGGAGACCACGGTCACCGCCCGGCGCTGACCGCCCCGCCCGGGAAACGCGCACGGCCGCCGGGACGGAGCCGGGCGGCCGTGGCGGGGAGCGGGCTGTGGCGGGTCAGGACGCCTGCCGCTCCGGTGTGTGGTGGATCTCCACGCCGTCCGCGCCGAAGGTGAGGCGGCAGGTGTCGGCCCGGTAGGTGGCGAGCGAGACGGCGGCGGTGCCGCCGGCGCCGAAGTACCGCGTGGTGACCACGAGTACGGGCGCTCCGGGCAGCCGGTCCAGGGCACGCGCGTCGTCGGCCCGGGCGGAACCCAGTTCGACGGAGCGGTCCTGGCCCTCGAACTCCGTCCGGCACAGTTCGCGCAGGACCGCGCGGGCCCGGGCCGGACCGGAGGGGGCGTCTATGGCGGTGAGGTCCGGCACCGAGGAGGCGGGGATGTGGACCAGGTCGGCGGCCACCGGCTGGCCCCCGGTCACCCGGGTCCGGCGGACGACGTGGACCGGCTCGTCCTTGGCCACGCCGAGCATCCCGGCGACGGCGGCGGGCGCCAGGGCGCGCTCGCACTCCTCGGCCTGCCAGGCGTCACCGGGGGCACCCGGCCAGCCGAGCTGGGCGGAGCCGACGGCCACGCCGACGCGCGGCGGGGCGACGGTGGTGCCGACCCCCCGGCGGCGCTGGAGGCGGCCTTCGAGCTCGAGCTGCTCCAGTGCCTGGCGGAGCGTGGCCCGTGCGACGCCGAAGCGTGCGGCGAGGTCGCGTTCGTTCGGCAGCACCTGGCCGACGGCGAACTCGGAGTCGAGTGCCTCACTGAGCACGGTCCTGAGGTGCCAGTACTTCGGCTCCGGCACCGATTCCAGCTGCGTGGTCCCCACCCTGATCCTCCGCAATCGCCTTGTCCCGGCGGTGTTTTCCGTGCCCTT
Organism: Streptomyces diastaticus subsp. diastaticus; assembly: GCF_011170125.1. Classification (NCBI taxonomy): domain Bacteria; kingdom Bacillati; phylum Actinomycetota; class Actinomycetes; order Kitasatosporales; family Streptomycetaceae; genus Streptomyces; species Streptomyces diastaticus. The sequence goes on along the minus strand of NZ_BLLN01000003.1, from coordinate 1,397,927 downwards.
GTTTATTAAAGGTTCCTTCACTAACCCTAGCGACGATAGGGGGCGCCGGGGACTTGGTCAAGACCAATCCTGCGCCGGGCCCGGGGCGCCCCGGCACAGTGCCGTACAGCGTTCACGCATCGTTCGCGTGCGGCACACAGAGGGACGCACGGCGCACGCACCGCTCGGGCGCCGTCCTTTCGCGTGCGGGAGGACGGTCAGGGGCTACCGATCGGTAGCGCCTACTGACAAGCTGTCCAGCAGCACAGCCATGTCCCGCGCGCACCCCGCGCGTTCACGCCGAGGAGCTGCATGACCGCGACCGTCTCCTTCCGCATCGACACCCCCGCCGGCAGCCGCGAGGTGAGCGCCGTCCACCAACGCCACGGCTCCGGTGAGCCGGTGGTGCTGCTGCACGGCATAGGGCACCACCTCCAGGCATGGGAACCGGTCACCGGCATCCTCGCGGCCGAGCGTGACGTGATCGCCGTCGACCTGCCGGGGTTCGGTGCCTCTCCCGCCCTGCCGGACGGCGTCCCGTACGACCTGCCGACCGTCGCCCAGGCCCTCGGCAGGCTCTGCGAGACGCTGGGGCTCCACCGCCCGCACGTGGTCGGCAACTCGCTGGGCGGGCTGCTCGCGCTGGAACTCGGCCGCCAGGGGCTCGCGCGTACGGTCACGGCGCTCTCCCCGGCCGGATTCTGGACCGAGGGCGAGCGCCGGTTCGCCTTCGGCACGCTGCGCGCGATGCGGCAGGCGGCGCTGGCCATGCCGCTGCCGGTGGTGCAGCGGGCCGCCCGCACGGCCGTCGGGCGCGCCGCCCTGACCAGCACCATCTACGCCCGCCCGACGCGGCGCCCGGCCGCGGCGGTGGTCGCCGAGACGCTCGCGCTGCGCGACTGCACCGGTTTCGAACCGACCCTGGCCGCCGGACGGGACGCGCTCTTCGTCCATGACGTGCCGGACGTCCCGGTGACCGTGGCCTGGGGCAGCCGGGACCGGCTGCTCCTGCGCCGCCAGGGCGTACGGGCCAAGCGCGTCATCCCCGGGGCCCGGCTGATCCGCCTGCCCGGCTGCGGACACGTCCCGATGAACGACGACCCGGCGCTGGTCGCCCGGGTCATCCTGGACGCCACCCGCTGAGGCCGCGCGTCAAAGGGCCCGGGGCGCGCGTGCCCCGGGCCCCTCGGCGGTGAGGGACCGGATCCGGCCCCTCCGGCGCGCGGGGCAGACCCGGCCGAACGGCGGATGTTCACTGAGGGTTCGCACCGGCGCCGCTCGACCCACCCCGCTCCGCACCGGAGTGGCGCCCGGACACCAGCCCCGGCACCGCTGAGCAGGAGGCCCCATGACGCCCGCACCCGACCACCGCTCTCCCGATTCCCCCGGCGCCCCCGGCACGGACGCTCCCGGCGTCGCCCGGCGTCGGCTGCTCACCGGCTCGCTGGCGGCCACCGCCGCCCTGGCCCTGCCCGCCGCCGGGGTGGCGCCCGCCTTCGCCCGCTCGGGGCGTCCTGCCGCGCGCTGGGGCGTGCAGGCCGGTGACGTGGGCGCGGACGGCGGCCTGGTCTGGGTGCGGTCGGACCGGCCCGCCCGGATGGTGGTCGAGGCCTCGGCCACCGAGTCGTTCCGCGGCCCCCGGCGCTTCCGGGGTCCGTTGCTCGGCCCGGGGACCGACTTCACCGGCACCACCCGGCTGCACGGCCTGCCCTCCGGGCAGCAGATCCACTACCGCGTCCTGCTCGCCGACCCCGACGACCCGAGGCGCGGCGGCGAGCCGGTCACCGGGACCTTCCGCACCACCTCACCGCGCCGCCGAGACGTGCGGTTCACCTGGTCCGGGGACATCGCGGGCCAGGGCTGGGGCATCAACCCGGACCGGGGCGGCTACCGGGTGTTCGACGAGATGGGCGCGCTGGACCCGGACTTCTTCCTGTGCAGCGGCGACACCATCTACGCCGACAGCCCCGTCGAGCCGGAGGTGACCCTCCCGGACGGCCGGATCTGGCGGAACACCACCACCGAGGAGAAGGCGAAGGTCGCCGAGACCCTGGCGGAGTTCCGGGGCAACTTCCGCTACAACCTGCTGGACGCGCCGATGCGGCGGTTCAACGCCCGCGTGCCGTGGATCGTGCAGTGGGACGACCACGAGGTGCACAACAACTGGTACCCGGGCCAGCTCCTGGACGACGACCGCTACACCGAGAAGCGGGCCGACGTGCTGGCCGCCCGGGCGCTCAGGGCGTTCGGCGAGTACTTCCCCGTGTCCACGCTGCCCGCGCGCGCCGCCGACCGGGCCGGCCGGGTGTACCGGGTGCTGCGGCACGGTCCGCTGCTCGACGTGTTCGTGCTCGACATGCGCAGCCACCGGCGGCCCAACTCGCCGGGCCGGGAGACCGACGACACGGTGGGCATCCTCGGTGCCGAGCAGCTCGCCTGGCTCAAGCGCGAGCTGTCCCGCTCGCGCGCGGTGTGGAAGGTGATCGCCTCCGACATGCCGCTGGGCCTGGTCGTCCTCGACGCCGACCAGCACGTGGAGGCCGTGGCGCAGGGCGACCCGGGGGCGCCGCTGGGCCGGGAACTGCAGATCGCGGAGCTGCTGCGGCACATCAAGCACCGGCGGATCACCGGCACGCTCTGGCTCACCGCCGACGTGCACCACACCTCCGCGCAGCACTACCGGCCCGAGCGGGCGGCCTTCCAGGACTTCGCGCCGTTCTGGGAGTTCGTGACGGGGCCGCTGGCGGCCGGCGGCTTCCCGGCGACCGCGCTCGACGCGACCTTCGGCCCCGACCAGGTCTTCGTCCAGGCCCCGGGCCGGGCCAACGTCTCCCCCGCCGAGTCGCCGCAGTACTTCGGCGCCGTCGACATCGACGGCGCGAGCGGGGAGCTGACGGTTCGGCTGCGGGCGGAGGGCGGCCGCACGCTGTTCCGCAGGACGCTCCAGCCGGGGCTGGTCGGCCAGTGAGGGAGCCGGGACCGCCGTCGCGGTCCCGGCGAAAGGGACCTGAGGGCACTTAACCAGCCGGTCACAGCACGTTCGTGGACAGGCAACACCGCTCCTCCACAGTGGAGGCATGACGAGGGAGACGACTGACACCGCGCCCGCGTCCGGCCCCGGGCCGGACGCGGCGACCCCGGCGAGGAGTGCCACGCGGGTCCGCTCCCGCCGGTCCCGGCGCCGCGCCCCCGCCCCGGGCACCCGCCCCCGGCGGCGCGACCTGGTCGGGACGGCCGCCCTGCTCACGGCCGTGGCGGTGGCGGCCGCCGTCGCCGGGTCCGTGGCCGACGGGCCGTGGGGGCCGGTGACGCTGCCCGCCGCGGCCGTCGCACTGCTGGGGACGGCGGCGGTGCGCCGGTGGTGGGCGCGGCGGCATCCGCACGCCCCGCCCCCGGCGGGCACCGGGCCCGGTACGGGCACCGCCGAGGGTCCCGCCGCCGAGGGGGCACCGGGCACGACGGCGCTGTGGCGGATGCGGACCACCGTGCGCGACGAGCCGGGCTCGCTGGCGCGGCTGTGCGGAGCGCTGGCCCGGCGGAAGGTCGACATCCTGAGCCTCCAGGCGCATCCGCTGGCGCAGGGCACGGTCGACGAGTTCCTGCTGCGGGCCCCGGAGGGGCTGGCGGCCGCGACGCTCACCCGTACGGTCGCCGGGGCGGGCGGCGCCGCCACCTGGATCGAGCGGGCCGACGCCCACGACCTGGTCGACGCCCCGACGCGGGTCCTGGGCCTCGCCACCCGCGTCGCGCTGGACCCGGCCGAGCTGCCGCTGGCCCTGCGCCAGTTGCTGGGCCGCTGCACGATCCGCTCGGTGCCCGCGGCGCGGGTGGCGGCGGACGGGCAGGCCGTGCCGGTGGAGGGCGTGCTCGACGGGGCGGTGCTGCGGCTGCGGGCCCCGGGGGACGGCGTGCTCACCGTCGAACGGCCCCGTCTGCCGTTCACACCGACCGAGTTCGCGCGGGCACGCGCGCTGGTGGAGCTGGACGGCAGGCTGGGGGCCCGGCTGCCGCGGAGCCGGCACGTGCTCGCGCTGGACCGGGGGGAGGCCGTGACGGTGCAGCGCGCCGACGCCGCCGACCTGCCCGAGGCCCGCGCCCTGCACGAGCGCTGCTCGCCCGAGACCCTGGCCAGGCGCTACCACGGGCCGGTCCGCGACGCCGACCGCTACCTGGACCACCTGCTGAGCCCGCGGTTCGGCCGGACCCTGGCGGCGCGCGACGCCGGGGGCCGCGTGGTCGCCCTCGGGCACCTGCTGTGGGACGGCGAGGAGACGGAGGTCGCGCTGCTGGTGGAGGACGCCTGGCAGCACCGGGGCATCGGCGGCGAACTCCTCGGCCGGCTGGTCGCGATGGCCGCGGAGGCGGGCGGTGGGAGTGTCTACGCGGTGACGCAGGCGTCGAACACCGCGATGGTCGCCGCCATGCGCGGCCTGGGGCTCCCCCTCGACTACCAGATCGAGGAGGGCACCCTGGTGATCACCGCCCGCCTGGACGTCACTCCGGTGTGCTCACGGCCGGCGTACGACCCTCGGTCCGGGAAGGCGCGCCCGGCGCGCTGACCCGCGTACCCGCTCCGGCGCCGTCCTCGGTTCCCGTGCCGAGGGCGGAGTCGAGGTCGTTCCAGAGGTCGTCGGCGTCCTCCAGGCCGACGGAGAGACGCAGCAACCGGTCGCTGACGCCGTGGGCGTGCCGGTCGTGGGCGTCGACCACCCGGTGGCTGATGGAGGCGGGGTGCTGGATGAGGGTGTCGACGCTGCCGAGGCTGACGGCCGGGGTGATCAGCCGCACCCCGGCGATCACCTGGTGCGGGTCGCCCGCGGTCTCGAAGGCGACCATGGCGCCGCCGACGGCCGGGTAGTGGACGCGGGTGACCCGGGCGTCGGCGCGGAGCCGCTCGACCAGAGTGGCGGCGGTGGCGGAGGCGGCGCGCATCCGGACGGGCAGCGTGGACAGGCCGCGCAGCAGCAGGTAGCCGGCGAGCGGGTGCAGCACGCCGCCGGTCGTGAAGCGGACCTGGCGCAGCGTGCGGGCGAACTCCTCGTCGCAGGCGACGACGCCGCCGAGCACGTCGCCGTGGCCGCCGAGGTACTTGGTGGCGCTGTGCAGCACGATGCGGGCACCGGATTCGGCGGGCCGCTGGAGGACGGGGGTGGCGAAGGTGTTGTCGGCGAGCAGCGGCACGGTGCCGCAGGCGTGGGCGACGGCGCGCAGGTCGAGCTCGGCGAGGGTGGGGTTGGCGGGGGTCTCGACGAGGACCAGGCCGGTGTCGGGGCGGATGGCGTCGGCGATGCCCGCCGGGTCGACCCAGGTGACCTCGGTGCCGAGCAGCCCGGTGTTGAGCAGGTGGTCACTGCACCCGTACAGCGGGCGGACCGCGACGACGTGGCGCAGGCCGAGCGAGGCGCGGGCCAGCAGGACGGCGGTGAGGGCGGCCATACCGCTGGCGAAGGCGACGGCGGACTCGGTGCCCTCCAGCTTCGCGAGGGCGGTCTCGAAGCGGGCGACCGTGGGATTGCCGAGGCGCGCGTAGACGGGCGGGCCGTCGAGTTCGGCGCCGGTGGCGGCGAACGCGTCGAGCCGGGCGGCCTCGGCACGGCTGTCGTACGAGGGGTAGGTGGTGGAGAGGTCGAGCGGCGGCGCGTGCAGGCCGAGCCCGGCGAGGTCGTCGCGGCCGGCGTGGACCGCTTCCGTGGCCAGGGCCCGGGGGGCGGGCGGCGGGGTGGCGGGGGTGTGCGCGGCGTCGGTGGTCATGGGCCGAGGGTCCCGGGCCGTCCGGCGGTGACGGCCAAGTCCCGTGCTACGTTCGGCGGATGACTGGTTCTGTCGTACTGGACACGGTGGACCTGCGGATTCTGCGGCTGTTGCAGAACGACGCCCGGGCGACCTACCGCGAGCTGGCCGAGGCGACCGGGGTGGCCGCGTCCACCTGCCTGGACCGGGTGGCGCGGCTGCGCCGGTCCGGCGTGATCCTCGGGCACCGGCTGGAGCTGGACCCGGCGAAGCTGGGGCGCGGGCTCCAGGCGCTGCTGTCGGTGCAGGTACGGCCGCACCGGCGCGAGCTGGTGGGACCGTTCGTGGACCGCATCCGGGCACTGCCGGAGTCGCGGGCGGTCTTCCATCTGACCGGCCCGGACGACTACCTGGTCCATGTCGCCGTGGCGGACATGACCGATCTCCAGCGGCTGGTGCTGGACGAGTTCACCTCCCGGCGGGAGGTGGCGCGGGTCGAGACCCGGCTGATCTTCCAGCAGTGGGAGTGCGGGCCGATGCTGCCTCCGGGGGAGGCCGAGGGGGCGCCGGACGGAAGATGGTGACGCCGGGGGGCGGGCCGTACGAGGATGGGCCCATGTCAGAGTTGAAGAACCCGTTGCCCCGTCAGGTCGCCGACGCCTACGTCGACGACCTCATCGCCCTCGACCCGATCACCGGTACGTATCTCGGATTGGCCGAGAGCTCCGGGAAGCTGCCCGACTTCTCCCCGGCCGGACGGCAGGCCGTGGCCGCCCTGGCGACCGCGACTCTGGCCGCGCTGGACGAGGCGGAGCGGCGCCCCGGCGGGCAGAGCGAGGAGGAGCGGCGCTGCGCGCGGCTGCTGCGGGAGCGGCTGACCGCCGAGCTGGCGGTCCACGAGGCCGACGAGGACCTGCGCGCGGTCAGCAACATCCACTCCCCCGCGCACGCGGTGCGCGAGGTCTTCACGGTGACCCCGACCGGCACCGAGGAGGAGTGGGCGGCCGTCGTGGAGCGGCTGCGCGCCGTACCCGCGGCGCTGGAGGGCTACCGGCAGTCACTGGAGCTGGGCCTGGAGCGCGAGCTGTACGGCGGCCCCCGGCCGACGGCGACGTTCGTCGGGCAGCTCACCGAGTGGGCGGGCGGCGAGGGGGAGCCGGGCTGGTTCGACACCTTCGCGGCGGACGGCCCCGAGGCGCTCCGCGCCGAGCTGGACGAGGCCGCCGCCGGGGCGAGCGCCGCGGTGGCGGCGCTGCGGGACTGGATGCGCGACGTCTACGCGCCGGCCGTCGAGGGACAGCCGGACACGGTGGGCAGGGAGCGGTACCAGCGCTGGTCCCGCTACTTCAACGGCACCGACCTGGACCTGGACGAGGCGTACGCCTACGGCTGGTCGGAGTACCACCGGCTGCTCGGTGAGATGCGCGCCGAGGCGGAGAAGGTGCTGCCGGGCGCGGCCACGCCGTGGGAGGCGCTGAAGCACCTGGACGAGCACGGCGCGCACATCGAGGGCGTGGACGAGGTCCGCGACTGGCTCCAGGGCGTCATGGACGAGGCCATCGAGGCGCTGGACGGGACCCACTTCGAGCTGGCGGAGCGGGTGCGCCGGGTCGAGTCGCGGATCGCGCCGCCCGGCGGGGCCGCAGCCCCGTACTACACCGGTCCTTCGGAGGACTTCTCACGGCCGGGGCGGACCTGGCTGCCGACGATGGGCGAGACCCGCTTCCCGGTCTACGACCTGGTGTCGACCTGGTACCACGAGGGCGTGCCCGGCCATCACCTCCAGCTGGCCCAGTGGACGCATGTGGCGGAGAGCCTCTCGCGCTACCAGGCGACGGTCGGCATGGTCAGTGCCAACTGCGAGGGCTGGGCGCTGTACGCGGAGCGGCTCATGGAGGAGCTGGGTTTCCTCACCGACGCGGAGCGGCGGCTGGGGTACCTGGACGCGCAGATGATGCGGGCGGCACGGGTCATCGTCGACATCGGCATGCACCTGGAGCTGGCCATCCCGGACGACTCGCCGTTCCATCCGGGCGAGCGGTGGACGCCGGAGCTGGCGCAGGAGTTCTTCGGGCAGCACAGCGGCCGGCCGGCGGAGTTCGTGGAGAGCGAGCTGACCCGCTATCTGTCGATGCCCGGCCAGGCCATCGGCTACAAGCTGGGCGAGCGCGCCTGGCTGCTGGGCCGCGCCAACGCCCGCGCGGCGCACGGCGACTCCTTCGACGCCAAGGCGTGGCACATGGCCGCGCTGTCGCTGGGCTCGCTGGGCCTGGACGACCTGGTGGACGAGTTGTCGAGGCTCTGACGCGTACGGGGCCGGGCGCCGCCGCCCGGCCCCGTGGCCGGCCCGCCCCTCGTCAGCGCCGGAAGCCGCCCTCGGAGTCGATGACCTGGCCGGTGATCCATCCGGCCTCGTCGGTGGCGAGCCAGGAGAGCAGCCGCGCCGGGTCGTCGGGCATCCCCCAGCGGCCCGCCGGGAAGAGCCCGGCGATGTGGTCGTAGGCCGAGCCGGTGAGGTAACCGGTGTCCACCGGACCGGGGTTGACCGTGTTGACGGTGGCACCGAGCGGGGCGAGCGCGGTGGCGAGGGAGCGGGTGGCGGAGGCCAGGGCGCCCTTCTGGAGGCTGTAGGCGATCTCGTCCGGCATACCACCGCCGTGGTCCTGGCCGGAGGTCATCATCAGGACGCGGCCGGGCGGGGCGTCGTCGCCGAGGGCGGCGCGGTGCCTGGCGTACGCCTGGACCAGCAGGATCACCGAACGGGTGTCGACGGCCCAGTGGACGTCGAGGGCGCGGGCGTCGATCGCCTCGAGCGGCCCGTCGTCGCCGCTGCGGGCGTGGTTGGCGACCAGGATGTCGAGCCGCCCGCCGAGTGCCGCCACCGCGTCCGCGAGAAGCCCGGCGGGAGCGTCGGGGTCGGCCAGGTCGGCGGATCCGTGGGTGACCAGGGCGCCGGGCGCCGCCAGCACCTCGCGTACCGAGTCGGCGACGCGTTCGGGGTCGTCGGCGCCCCAGGGCTGGGCCGCGTCGTGCGGCACGTGGTGGTGGAGGTGGACGCTCGCGCCGTACGCGGCGAGTCTGCGGGCCACGGCGTGGCCGATCCCGTCGCGTCTGCTGGCACCGGTGACCAGGGCGGTGCGGCCACGCAGCGGCAACGGATCGCGGGCGAGGCCGGCGGCGGTGGGCGCGGGGAGTTGAGGCATGTCGCCCATGATCGCGGGCGGGCTCCCCGGCGTCCACGAGGTTTCCCGGTCCCGGGGGCGGCGTGCGGCCCGGCTCGGCAGCCGCGGGGCGGCCGTGCCGGGCGGGTGCGGTCAGCGGGTCGGGGGGCGGCGCGGGGGCCGGCGGCGGTGTCGTGGCGAGTCCCTCCCGCACCCGGCTCGTGGCCGCCGGGTGTCTCCTCCTCGACCGGGTGACCGCGTTCGGCCGGGGGCGGCGCGGACCGGGCGGCCACAGCCGGGCCCCGGCAGTGGGTGACGACGGGGCGGGTGGGTCGAGGGGGCGGGCGGCGAGCGGGGCGGTCGGCCGGCGGACGGCGCCGGGCACGTGGTCCTGTGCCCAGGCGGCCGTGGACCGGGCGTCGACCGAGGTGAGGCCGGGGCGCCGACGGCGAGGTCTGCCGCGACGCCGGAGACGGGGCTGCGGCGGACGAGGGCGGCCCGCGGCGGGGCCGCCGTCCCGGCGGGCGGCACGACGGGGGCGGCGGACGGGGAATCCCCGGTGGCCGTCGGCCGGGGTGCGGTCCGGTCGGTGGCGGTGCTGAGCTGGTGCTTCACGGGGTCGAATCTCGATTCGGACGGCCCCGCCCTGAAGGAGTGGTCCCCGGCGAACAGATTGATCCACCGGGGATAGCCCTGCTACAGATGCACCATGACCGAGTCTTCCCCGGACGCCACCGACTGGCGCATCCTGGAGGCGCTTCAGCGGGACGGGCGGGCCAGTTTCGCCGAACTGGCGCGGGCCGTGTCGATGTCGGCGAGCGCGGTGACCGAGCGGGTGCGGCGGCTGGAGGAGGCGGGGATCGTACGCGGCTACACCGCCGTGGTCGACCCGGAGCGGCTCGGCTACGCCATTCTCGCCTTCGTCCGCCTGCGCCACCCGCACGGCAACTACAAGCCCTTCCACGACCTGGTGGCCGCCACCCCGCAGATCCTGGAGGCCCATCACGTGACCGGCGACGACTGCTTCCTGCTCAAGGTCGCCGCCCGCTCGATGCGCCACCTGGAGGAGCTGACGGGCCGCATCGCCGGACTCGGGGCGGTGACGACCAGCATCGTGTACTCCTCGCCGCTGGTGCGGCGGGCGATCGGGGGCGGATGAGCGAGGCCCGGACCGGGGTGCCCGGGAGTGGTCCGGGCCTCGGCCCGCGCGGCTTCGCCCGCGCCGTTCGCCCGCGAGGCCGGCGCCGGCACGGCGGGGCCCCCGGCCGGGCTCACGCCTCGCGGGGGACGAGGAATGAGCGCGCTGCGGGTGGCCGTCCAGAGCGGAGACGTCGCGAAGCGCCTCATGAGCGGGCCCCCTCTCCGAGGGTCCATGGACGTGGTCCGCGCCGAAGGGTGATCCTGGGGCCGGAACGCTCCGGGAAGTCGGGGCCCGTGCGGGATCTGAGGAGCGGCCGGGAGACGTACGTCAAGGCGTGGGACCGAGCGGCCCTGCGCCCCGTCACCCTGAAGACGCTGAGCGAGGACACGGCGGCCACGGGCTCGCGGCCGTTCCCGGGGGGGTGAGCGCTTCCGGACGGGCGCGAGGACCGTAGCCTCGGCCACGGCACCCCGCCTCGCACCCGTACGCGCCCACGGGACGACCTCCGTCCGGGGCTTGCGGACGTGGTACCTCGTCGTGGAAGGCGGCCAGGGCGACTCCCTGCGCTCGGTCACCGCGCGCCCGCGTGCTCAGCCGCCGGTGCCGTGGACCCGCAGCCGTGAGCCGTCGCGCCCCTTGACGACCTCCAGTTGGGTGTGGACGCGGCGGCGCAGGTCGGCGACGTGGCTGACGATGCCCACGCTGCGGTCCCGCTCGCGCAGGGCGTCCAGGACGTCGAGGACGTCGTCGAGGGTCTGGTCGTCCAGACTGCCGAAGCCCTCGTCGATGAAGAGGGTGTCGAGGCGGACCCCTCCCGCCTCGTCGGTGACCACGTCCGCGAGGCCGAGGGCGAGGGCGAGGGAGGCGAAGAAGGTCTCGCCGCCGGAGAGGGTGGCGGTGTCGCGCTCCCGGCCGGTCCAGGCGTCCACCACGCGCAGTCCCAGCCCGGAACGGCCGCGTCCGGAGCGGTCGGCCGTGTGCACGAGGGTGTAGCGGCCACCCGACATGCGGTGCAGGCGTACAGTGGCGGCCGCCGCGACCTGCTCCAGCCGCGCGGCCAGTACGTACGACTCCAGCCGCATCCGGCGTTCGTTCTCCGCCGAGGTCCCGGCGGCGAGCTGGGCCAGCCGCGCCACCCGTTCGTACTCCGCGCGCAGCGGGCCCATGCGGCGGGCCTCCGTGGTGGCCTGCCGGGAGAGGGTGTCCAGCGCGGCGGCGTCGCGGGCGGCCGCCTCGGCGGTGGCCGCGGCGGCGCGCAGGCGCAGGTCGGCCCGGCGCGCGCGGTCGGCAGCGGCGTCCGGGTCGGCGGGCGGCCGGCCGGCGGCCTCGGCGGTGGCCGGGTCGGCGAGGGCGGCACGGGCCTCGGCCTCCTCGAGCCGGCGGGCGTCGACGAGGTGCTGGAGCCGGCGGTGGCCCGCGTCGTCCAGGACGGCGGCGGCCGCCTGCTCGGGCGTGTCGAACCCGGCCCGGTAGGCGGCGTCGGCGAGTCGCGCGTCGGCCTCCTTGAGCCGGGTGGCGCTCTCCTCGGCCGCGCGGGCGGCGTCGGCGGCCTCGGTGAGCAGCGCGGCCCGACGCTCCAGTTGCCGGGCGCGTCCGGCGACGTCCGGGGCGTCACCTCTGGCCTGCTTCAACTCCTCGGCGAGTGCTGCCTGTTCGCGTACCAGGCTGTCGCGGAGGGTGGCGCGGGCGGCGGCCCGGCGTTCGGCGGCGTGGCGGTCGGCGAGGCGGCGGTCGTGTTCGCGCTCGGCGGCGTCGAGCCGGTGGCGGACGGCGTGCAGCGCCTCGGCGGCCGACCGGGCCTCGGCGTGCTCGGCGGCGAGCCGTCCCGCCTCCGCCTCCAGCCCCGGGGTCTCGGCGGTGGTGGCTGCGGCCGTCGCGGCGGCCAACTCCTCCCGTACGACGCCGAGGGCGCGTTCGGCCTCGGCCCGCCCGGCGTCGCACCGGCGGTAGGCGGCGTGCGCCTCGTCCTCGGCCCGCTGGTCGACGTGGCCCTCGGCGCGGGCCGCCGGACGCGGGTGGGTGGTCGCGCCGCAGACCTCGCAGGGCTCGCCGTCGGTGAGGCGGCCGGCGAGTTCGGCGGCGATGTGGGCGAGGCGCTTCTCCTTCAGCGCCAGCCAGTGCCGCTGGGCCTCGGCCGACGCCTCGGCGGCGGTGAGCACGGCGGCACGGGCCCGGTCGGCGTCGGCGGTCAGCGTGTCGCGGCGGCGGGCGGCGGCGAGCCGTTCGCGGGCGGGGCCGAGGAGGGCGGCGAGCCGGTCGGCGCGGGCGGCGGCGTCGCGGGCCCCGGCCTCCTCGCGCTGGAGCGCGGCGCGGGTGGTCTCCCAGCGGTCGGCCCAGTCGGCGGTCTCGGCGAGCAGGGTCTCGTCGGCGTGCTCGTCCCGGTCGGCGCGGGCCAGTTCCCCGGACAGCTCGGCGTGGCGCCGCTCGGCCCGGCGGGCGGAGGCGAGCGCGCCCAGTTCCCCGACGGCGGTGCGGGCGAGCGCCGCCAGCCGGGCGGCCGGGGCGGCCTGGTCCGCGGGGAGGGCGGCGCGGGCCGCCTCCTCGGCCCGGCGGGCGCGGGTGTGTGCCTGTTCGGCGGCGGCGCGGAGGTCGAGCGCCCCTTCGACGGCGGCGGCCTTGCGGGCCCGGGCGAGCCGGGCCAGGTGCTCCTGGTGGGCGTCGGCGGTGGCGTCCAGGCGGACCCTGTGCTGCCGGGCCTCCTCGGCGCGCCGCTGGAGGCGGTGGAGTTCGCGGGTCTCCTCCAGCGCCCGGCGGGCGGCGGTCTGCTCCCGCTCGGCGGCGGTGAGGGCGAGCCGGGCGACGGTGCGGCGTTCGCGCAGGGTGGTGCGGGCGGTGGCGGCCCAGCCGAGCACGGCAACGGCGAGCCCCGGTTCGCCGGGCTCCCCCTCGGGGGCGGGCACGCCGATGTCCTCGCCCGCGACCTGCCGCATCCGCTGGAGGGCGGCGAGCAGCACGCCGTCCCCCTCCTGGACGCGGTCGGCGGCGGCCCGGCGCAGCTCGGCGAGGTGCTGCTCGACGGCGGCGAACCGGCGGGTGTCGAAGAGGCGGCCCAGCAGCCGCCCCCGGGCCTCGGCGTCGGCGCGCAGGAACCGGGCGAAGTCGCCCTGCGGCAACAGGACGACCTGGCAGAACTGCTCCTTGCTCATGCCGAGCAGCTGGGTGATCTCCTCACCGGTCTCCTGGTGGGAGCGGCTGAGGTCGCGCCAGGTCCCGGTGGCCGGGTCGTACTCGCGCAGCCAGGTCTGCGCCTTGTCGAGTGTGGTGCCGGTGCCGCGTCTCTTGGGTCGCTCCCACGCGGGCTGACGGGTCACCTCCAGGCGGCGCCCGGCGACGGTGAGGTCGAGGACGACCCCGGCTCGGGTCTGCGGCGCGGCGTGGTCGCTGCGCAGTCCGGGGCCCTGGGCGGCGGTGCGCTCGCCGGGCAGGGAGCCGTAGAGGGCGTAGCAGACGGCGTCCAGGACGGACGTCTTGCCGGCGCCGGTCGGGCCGTGCAGGAGGAAGAGTCCGGCGGTGCTCAGCGCGTCGAAGTCGATCTCGTGGGCGCCGCCGAAGGGGCCGAAGGCGGTGATGCCGAGACGGTGCAGCCTCATCGGTGGACCTCGCCCAGGTGGTCGGCGGTGCGGACGGCGTCCAGCGCCTCGTGCAGCAGGGCGCGTTCGGCGGCGTCGGGGCCCGCGCCGCCGCGTACGTGGCCGACGAAGTCCTCGGTGATCTGCCGGTCGTCGCGGCCGCTGAGCCGCCGCGCGTACGAGTCGAGCGCCTCCTCCTCGCTCCGGTCGGGGGCGAGGACGAGACTCAGCGTGTGGGGGAACCGCTCCTGGAGGCGGGCCATCGGGTCGGCGGGCCGCACCGGGTCGGTGAGCGTCACCTCGACCCAGGCGTCCTCGTGAGCGGCGAGACGCTCGTCCGCGAGGAGTTCCTCCAGCGTGCCGCGCAGCCGGGCGAGCGGACGCGGCACCGGGCAGTCGAGGCGCTCGGCCGCCACTTCACCGCGCGCGTCGAGGTCGATCAACCACATGGACTTGCGGTGACCGGCCTCGGAGAAGGAGTACGGGAGCGGGGACCCGGCGTAGCGGACGCGCGGGGTGAGGGTCTGACAGCCGTGCAGGTGGCCGAGGGCGGCGTAGTCGACCCCGTCGAAGACGTCCAGCGGGACGGCGGCGACGCCGCCGACGGTGATGTCGCGTTCGCTGTCGCTGGCGACGGCGCCGGTCACGAAGGCGTGGGCGAGGACGACCGAGCGGGTACCGGGCCCGCGGTCGGCGAGATCGGCGCGGACCCGGTCCATGGCCGCGCGCAGCACGGCCTCGTGACCGGCCCGCTCGACCCCCAGCGTGTCCTTCACCAGGGCCGGTTCGAGATAGGGCAGACCGTAGAAGGCGACGTCGCCGTGGTGGTCGCGGAGGACGACCGGGTCACCGCACGCGGCGGGCGAGGTACGCAGGTGGATACCGGCCCGGTCGATGAGCCCGGCGCCGACACCCAGGCGGCGGGCGGAGTCGTGGTTGCCGGAGATCATCACGGTGGGGACGCCGGCCTCGGCGAGCCGGTGCAGCGCGGTGTCGAAGAGCTCGACGGCGGCGAGCGGCGGCACCGCCCGGTCGTAGACGTCCCCGGCGACCACGACCACGTCCGCCTCGCGGGCGCGCGCGGTGTCGACGAGGTGGGTGATGAAGTCGGCCTGCGCGCCGAGCATGCTCACCCGGTGGAACGAGCGCCCCAGGTGCCAGTCCGAGGTGTGCAGAATCCTCACCGGGCCGCTCCGACCCGCGTCTCCACCCGCACCGTGCCTCCCGAACCGGCGTCGACCATCACCGGCCCGTCCGCCGGCACCGACCACGCTAACGCCGGCCGCCGGCTGCTCCGTCACCCGCCCCGGACACTCTGCCCCGGTGTGCGGCGTCATGGCCGCCCATGTCCGCCACGTTCGGGGCGTCGTACACGTCGCCGGCCGAGTCGCGCCGGCGAGCGGCGGTGCCCGGTGACGCCGTGCCGGCCGGATCGACCGGTCCGGCCGGCCCCCGGGGGCGCATGTCACGGGCCGAAGAGGGACATGGCGGCCGCCACCATCGCCAGCAGGCCCGCGTACGCCCAGGCGTGGAGGCGGTCCGGGATGCGGGGCGGGCGCCTGCGGAGCAGGGCGATCACGGGCAGGGCACCGGCCAGCAGCGCCAGTGCGGCGCGGACGTCGACGAGGCCGGCCGGGGCGCCGTGGGCCGCGTGCCCGCCTCCGGGCCCCGGCACGAAGGCCAGGTGGATCGCCGCGGCGGGCAGGGCGATGGCCAGGGTGAGCGGGTTGGCCAGCGCGGCGGCCACTCGCATCGGGTGGCCGGCCCGCCGCATCGCCGGGACCGTCATGACGCTGCCGCCCACGCCGAGGAAGGCGGCGACCGCTCCCACGGGCGCGCCGACGACGGCCGGGAGCGGCCGGGGTCCCGGGGAGCCGGCGGACGCGGCGCGCGGGCGCAGGAAGCCCGGCCGCAGCAGCACGTCGGCGAGGGTGACGGCGGTGTAGCCGACGAACGCCCAGTGGGTCAGCGCCCCCGGGGCGAGGCGGGTCGCGAACGCGCCGGCCACGCCGCCCACCGCCAGCAGCAGGAGCAGCGGGCGGCCGCCCCGGAGGGCGGCGAGCGTGCGCCGCGGGGTGACCGCGGTGGCGAAGGCGGCGTTCACGACCATCACCACCACCGAGGTGGCCACCGCCACCCGCGCGGCGTCCGCCCCGAGGGCCGCGTTCGCCCACACCACGACGGGGACCGTGACGAATCCCCCGCCGAAGCCGAAGAGCACCGTCGTCGTCCCCGCCAGAAGCCCGACACCGAGCAGAGCCACCACGTCCATGGCCCTCACCCCATCAACCGCGCACGGCTGCCCGCATGCGACACCCGGCACGATTCCTTCGCGACCCGGCCAGGGCCGCGGGTACGGTGGCCGGGTGAGGAACGTTCCCCTGGCGGAGGTGGACCGCGTCGAGCGGGCCGTCCTGCCGATCGGCACCGACTACCCGCCCGGACACCTGCTGGACTGGCACGAGCACCGGCGGGCGCAGTTCCTCTACGGCGCCACCGGCGTCATGGTCGTCGACACCGCCCACGGCACCTGGACCGTCCCGCCCGAGCGGGCCGTCCTGGTTCCGGCGGGCACCCGGCACCGGGTGGGGATGCTGGGGGTGAGCACCCGCAGCCTGTACGTCGAGCCGGACGCCGTCCCCTGGTGGCCCGCCACCTGCACGGTGGTCGAGGTCTCGCCGCTGCTGCGCGAACTCCTCGCGGTGGCCGTCGGCTTCGAGGCCGACTACAGCCGGTCGGGGCGCGAGGGCGCCGTCGCCACCCTTCTCCTGCACGAGATCGGCGCCGGCGCGCCGCTCCCCTTCCACCTGCGGCTCCCTGACTCCGCCGACCTCGCCCGGCTCTGCCGCGCCTACCTGGCCGCTCCCGACGCCGGTGTCACCAACGCCGCCTGGGCCGCGCGGGCGGCGTTGAGCGAGCGTGCCCTCACCCGGCGCTTCCGTATCGAGACGGGGGACAGCCCCGCCGTCTGGCGCGGCCGGGCCCGCCTGCTGGCGGCCGTGCCGCTGCTGCGCACCCGGTCGGTCACCGAGGTCTCCGGGCGCCTCGGCTACGCCTCGCCCGCCGCGTTCACCGCGGCCTTCACCCGCACCTTCGGCACTCCGCCGTCCCGCTTCGCCACCCGCCCGGGGGCTGGCGCGTATCGGGCCTCTGACCGGCTCGTCGCGCGAGGAACGACCGCGCCGCCTCCGGCTCGTCCGGGAGGGGGAGGCGGCGCGGTGAGGCGGACGCGCCGCCCGCCTGCCGGGCCCCGGCGACAGCGGGGTGCCGTGGTTCTGCCCGCCGGCCCGGCCCCCCATGAGGAGAGCGACCTCCCGCACCCGGTGGCTTTTCCCCGGGCGGCCCGGCACCCGCGAACCGGCTTGGCCCCGCACCGCGTTCGCGCGGTGGGACGGAGACCACCACCCCCACGTCGGGCCGGCGGCCGGGAGCCTGCGCGGGCCCCGGGTGGCGGCGCCGCGTCCGCGGAGCGTCGGCCCGCCGACCGCGGTCTTCGCGGTCGTCTTCCTGTCGGGCGGTGAGGGGGAGCGGCCGGGCCGTCACCCGAACGGCCCCACCCGGCGGCGGGAACACGGCCCCGGCCCTCCCCCGCGTTGCGCGCGCCGCTCCGCCTGCCCAGCCTGAAGCCATGGTCCCTTCTGAAGCCCCGGTCCCCGCGCACACCACCGGCCCCGGCGACACCGTCGTCCTCTACGGGGAACCGGGCCACCGGCACACGCTCACGGTCCACCTCGACCTGCGCTGCCCGTTCTGCAAGCGGATGGAGAACGGGCTCGGCACGGTCATGACCGACGCCGCCGACCAGGGCCGGCTCACGCTGCACTACCGGTTCGCGACCATCATCGACGAGGGCGTGGGCGGCAGCGGCTCGCTCACCGCGCTGAGCGCGCTCGGCGCGGCCGCCGACGCGGGGCAGCAGCGGTTCGCCCAGTACCTGCACGTGCTCTACGCCGAGCAGCCCTCGGAGGAGGTGGACGCGTTCGCCGACACCGGCACCCTGCTCACGCTGGCGGGTGAGGTCGACGGGCTGCGCGGCGAGGAGTTCGACCGCGAGGTCCGCGAGGACACGTACCTGCCGTGGGCACGCGAGGTCTCCGCGGCGTTCGCGGCCTCCGGCGTTCAGGGCACCCCGACGGTGCTGCTCGACGGCACCCCGTTGCCGGTGATCAACCCGATGGGGTACGCCGTCAGCCCTGAGGCCTTTCTCGCCGAGCTGCCCCGCGTCTGAGGCGCCGCACCCGGTCAGGCGTCGCCGTACGCCTCGCCGCCGGGGCAGAACTCCGCCTCGCCCGCGGTGGCGTCGGCGAGCCAGCTCCGGAAGGACTCGACGTCGGCGTCGGGCAGCCCGATGTCGAGGGTGACCCGCTCGCCGTAGTGGACGTCGCGGATGGCGCGTCCGGCGGCCCGCAGGTCGTTCTGGAGGCGCCCGGCACGCTCGTGGCCGACGGTGACCGAGGCGAGACGGAAGCGCCGCCGGGTACGGGTGCCGAGCGCGTCGAGGGCCTCGCCGACACTGCCGCCGTAGGCGCGGATGAGTCCGCCGGCACCGAGCTTGGTCCCGCCGTAGTACCGGGTGACGACGGCGACGGCGTAGCGGACGTCGCGGCGGAGCAGCATCTGCAGCATGGGGACGCCCGCCGTGCCGCCCGGTTCTCCGTCGTCGGAGGCCTTCTGCACACCGGCGTCGGCGCCGATGACGTAGGCGTAGCAGTTGTGGGTGGCGTCGGCGTGGGCGCGCCGGACGCGGGCGATCACCGCCTGGGCCTCCTTCTCGGTGGCCGCCGGGGCCAGGGTGCACAGGAAACGCGAACGGCTGATCTCGGTCTCGTGCACGCCCTCACGGGCCACGGTGCGGTACTCGTCCTGCATCCGGCCAGCCTATGCGCCGGGGGGGAAGGGGCGCAGGGCGGGGAATGGCACCGTCGCCCGCGGGGTTGCCCGGACGGGCCGCGGGAGCCGCCCCGGCCGGCACACCGACGAGGAGATCCCCATGCCGGAACAGTACGGAGACAGCGAGACGGTCCGCCGCGTCCTGCGGGAGAGCGGCGACACCTGGGCCGTGGTCGGCCTCTCCGCCAACCGGGAACGGGCCGCGTACGGGGTGGCCAGGGTGCTCCAGCGGTACGGCAAGCGGGTCGTGCCGGTGCACCCGAAGGCCGAGACGGTCCACGGGGAGCAGGGCTACCCGTCGCTGGAGGCCGTGCCGTTCCCGGTCGACGTGGTGGACGTCTTCGTCAACTCCGCCCTCGCCGGAGAGGTCGCCGACCAGGCGGTCGCGATCGGCGCGAACGCGGTCTGGTTCCAGCTCGGAGTCGTGGACGAGGCCGCCTGGGAGCGCACCAGGGCGGCGGGACTGGACATGGTCATGGACCGCTGCCCGGCGATCGAGCTTCCCGCGTCGGGGTGAGCGGGAGGGCGGGCCGGGCCGGGGCCGTCGTGCCTCAGCCCGTCCCACAGCGCCGAGGCCGGCGGAGCCACCGCACCGGGTCTTCCCGGCCCGGGCGCTCCGGGGCCGCCCGCCGCGGGCCTTCAGCCGCCGCTCTCGGCCTCCCAGGCAGCCAGCGCGCGCAGTTGAGCCGGGGTGACGTCGTCGGGCAGCGGGACGGGGGCCGGGGTGCGCAGCGGCGGCTGCCAGCCCTCCTCCTCCGTCCAGCGGCGGACGACCCGGGCCGGGGCGCCCGCGACCACCGAGTGGTCGGGAACGGTACCGCGCACCACGGAGCCCGCTCCGACGACGACGTTCCGTCCGATCCGGGCGCCGGGGAGGATCACCGCGCCGGTCCCTATCCAGCAGCCGGTGCCTATCGACACCGGTTTGGTGCGCGGCCACTGCCGTCCGATGGGCTCGTGCGGGTCGTCGTAGCTGTGGTTGGTGGAGGTCACGTAGACGTACGGACCGAAGTAGCAGTTGTCGCCGATGGTGACGGTGGTGTCGGCGATGACGTGGCTGCCCCGGCCGAGGACGACGCCGTCGCCGATGTGCAGGATCGGGTCGGGGCCGAGGTCGAGGTCGGGCATGAGGCCGGCGGTGAGGGTGACCTGCTCGGCGATGATGCAGTAGGCGCCGACGCGTATCCAGGGCTCGCCGAAGATGGTGCCCTGCGGGTAGGCGATGCGGGTGCCGTCCCCGAGCGCGCCGAACCGCAGCCGACCGGGGTGTTCGGCGGTGACGGTGCCGGCCTGCCGCACCCAGCGGCGGCCGGTCTGCACGGCGGCGTGCGCGAGGCGGGCGCCGCCGCGGGCGAGGCCGCGGGTGAGCGGGGTGAGCGGGTTCTTCGGCACGCGGCCACGGTACTCACCGGTAGGGCCGTCGGGACCCGCCCGGACCTGTGATCTTCGCCCCAGGCGCGCCCGCCCGGGGGCGGTCCGTCACTCCTCGGCGAGGGCCTTCGCGTGGGCCTCGGCGAGGGCGCGGTAGCCCTCGGCGTTGAAGCGGATGCCCTCGCGCTCCTCCTCGGTCAGCTCCCGGCGGACCTTGGCGGGCACCCCCGCGACGAGCGAGCCCGGCGGCACCCGCATCCCCTGCGGCACGAGGGCCTGCGCGGCGACGAGCGAGCCCGCGCCGATGTGGGCGCCGTTGAGCACGGTGGCTCCCATGCCGATGAGTACGTCGTCCTCGACGACGCAGCCGTGCAGTACGGCGTTGTGCCCGACGGAGACCCCGGTGCCGATGGTGACGGTGAAACCGGGGTCGACGTGGACGGTGGCGTTGTCCTGGACGTTGCTGCCCGCACCCAGCCGGACGGGGCCGCAGTCGGCGCGCAGCACGGCGTTGTACCAGAGGCTGGAGCCCTCCGCCATGACGACGTCGCCGATGACGGCGGAGCCCGGTGCCGTGAAGGCTCCCGGGTCGAGTTCGGGTTCCTTGCCGCCGATCGCGAGGACCGTGGTCCCGTCCGCCATGCCGCCTCCTGCCGCCGTACGCCTCGGCGCGTCCCGCGCCGCCGCGGGTGTCCCACGAATCCCTGGCACCGTACGCGACGGGCCGGGTGGGGGTGGCCCGGCTGCGGCGAAGATCACAGCGGCCGGACGGCGGTGGTGCGGCGTCAGCCGGCGGTGGGCACCGGGGCGTCGGACAGGGCCGCGGAGGCCCTGCGCGCCCGGCGCCTGAGGAACAGCGTGGTGGTGACACCGACGAGGACCGCGAGGAGCAGGCCGAGCCAGGAGAACCGCTTGAGCCATTCCTCGGCGACGATCCCCAGCGAGTAGACGACGGCGGTGGTGCCGCCCGCCCAGACGATGCCGCCGGTGACGTTGGCGATCAGGAACTTCCAGTACGGCATGTGCAGGACACCGGCGAGCGGGCCCGCGAAGATCCTCAGCAGGGCGATGAATCGGCCGAGGAAGACCGCCCACATGCCCCACTTCTGGAAGGAGCGCTCGGCGAGGGCGATGTTGGCCGCGCCGAAGTGGTGGGGGAACCTGCGGGCGAGGCGGGCCAGCAGCGGCCGGCCTCCCTTGCGGCCGATGGCGTAGCCGGCCGAGTCGCCGATGACGGCTCCCGCGATGGCGCAGGCGCCCAGGACGTAGGGGTTGATGTCGCCGTGCTGGGAAGCGAGCAGGGCGGACGAGACCAGGACGATCTCGCCGGGCAGCGGGATACCGAGCGACTCCAGGCCGATGACCACGCCGACGAGGGCGTAGACGCTGACGGCCGGGACGGTCTCCAGCCACTCCTGCACGTGCACAGTCGGTCCCTCCCGCATCCGCCGGACCCGCGGATTCCGGGTACGGACGCGCGCAGCCTACCGGCCCGCGGCAGGGCGGAACGCCCTGTCGGTCCGCTCGTCGTGGCCGATGGGAGAGGTGGGGCGGCTCCCCGGCGCCGCTGCCGGGGAGTCGGCGGGGCCGGGCCGGTCAGCTGTTGGGGCGAAGGGTCCAGACCACGGTCATCTCTCCGGTGACGGCACCGTCCTCGCGGGTGATCTCGACGTGGACGGGGAACTCCGGGCGCGTTCCCGCGTCGAGCTCGGCGACGACCTCGGCGGCCGGGCGGCCGAGGACGGCGGTGGCGGTGACCGGGCCGAGGGCGAGCTTGCGGTAGCGGATCTCCGCGCCCGCGGCGAGCGGGACCGCGCGCGTCAACTGCTCGCCGAAGGCGGCGAGGACGATGGCGCCGCTGGCCGACTCGGCGAGCGTGAACATGGCTCCGGCATGAGGGCCGCCGACGTGGTTGTGGTACGCGGCCTGGTCGGGGAGATGGGCCACGGCCCGCTCCGGGGTGATCTCGCCGAAGGCGAGGTCGAGGGTCCGCACCATGGGGACCGTGGCGGCGAGCATCTCTCCGACGGACATCTGTTCTGCGCTCATGACCCGGATGTTACCCGCGAGTAGCCGCGGTTGGCCATCCCTCCCCGGCAGCGGACCGGACGGGCGGAGGGGCCGCGCGGGGAGGGGCGGAGGGGCCGGCGGCAGTCGTGACGGAGTCGGGACAGCCCGGACGTGGCAGCGGCGGCCCGGCGGCCTCTATGGTTACTGGCCATGTGGCCAGGACAGCAGCCGCCCGGGGGCGAGCAGAACCCGCAGGACCAGAACCAGAATCCGAACGCGGGAGGAACTCCGCAGCAGGGTCAGAACCCGCCCACGTCGGGCACTCCCCAGCCGGGGCCGAACCCGTACCAGCAGCCGGGGTACCAGCAGCCGAACCCCTATCAGCAGCCGGGGTACCAGCAGACGCCGTACCCGCAGCAGCCGGGCCAGCCCGGCCAGTGGGCCGCGCCGACCGTCGTGTCGATCGGCGCCTCCAAGCCCCCCGGGGACGACCGTCGTAAGACCACCATCGTCGCCGTGGTCGCGGCGGCGGCGGTCGTGGTGGCGGCCGCCACCACCGGATTCCTCGTGTTCGGCGGGGACGACGGCAAGAAGGACACGGCCGACGGCAAGCCCGCCCCGGCCGCCTCCACCGAGAAGTCGGACGGCCCGGCCGAGCAGGAACCGAGCGAGAAGCCGGAGAACCCGCGCGACGGCAGCAACGGCGAGAAGCCCACCATCGCCGGGTGGACGGCTGTGGTCAATCCGCGCTTCGGCACCGTCTTCGACGTGCCCGAGGGCTGGGAGCTGCGCTCCACCGACACCAGCATCGGCTTCGAGTGGGAGAACGAGGAGGGCGAGCTGGACCGCACCACGGTCACCGCCCCCGCCGTGCTGAAGCCCAAGTGGTGCACGGACGACCCGGACAAGGACGGCAGCACCAGCGACACCTCGCTGGCGACCGCCGGCACCCGCGGCGAGAACGGCGCCAAGAACACCGACGAGGCGGCCGAGACCCGCGTGCCCTGGTGGATCTACGGCGGCTACACCGAGCCCGACAAGAAGAGCGTCAAGCAGTCGAAGCCCAAGCCCTACACCACCGAGTCCGGGCTCGAGGGCAGCCTGATCACCGCACACTCGGAGGACACCCCGCAGAAGGGCAAGTGCGCGAGCGACGGCAAGGCCACCACCTTCGCCTTCAAGAACGGCGCGGGTGACTTCGTGACCTGGAACATCTACGGCGCCAAGGGCGTCAAGGACGAACTCGCCGAGGACACGATCCAGAAGATCCTCAGCACCGTCCGGCTCACCAAGGAGGATCCGGTGGGCTGACGGCCCCCGCCGCCGGGGGGGCGCTCGGGGTGACCGGCCCGGCCGCCTCGCCCGGGCGCCCCGGATAACCGTTTGGCCACAACGGGGCCCGACAGGCAGAGTCGAGCGGTGAGCACCGCACCCCCGACCCCCTCGCGCCCCCCGGCGGCGCGCCTGCTGCCCCGGATGCCCGACTGGGCGAGCCGCAACTTCACGCTGCTGACCTCGGCCGCCTTCATCACCTCGCTCGGCAGCCACGGCGCGCTGATCGCCGCCGCCTTCGCCGTCCTGGAACACGGCGGCGACGCGGGGGACGTGGGCCTGGTCGCCGCCGCCCGGACCATCCCGCTGATCCTCTTCCTGCTGGTGGGCGGCGCGGTGGCGGACCGGCTGCCCCGCCACCGGGTGATGGTCGCCGCCAACCTCCTCAACTGCCTCTCCCAGGCGGCCTTCGCCGTCCTGGTGCTGGCCGGCTCGCCACTCCTGTGGCAGATGATGCTGCTCGCCGCGCTCGGCGGCACCGGACAGGCGTTCTTCTCCCCGGCCGCCGAGGGCATGCTGATGGCCACCGTCGACCGGAGGAACGCCTCGAAGGCGTTCGCCGTGTTCCGGGTGACGATGAACGGCGCGACCATCGGCGGGGCCGCCCTCGGCGGTGCGATGGTCGCCGTGATCGGGCCCGGCTGGGTCCTCGCGGTGGACGCGGCCGCCTTCGCCGTCTCGGCCGGGCTGCGGACCCTGCTCGACCTCAGCGGCATGCCGCGCCGGGCGCCGGGCGGCGACCTCCTCGCCGACCTGCGGGACGGCTGGCGCGAGGCGCTGGCCCGCCCGTGGTTCTGGAGCATCGTCGCCCAGTTCTCCGTGGTGGTCGCCGTGGTCGGCGCGGCCGAGTCGGTCTACGGGCCCCTGGTCGCCCGGGACCATCTCGGCGGGCCCGCACCCTGGGGGTTCGCCCTCGCGGCCTTCGGGGTGGGCACCGTGGTGGGCGCGGTGGTGATGATGCGCTGGCAGCCGAGACGACTGCTGCTGGCCGGCACGCTGAGCGTCTTCACGCTGGCCCTGCCCTCGGCGGCGCTCGCCGTGCCCCTGCCGGCCCTCGGCCTCGCCGGCGTGATGTTCGTCAGCGGTCTTGCCATCGAGGTGTTCGGCGTCGCCTGGATCACCACGATGCACCAGGAGATCCCGGAGGAGAAGTTCTCCCGGATGTCCGCCTACGACTGGCTCGGCTCGATCGGCATGGTGCCGCTGGCGACCGCTCTCGCGGGCCCCGCCGAGTCGGCTTTCGGCCGGAGCAACGCACTGTGGGGCGGGGCCGTCCTCATCGTGCTGGTCACCGCCGCCGTGCTCTTCGTACCGGAGGTGCGGACCATGACGCGCAGGCCGCCGGAGGCCGAGGCGGCGGAGGACGCCGGGACGCCCGAGGAGAGCGGTCCGGCTGCCGAGCCCGGCCCGGTGCCGGCCGTGGACACCGTCACGGGCGCCGGGGCCGGTGCGGTCGTGACCGCGGCCACCTCCGTACCGGCCCCGGCGCCGGAGCCCGGCTCAGACGCCGCCGACTCGGAAGGCGCCGCCCGGCGGGACGGGTGAGCCCACCGCCTCGTCCTCGCCGACCGGCCGGGCCTCACCGGTGAACCGGCGCAGCTCCTCGCCGTCCACCACGCGGGCGGGGAAGGGATCGGCGGCGGTCCTGCGAGCCAGTTCCCCGGTGTCGAGGGGCCGGCCGGAGGCGATCAGGACGGCGTTGCCGAACCGCCGCCCGCGCAGCACTCCCGGCTCGGCGACCAGCGCCAGATGGGCGAAGGCCGCGCCGAACGTGGCCAGTTGGGAACGCAGGAAGGCGAACGGCGCCCCGTCGGCCAGGTTGGCGGCGAACACCCCGCCCGGCCGCAGCAGCCGGGCCACGTCCCTGGCGCACCCGAGGGTGGTCAGCTCGGCGGGGACCCGGGAGCCGCCGTAGACGTCCCCGACGACGGCGTCCGCGCTGCCCGCGGGCGCCTCGGCGAGCCAGCGGCGGGCGTCGGCCTCGTGCACGGTGATGCCGGAGGACTCGCCTCCGTAGGGCAGGTGTTCGCGCACCAGCTGGCTCAGGGCCCGGTCGTACTCGACCACCTGCTGGCGGACGCCGGGGCGCAGGGCCGCCGTCCTGCGGGGCAGGGTGAGGGCACCGCCGCCGAGGTGGACGAGGTCGCGGGCGCCGGCCGCCAGCGTGTCCAGCACATGGGCGATCCGGCACTGGTACTCGAACTCCAGGTACGCCGGGTCGTCGAGGTCCACGTAGGACTGCGGCGCGTCGTCCACCGTCAGCAGCCAGGCGCGGGGCCGGTCGACGTCGGGGAGCAGCCGGGCGGTGCCGCCATCGACGGCGCGGATCACGGGGAGGGAGTCGTTCACTGCGGCATTGTGCCCTCCGGAGCGGGCCCCGCGTCACCCCGGCGCTGTCCGCAACACCCCGGGAGCGGCGCGGAGTCGCGGGACGGGCGGGCCTCCCGGCACGCCGAAGGCCGCGCCCACCACACCCGCCAGGGGTCTCATCGCGGCCTGTGCAGGGCCTCCGCCGCGGCCGCGGCGACCGCCTCGGCGACCATGGACAGGGCCGGCACGTCCAGCTTCCACTGCTGCCAGTGGAGCGGGACGTCCAGCACTCGCCGGGGCGCGAATCCGACCAGGGCGCCCGACCGGTACCGGGGCAGCGCCTGCTGCTCCGGTACCAGCCCCCAGCCGAGCCCGGCGGCCACCGCGTCACAGAAGCCCTCCGGCGTCGGGACGTGGTGCCGCACGCCGCTCGCGCCCCGCGCCCCGCCGGTCAGTTCCCGTACGAACCTGTCCTGCAACTCGTCGCGGCGGTCGAAGACGATCACCGGGGCCTCGGGAAGGCGCTCCTCGATCGGGCCCCCGGAGAGCCAGCGGTCCACGAACCCCGGCCGGGCGGAGGGCAGGTACCTGGCCAGACCGAGCGGGCGCACCGTGCACCCCGCCACCGGCTCGGCGGAGGAGGTCACCGCCGCCATGACCCGCCCCTCCCGCAGCAGAGCCGCGGTGTGCGCCTCGTCCTCGCTGTGCAGTTCGAAGCAGACGGGCAGCCGCTGCGGCACCTCGGTCAGCGCGGGCAGGAACCAGGTGGCCAGCGAGTCGGCGTTCACCGCGATGGGCAGCCGGGCCGGCGACCCGTCGTCGGCCGTGCCGAGGCCGGCCCGCACCTCCCGCTCCAGCGTCGCCAACTGCCGCGCGAACCGGACGACCGCCTGCCCGGACTCGGTGGGCCGGGCAGGTTTCGTCCGCGTCAGGAGCACCCGCCCGGTGCGCTGCTCCAGCGCCTTGATCCGCTGGCTGACCGCGGAGGGCGTCACGTGCAGGGTCTTCGCGGCGGCGTCGAACGTGCCCTCGTCCACGACGGCGAGCAGCGTGCGTACCTGCTCCAGCGGCAGGTCGGTCATGGCCATCGGGCTCCCCTCGCTCCGTACACCGGCCGGCCTCCGGTCGCCGACCGCCTGCGCCCCTCAGGCACCCAGGCACCCAGGCACCCAGGCACCCAGGCACCCAGGCACCCAGGCACCCAGGCACCCAGGCACCCAGGCACCCAGGCACCCAGGCACCCAGGCACCCAGGCACCCAGGCACCCAGGCACCCATAAGGATCGCTCATGCTACGTAAGAAACTTTAGCTCGACTGATGTCCGGTTGTTCCCTAGCGTCGTCGGCATGACCAGCAGCTTCGCTCCCGCGGCCGCCGCCGGATTCGGCACCGGCCTGTCCCTGATCGTCGCGATCGGCGCCCAGAACGCCTTCGTCCTGCGGCAGGGCGTCCGACGACAGGCCGTGCTCGCGGTGGTCGTCATCTGCGCCGTCTCCGACGCGGTCCTGATCTCCCTCGGGGTGGCGGGCCTGGGAGCCGTGGTCACCGCCTGGCCTGCGGCGCTGACCGTCGTCGGCCTGGCCGGGGGCTGCTTCCTGCTCTGCTACGGCGCCCTGGCCGGCGTCCGCGCCCTGCGTCCCGCCGAGGGGCAGGGCCTGTCCAGCCGGGGCACCACCGCGGGGTCCGTGCGGGCGGCGGTCCTCACCTGCCTGGCCCTGACCTGGCTCAACCCGCACGTCTACCTGGACACCGTGCTGATGCTCGGCTCGATCGCCGCCGACCGCGGCTCGCTGCGCTGGGTCTTCGGCGCCGGGGCGATGCTGGCCAGCCTGGTGTGGTTCGCCGCCCTCGGCTACGGCGCCCGCCTGCTCAGCGGAGTGCTGGCCCGCCCGGTGGCCTGGCGGGTGGTCGACTCCCTGGTGGCCGCCACGATGCTCACGATGGGCGCGATGCTGCTGCTGCGCACGCTCTGACCCGGCGTTCGGCGAGGGGCGTGGCGTACGCGGGAGGGCCCCCGACCGGCGCTTCGCTGTCAGGGGCCCTCCTGGGGCGCGGCGGGGACCGGGAGGGCCGCAGCCGCGGTCCCGGCCCCGCCGCACCGCTGCCGGCCGGGACCCGGTCTCAGTCGAGGACCTCCAGGACGGTGCCGGCCCCGACGGTCCGTCCGCCCTCGCGGACGGCGAAGCCGAGGCCGGGCTCCAGCGGCACCTCGCGGCCCAGCTCGACCGTCATGGTGACGGTCTCCCCCGGCCGGGCGACGCTCGCCCCGCCGAGGCCGATGGTCCCGACGACGTCGGCCGTACGCAGGTGGAACTGCGGCCGGTAGCCGTCGGCGACCGGGGTGCCGCGGCCGCCCTCGCGGGCGGCCGGCAGGTGGACCCGGGCGGTGAAGCGGCGGCGCGGGATGACGCTGCCGGGCGCCGCCACCACATGGCCGCGGCGCACCGCGTCACGGGCGACGCCACGCAGCAGCAGCGCCACGTTGTCGCCGGCCTGCGCCGACTCCATCGGCTTGCCGAAGGTCTCGACTCCGGTGACGACGGTCCCGGCCCCGGCGCCGAGCACCTCGACGCGGTCGCCGACCCGGACCGTGCCGCGCTCGACCGCGCCGGTGACGACGGTGCCGCGGCCGGTGATGGTCAGGACGTTCTCCACCGGCAGCAGGAAGGGCGCGTCGACGTACCTCTCGGGCGTCGGCACATACGTGTCGACGGCGTCGAGCAGCCCTTGGACCGCCCCGGCCCAGCGTGGGTCCCCCTCCAGCGCGCGCAGTCCGGAGACCCGGACCACCGGCACGTCGGAGCCCGGGTAGCCGTGCCGCTCCAGCAGCTCGCGGACCTCCAGTTCGACCAGGTCGGTCAGCTCCGCGTCTCCGGCGTCGGCCTTGTTGAGGGCGACGACGATGTGGTCGACACCGACCTGGCGGGCGAGCAGCACGTGCTCGGCGGTCTGCGGCATGACCCCGTCGAGGGCGGAGACGACCAGGATCGCGCCGTCGAGCTGGGCCGCGCCGGTCACCATGTTCTTGATGAAGTCGGCGTGTCCGGGCATGTCGACGTGGGCGTAGTGGCGGGTGTCGGTCTCGTACTCGACGTGGGCGATGTTGATGGTGATGCCGCGCTGGGCCTCCTCCGGGGCCCGGTCGATGCGGTCGAACGGCACGAAGGTGCCGGTGCCCCGCTCGCTGAGGACCTTGGTGATGGCGGCGGTCAGGGTGGTCTTGCCGTGGTCGACGTGGCCCATGGTGCCGATGTTCAGGTGGGGCTTGGTGCGCACGTATGCCTTCTTGGGCATGGTGGTGTCCTTCTGCGGAAGCGCGAGACGATCCGGGACCCCTGACTCCGGCCGACCCTCCCCCTGCGGGGTCCGCCGGACGTTCCGGGGAGGGTCAGATTCGTGCGCCGTCGAAGCCGTCGAAGGGGAGACCGGCACCCTTCGCAGCGTCCGCGACTGCGGACGTGGCTGCGGGAATGGCGTACCGGGACATGCCCCCATCCTGTCCGGGGGCGGTGGGCGCGTCGACCGAATTACCGTCGCCCGCACCGGCCGGCGGGCGGAGCGGAGGGGGCACGTACACATCACGTCCCTCCCCGCCATCCGGGCAGCCCCCCGCCGGGAAGTGACGCGGCCCGCAGGGCGATCACCGCGTTCCGTCGGTTACGCTCCCCGGATGTCGCCCCCCACCACCGCACCGGTGGCCCCCGTCCGTCCCGCGCGGTCCGCCGCGGTGCGGTGTGCGCGGCTGCTGGTCTCGCCGTGGGCCCGGCTCTCCCTGCTGGCCCTGGTGCTCCTCTCGGCCGGGGTCGCGGTGCTGGTCCTCGAACCGCAGCAGCTCCTCACCACGGGGCTCCCGGCGGCGTTCGGCACCGGTCTGGCGGCCCTGCTCTTCGCCGTCGGCTACGGGGTGTGCACGGCGGCGTTCGTGCCCCGGCCGTTGCTGAACCTGGCGGCCGGCGCCCTGTTCGGCTCCGCCACCGGCCTGGCCGCGGCGGTCGCGGGGACCGTCGTCGGGGCGGGCATCGCCTTCGGTCTCGGGCGGCTGCTGGGGCAGGAGGCGCTGCGCCCGCTGCTGCGCGGCCGGGTGCTGAGGGCGGCCGACGGGCAGCTGAGCCGCCACGGTTTCCGCTCGATGCTGGCGGTGCGGCTCTTCCCCGGCGTCCCGTTCGCCGCCGCCAACTACTGCGCCGCCGTCTCCCGGATCGGCTGGGCACCGTTCTTGCTGGCCACGGCGGTGGGCTCGGTGCCGAACACCGCGGCGTACGTACTGGCCGGATCGACGGCCGCCTCGCCGACCTCACCGGTCTTCCTCGCCTCGGCCGGGTTCATCGGCCTCTCCGCCCTGGCCGCCTCGGTCTTCGCCTGGCGCCGACGGCACCGGCTGGGCGCGGACCGCGCCGGACAGGCCGCTGGCTCGATCTTCCCGGCAGGGCGGGACGGGAGCGCGGCGGCCGGGTTGGATGGGCCGCATGGATGACCTGGTGACGGACGACAAGCGGCGGCCCGACTCCGCCGACCGGCGGTTGATGGCGGTCAACGAGGCGAACTGGGACGCCCGGACCCCCGTCCACACGGCGAGCGACTTCTACGGCCTGGCCGACGAGGCACAGGCGCTGGCCCCGGCGCGCTGGTTCGCCCCGTACGAGTTCGAGGACCTGGGGGAGCTGGCCGGGCGTGATCTGGTCCACCTCCAGTGCCACCTGGGCACCGAGACGCTGGTACTGGCCGGCAAGGGCGCCCGGGCGACCGGGCTGGATCTCTCCGGCGCCTCGGTGGCGGCCGCGCGGGAGCTGGCGGCGCGGCAGCCGGACGGGCCGACGGCCCGGACCCGTTACGTTCAGGCCAATGTCTACGACGCGGTCGAGGCGCTGGGCGAGGCCTGCTACGACGTGGTCTACACGGGCAAGGGCGCCTTGTGCTATCTGCCCGACCTGGACCGCTGGGCGGCGGTGGTGGCCGCGCTGCTGCGCCCGGGCGGGATGCTCTATCTCGCCGAGTTCCACCCGCTGCTCAACTCCTTCGGCCCGACGCCGACCGCCGAGGCGGGCGCCGCGCTGGAACTGCGCCACGACTACCTGGCCGGGCGCGGGGCGATCCGCCGGGACGCCACGTACACCTACACGGACGGGCCGCCGGTGGAGGGGGCGACCGAGAGCGTCGAGTGGATGCACGGGCTCGGCGAGGTGGTGAACGCGCTCGTCGGGGCGGGGCTGGCGATCGAGCTGCTGCGGGAGGACGAGGAGCTGCCGTTCCCGCGCTGGCCCGAGATGGTGCGGACGGAGTCGGGGCGGTTCCGGCTGCCGGACTCGGCGCCGCGGATTCCGCTGCTCTTCGCGCTGCGGGCCCGCCGCCCGGTGGCGTAGTCCGGGTACGCCCTCCCCCGGCCGGGCGCGGGAGGGCGAACTTCCGGGTTCAACAAGGCTGTTCGGGGTCACAAGGCAGCTATGCCGTCCAAGGACGCACGACCCCGGAAGGGCGCCGCCGACCCGGCGGCGCCGGAGTACGACGCGGACCACCACGGCCCGCCGCGCACGGAGACCGGCGCTCCGGAACGTCGGCGGGCCCCGTGGTGGGTGAAGATGACGGCGTTCTTCGCCGGACTCCTCCTCCTGCTGCTCGCGATCACCCGGCTGGACCTGGTGCCCGGCCTGGACGACGTGTTCGGCGGCGGGACGAAGGACCGCACCGGCCCGGCGGTCCTCAGGTCGATCCGCGACATGAGCAGCTACCAGGCCGCCTCGGGCTCCTTCCAGGTGGTGGTCGACCTGGAGAAGGACACCAAGTACGTGCCGGACGCCGTCAAGGGCACCCGGACCCTCTTCGTCGGCGCGGGCACCGTCGGCGCCTCGGTCGACCTCGGCCGGATCGGCGAGGACGCGGTCCGGGTCGACGAGGAACGGACCCGGGCAGAGATCCGGCTGCCGCACGCCCGGCTCGGCAGGCCCGCGCTCGACGCGGACCGCAGCTACACCGTCTCCAAGCAGCGCGGCCTGCTCGACCGGCTGGGCGACTTCCTCTCGGACAACCCGGGCAGCGAACAGGCCGTCAACAAACTCGCCGTCCAGCACATCGGCGACGCCGCGAAGGAGAGCGGTCTGGTCGCGCGGGCCGAGCGCAACACCACCGGCATGCTGGAGGGACTGCTCACCTCTCTGGGCTTCGAGGAGGTCGACGTCGTCTACGGCGACGGGTGAGCCACGCCGGGCAGGCGCGCCGGAACGGCGTGGCACCGGGCAGGGGACGCGCCCCGCGCCTGGCGGCCCGTCACCTCGCGTACACCTTCCGGTCCACGACCCGCCTGTGCGGGCGTCGCTCCCCGGCCACCTGGCGGCGTTACGCTGCCCGGGCCGGGGGGCGCGATCCGGGGCATACCGCACCTTTCGCACCAGCCGGCAACGCCTGACGCCGCGTCGGGCACCGCGAGCGGCTCCGGAGCACCGGCCCGCCCGGAGTCCGAGCGGCCCGGGCGGTCCTGCCCGCACCGCGACGGCGCCCCGGGAGCACCGGCCGCCGCGCACGACGCTCCCGGACGGCCTGCCTTCCATGTCCTGGTTCGAATCCCTCATCCTCGGGCTGGTCCAGGGGCTCACCGAGTTCCTGCCGATCTCCTCCAGCGCCCACCTGCGCCTGACCGCGGCCTTCGCGGGCTGGCACGACCCGGGCGCGGCGTTCACCGCGATCACCCAGATCGGCACCGAGACGGCCGTCCTGATCTACTTCCGCAAGGACATCGCCACCATCGTCAGTGCGTGGTTCCGCTCGCTGGTGGCGCTGGCCCGCCGGGACGACTCGATGCGCGGCAACCACGACGCCCAGCTCGGCTGGCTGGTCATCATCGGGTCCATCCCGATCGGCGTGCTGGGTGTGACGCTCAAGGACCAGATCGAGGGGCCGTTCCGGGACCTCAGGCTGATCGCGACCACCCTCATCGTGATGGGCCTCGTGCTGGGCTTCGCCGACCGGCTGGCGGCCCGGGCCGAGACCGGCGGCGGCCGGCACCGGGCGAACGGCGGCAAGACCCTGCGCGACCTGGGCGTCCGCGACGGCCTGGTCTACGGCTGCTGCCAGGCGCTGGCCCTGGTCCCGGGCGTCTCCCGCTCCGGCGCCACCATCAGCGGCGGTCTGCTGATGGGCTACACCCGCGAGGCGGCCGCCCGCTACTCGTTCCTGCTGGCGGTGCCCGCCGTCCTCGCCTCCGGCTTCTACGAGCTGCGGGAGGCGGGCGAGGGGCACGTCGCGTGGGGCCAGACGATCTTCGCCACCCTGATCGCCTTCGCCGTGGGGTACGCGGTGATCGCGTGGTTCATGAAGTTCATCACGACGCGCAGCTTCATGCCGTTCGTCTACTACCGGGTACTGCTGGGCCTGCTGATCTTCGCCCTGGTGGCCGCCGGAGTGCTGAGTCCGCACGCGGGTGAGTCGGCGGCGTGAACCACGGGCGACGGGACGGGCGACGGACGGCACGGCAGACACCCCTCCGGACCGCATGCCCGCATTGACCCCTTTCGATCCGCTTCGTTCGCATATACCGCGCGGTGCTGGCACACTCGCAGACGGGAGTGCGCACGCCCGGCCCGGCCGGGCCCGCCCTCTCCCTGGAGCGCCCGCCCCGCGCGGCGGCGGGGCCCCCGTCCCCACACGGTGAGGCAGCGAGTACGACATGATCCAGACACCGCACGGGGGTGCCCGATGACCACTGCCGGCACCTCACGCATGGAGATCACCGGCAACGCCGTGACGGGCGCGCCCTGCTGGGCCACCCTGCTGACCCACGACATCACCACCGCCCGCGACTTCTACGGGCAGGTACTGGGCTGGGAGTTCCGGTCCTCCCCGATGGGCGAGGACTGGGCCACCGCGACCGCCGGGGGCATTCCGGTGGCCAGCATCGGCGCGGTCGACCCCGCCCTGCCCGTGGCCGTGGACTGGACGGCGTACTTCGCGGTGAGCGACTCGAACGAGGCCGCCGGGCGGGTGCGCGAGCGCGGCGGCACGGTGGCCATCGGGCCGGTCGACACCCCCACCGGTCGCGCCACCCTGGCCGCCGACCCGACGGGCCCGACCTTCGGCCTCTGGGAGGGCCGGCTCGTCGCCGACTGGCAGCACTGGCGCCTGCACCGCCCGTGGTGGCTGGTCCTGGAGAGCGCCGACCCCTTCGCCGCCGCCCTGTTCTACGGCGCGGTCCTGGACTGGGAGCACCGCGAGGGCGAGGACGCCGTGGGGTACGAGGACGACGAGATCGTGCTGCGCGACCACGGCCACGTCGCGGCCCGGCTCCGCCCCCGCGATCCGCGCAATCCCGCGCTGCATCCTCGCTGGAACCTGATCTTCCCCGTCCCCGACGTGGCCGAGGCGGCCGGCCGCGCGGTGGCCCTGGGCGCGGAGCGGCTGGCGGAGACCACTCCGGTGGCCGACGTGGGCGCCGTCCTGCGCGACCCGGACGGCGCGGTCTTCTCGCTGGCCCCCGAGTCGGCGGGGCTCTGACGCCGGCTCGGACCGCCACCGTCCCCGTGCCCACCGGGGCGGTCACGGTCACTCCGCCGCGACCACCCGGACGGTGTCCAGCCCCGGGTCGGTGGCGTCCGGCAGGACCATGCCCGCCTCGACGCCCGTCCGCAGGTAGCGCAGCACCTCGCGGCCCAGCCGCTCCCCCGGCAGGGCAGCGGGGATGCCGGGCGGGTAGGGCGTGATCATCTCCGCGGCGATCCGGCCCTCGGCCTCGCGCCACCCGACGTCCTCCACGGCTCCGAAGAAGGCGTCCCTCGGAAGCATGACCTGCTCCAGCCTCAGTCCGTCGGGACCGGGCACCTCCACCGGACGGTCGCGCGGCAGCCGGCCGGCGTCGGCGGCGAGCCGGCGCAGCCCCGCCAGCAGGGCGTCGGCGGTCGACTCGTCGTCGGCGTGGGTGAGCTGCGCGTTGATCCTGCGGTGGTCCCCGAAGTGCAGGGAGAGACCCTGCTCGCGCAGCGCGTCCACAGCCCGGTAGCCGCTGATCCCGAGCCCGCTCACGTCGATGATCAACTGGAGCGGGTCGAGGTCGGTGGCCCGGCCCGGCCCGCAGAAGTCCTCCCGGCCGTGCACGTGGAGACCCTCGATGGCCCCCACCCGTTCCCGCACCGAGGCGGCCAGCGCGAGCGCCTCGTCGTAGAGGGCCCGGCCGTGCTGGACCATCTGCCGGCGCCAGCCGTCGAGGGCGGCGTAGAGCAGCACCGAGGAGCTGGTGGTGCCGAGGAGGTCCTCGCGGCTGCGCAGAGCGGCCGGGTCGACCAGGTCGCCCTGGAGGTGGAAGACGGAGCCCTGCTCCAGTCCGGAACCCATCTTGTGGACCGAGGTGACGCAGACGTCGGCACCGGCGTCCATCGCCCAGGCCGGCAGGTCGGGGTGGAAGGGCAGGTGCGCGCCCCACGCCTCGTCGACCACGAGGGGCACGCCGCGGCGATGGCAGACCTCGGCGATCCCGGCGAGGTCGGAGCAGGTGCCGTAGGGCGTCGGGGTGGTCACCAGGGCGCCGCGCGCGTCCGGGTGGCGCGCGAACGCCTCCGCGTACGTCTCGGCGGCGGGCGGGTGCGCCAGGTGCAGGCCGGGGTCCCACTGCGGGTCGACCCAGACCGGACGGATACCGGCGAGGACCAGCCCGGAGACGACCGACTTGTGGGCGTCGCGGCCGATCAGCAGTTCCTCGTGGGGGCCGGCGACGGAGAGCATGGCGGCCTTCACCGAGAGGGAGCTGCCGCAGGTGGAGAAGAAGGTGTGCTCGGCCCCCACCGCGTCGGCCATGAGGTCCTGGGCGCGCTGGAGGACGTGCTGGGAGGAGGTGCGGTCGTCCAGGCCGTTCATGGCGAGCAGGTCGCCGCGGAAGACCGCGTCACCGAGCAGCTCGCGCACCCGCGGGTCGGCTCCTCTGCCCTGCTTGTG
Organism: Streptomyces diastaticus subsp. diastaticus; assembly: GCF_011170125.1. Classification (NCBI taxonomy): domain Bacteria; kingdom Bacillati; phylum Actinomycetota; class Actinomycetes; order Kitasatosporales; family Streptomycetaceae; genus Streptomyces; species Streptomyces diastaticus. Next base: position 1,362,522 of record NZ_BLLN01000003.1, on the reverse strand, counting down.
GCCGGGCGGGGAGAAGGGGAGCTGCCGCTGTCGGTGGTAGGCGGCGAGGGCGTCGAGTACGGGTACCTGCTCGTGGTCCATGGAGCGCGGATTCCCGGTTCCGGCCCCCGGGAAAACGGCCCGCGGCGCTGTGAGGGCCGGACGGGTCAACGGGCGTGCCGCCGTCCGGCCCGGGCGGGTGGCTGAGCGTGGATGAGAGCCAGAACCTATCGCCCCATCCGTTTCTCCTCCCCCACCCGGGGCACCCCGCCCGGTAGCGGCACCGTGCCGAAAGGTGCCCCGGCGAACGGAAGGAGCGGCGATGCGTGCGGTGACATGGCAGGGCAGGCGGGACGTCCGGGTGGAGACGGTGCCCGATCCACGGATCGAGGAGCCGACCGACGTCGTCGTCCGCATCACCTCCTCGGGGCTCTGCGGCTCCGACCTCCACCTCTACGAGCCCCTGGGGCCCTTCCTCGATCCCGGCGACATCCTCGGCCACGAGCCGATGGGCGTCGTGGAGGAGGTGGGCGGCGAGGTGACCGCGCTGAAGCCCGGGGACCGGGTCGTCGTCCCGTTCAACGTCTCCTGCGGCACCTGCTTCATGTGCGACCAGGGCCTCCACTCCCAGTGCGAGACGACCCAGGTCACCGAGTACGGCACGGGCGCCGCGCTGTTCGGCTACACGAAGCTGTACGGCCAGGTACCCGGCGGGCAGGCCGAGTACCTCCGTGTCCCGTTCGGCGACACGCTGCCGGTGAAGGTCGAGCACGGACCGCCCGACGACCGCTTCGTCTACCTCTCCGACGTCCTGCCCACCGCCTGGCAGGCGGTGGAGTACGCCTCGGTGCCCGCGGACGGCACGGTGGTCGTCCTCGGGCTGGGGCCGATCGGCGACATGGCGTCGCGGATCGCACTGCACCGGGGCGCGGGCCGGGTCCTCGGCGTGGACCTGGTGCCGGACCGGCTCAACCGGGCCGCCGCGCACGGCGTGATCCCGCTGGACTGGCGCAAGTACGGCAAGGACCTGCCGGAGGCGGTGGCCGAGTACACCGACGGCCGGGGCGCGGACGCGGTGATCGACGCGGTCGGGATGGAGGCGCACGGCTCGCCGGTGGCCAAGGGGGCCCAGTGGGCGGTGGGGCTGCTGCCCGACGCGCTGGCGCAGCCGCTGATGGAGCGCGCCGGCCTGGACCGGCTCGCCGCCCTGCACATGGCGATGCGGCTGGTGCGCCGGGGTGGCACGGTGTCGGTCTCCGGGGTGTACGGCGGAGCGCTCGACCCGATGCCGCTGCTGTCCATGTTCGACCGGCAGATCCAGTTGCGCATGGGCCAGGCCAACGTCCTGCGGTGGGTGCCGGAGATCCTGCCGCTCCTCAACGAGGAGGACGTGCTGGGCGTCGACCACTTCGCCACCCACTCGATGCCGCTCGACGAGGCACCGAAGGCGTACGCCATGTTCCAGGAGAAGGCCGACGGCATGGTGAAGACCCTGTTCAAGCCCTGAGCCGCGGGCGGACGCGCACACGGACCGGTGCCCCCACCGGGGCACCGGTCCGTGTGACGCGACGCGTGGGTCAGCGGCGGGTGAACTCGGCCTCGGCCTCGAAGCCGGCGGCCTTGAAGTCACCGACGAAGATGTCGCCGACCTTGACCACGGTGCCGGCGGCCTTCCAGCCCTCGACCTCGAACTCGGCGCCGCTGCCACCGTGGGCGGCGGCGGGGGCGGCGGCGAGAAAGGCGGCGGCGCCGACGCCGGCCAGGGTGATCGCGATACGACGGATCATGGGACGCTCCATTTCTGCGTGAGGGGAGTACCGAGCGTCACGTACGCTAATCCGCCCGCCACGCGGCGTGAGGGACCACGGGGTGCGGCGCGCGCCGGTTCCCTCTCCCGGGTGTAACGGCCGCTCCGGGCGCCGTGGTGCACCGTGCACACGTCTTGGCGCCCCCGCGCCGGTGCCCAACACTGGGGTGATGACGCAGCGTGTGGAGCTCGCGACCGTTCTGGACCGCCTCGCCGTGGACACCCTGGTGACCGAGTACGCCCGTGCCGTCGCGGGCGGGGACCCGGAGGCGTGCCGTCCGCTCTGTGTGCCGGGGGCGGTGCTCGACGACCCGGTGCTCGACGTGCGGGAGGAGGCGCGGGGGCGGGCCGTGCCCCGGCAGGGCGGGCACGGCGACGGGGCCCGGCCCTACCAGCACCTGATCGTGAACCGGCGGGTGGCCTTCGAGCGCCGCGAGGGTGAGGTGGGGGACCTCGCCGTGGTGGACGCCGACTTCGTGACCCCCATGCGGAGCAGCGGGCCCGGCCGGACGGCCGACACGGTACGCGGCGGCCGGTACCGCATCCGAGGTGTGCGTACCGCCGAGGGCTGGCGGCTGAGCGAGGTGGTCGCCGAGGAGGTGTGGCAGGGCGGGGCACCCGCCGCGGGCCGGAACTGACCTGGCGTTCCCCGCGCCCGGGCGGCGGACCGGAACTCCCCGCTCCGTGCTGCGGCCGTGAGAGGCGAGCCCAGGCGGCGGAGAGGGCGGCGTCCGACGGCCGTCGTCCGCTCTGGCGCCGCCGCCGGAGCGCTGCCCGCGCCGGTCTCCCCCACTCCCGGCTGCTGGTGGGCGTCGTTCCGCCTCGCCCGCCGGCTCCTGCTGCCCGGTACGCCGACCACGCGGCGGGCGGCGCAGGAGGGCCGGCCGGCGTCCGGCGCGGGCGGGCCGGGATGGTCATGGCCCCGTCCTCGACCCCGGTGTTCCGGCGGAGCCGGACCCCGGCACGGCACGCCTCGCCGGCCGCGGTCCCCGCCCGCGGAGTCCGGTCGCCCCGTCGTCCACGCCGTACTCACCGTACTCGCCGTACTCGCCGGGGTGAGCACCTCTTCGACGCCGCGGGCGGCCGGAACGGCCGCGGCGGCGACCGGAGCACCATCGGGCTGTAGGGGACTCGACCCGGCCGACGGTGCCGCCGCCCACGCGCGGTTCGGTGACCGGGCGGCGTACGCGCGGGGCCGGTGGCGTGGCCGCGGTCCGCCGGGGCGGGCAGCGGGCGGACACGTGGTGCGGCGGTGGGTCACCCGGCTCCGGCCGCCGCCTCCGCCTCGCGTACGACGCGCTCGCACAGTTCGTGGGTCTCCAGCGCGTCCTGGGCGTCGAGCGTCTCTCCGGCGCGGACCGAGTCGAGGAAGGCGAGGGCGGCCTGCTCGATGCCGCGCTGGCGCGGGACGGGGACCCAGTCGCCCCGGCGGCTCAGGGTGGGCCGGCCGTGGTGGTCGACGACGTCGGAGATGTTGAGGACCTGCCGCTTGGCGTCCCGACCGGAGACCTCCAGCACCTCCTCGGTGGAGCCGCTGAGCCGGTTCATCACGCCGAGCGCGGTGAAGCCCTCGCCGCCGAGCTGGAGCACCGCGTGGTGCAGGAGGCCGCCGTCCACCCGCACCCGGACGCCCACGTGGTCGACGGGGCCGGGCACCAGGAAGCGCAGGGTGTCGATCACGTGGATGAAGTCGTCGAAGACGAAGCCGCGCGGCCGCTCGGGCAGGCCGACCCGGTTCTTCTGGAGGAGGATCAGGTCGCGGGGATGCTCCAGGCATCGGACGTAGGCGGGGGCGAACCGGCGGTTGAAGCCGACGGCGAGCGGGACGCCGCGTCGCCCGGCCCGGTCGACGAGCCGCTCGCAGGCGGCGTAGTCGTAGGCGAGCGGCTTGTCGACATAGGTGGGTACGCCTGCTTCGATCAAGCGGCTGACCAGTGACTCGTGTGCCTCCGTGGGGGCGTGCACGAAGGCGGCGTCCGGGCGGGCCGCCAGCAGCGAGTCGAGGTCCCGGTGGCACCGCTCCTCAGGCAGGTGGTAGGCGGCCGCGGTGCGGGCCAGTGTGGCGGGGGTGCGGGTCTGGAGGTGGAGTTCGACCCCGGGCCGGGCGGTCAGCACCGGCAGGTACGCCTTCTGCGCGATGTCCCCGAGTCCGATGCAGCCGACCCTCATGTACCGCTCCCCGCGTCCCGGCCGCGGTCGCCCTCCGGACGGACGCCGCGCGCGGAGGCAGCATACGCGCGCTGTGGCGGCCGCCAGTCGGTGATCCCGGCGAAGGAGCGCAGCACGAGGTCGGGTCCGAGCCGGCTGGCGGTGGCGACCAGGGCGTCGCGCGCCCGTACCGCGAGGGGGGACCGCAGAGTGGTGAGCGCCCCGGCCTTCGCGGCCCGGGCGACGACGGCGCTGGTACGGGGCAGCCGGTCGGCGCTGTAGGCGGCGAGGCCGGGGCCGGGCGGGGTGCCGGGGGCCAGATGGTGGGCGAGGACGACGCCGTCCTCGATCGCCTGGTTGCCGCCCTGTCCGCGGCTGGGCGCCATGGCGTGGGCGGCGTCCCCGAGGAGGGCGACCCGGCCGCGGTGGTGGGCGGGCAGCGGCCGGCGCATGTGCCGGACGTCGTGCCGGAGGATGGCGTGCGGGTCGGCGGCCGCGAGCAGGGCGGGCACCGGGTGGTGCCAGTCGCCGAAGCGGCGCAGCAGTTCGGCGCGCTCGTCGTCCGCCGCGCGCCCGCCTTCGGGGACGGCGGCGGCCGCGTACGCGTAGACGGTGCCGTCGTGGAGCGGTTGGCTGCCCCAGAGGGTGCCGCGCCCCCAGGTCTCGTGCGGCGGGAACGGTTCGGCGGGGGCGGGGACCATGAGCCGCCAGGTGGTGAACCCGGCGTAGACGGGGCCCGGGTGTCCGGGGAAGAGCCGGCGGCGGGTGGCGGAGCCGATGCCGTCGGCGGCGACGACCAGGTCGGCGGCGAGTTCGCCCGTGGCGGTGCGCACGCGGGCCGGGCGGCGGGGATCGTCGGCGGCGCCGGGGTCGACCACCTCGGCGGCCGATCCGGTCCGCACCGCGTCCTCGGGGAGCCGGGCGCGGAGCAGGTCGATCAGGGTGGCGCGGTGGAGCAGGACGAGGCTGTCTCCGTACCGCTCCCCCGCCTCCTCGCTGGTGGTGCGGGCCAGCCAGCGGCCGTCGGGGGCGCGCAGGCCCCCCGAGCCCTGCCAGGCGGCCAGGGCGCGGACGGCGTTGCCCACGCCGACCCGGTCGAGGGCGCGCTGGCCGTTGGGGGCCAGGGAGATGGCGGCACCGACCGGTTCGAGGGAGGCCGACCGCTCCAGGACGGTGACGTGCCAGCCCCGGTCGGCGAGGCCCGCCGCCACGGTGAGGCCGCCGATCCCGGCGCCGACGACGAGGGCGCGTCGCCCCGGCTCGCCGGGAGCGGACGCCGGGTCGTGGACGGGTGCGGTTCCGTTGCCGTTCTCCATGACGCTCGCCTTTCGCGATGGGGCGGTGCGGGCGCGGAGCGGGTGTCCGGGACCCCGCCACTACGTCTGTAGTACCCACTCCGCGACCGTACTACATCCGTAGTGATGTCGGTAGGATGCGGCCATGCCCACTCGCTCCCCCGGCGGCGGCACCGCCCCGGCCCCCAGGAAGGCCCCCGACGGCACACGGGCCGACCGGATCGCCGACGCCGCCCTGTCCCTCCTCGCCGAACGCGGTCTGCGCGGACTGACCCACCGGGCGGTGGACGAGGCGGCCGGGCTCCCCCAGGGGTCGACCTCCAACCACGCCAGGACCCGCCTCGCCCTGCTGCGGACCGTGGTCCGCCGCCAGGCCGAGCGCGAGTCCCCGCTGCTCGCCCCGCCGGCCGGGCCGGACACGGCCGCGCTCCGGCCCGAGGACCTGGTCGAGGCCCTGGCCCACGCCCTCCACCAGTACCTGACCGGGCATCGGCCCCTTCTGGTGGCCCGGTACGAACTGGCCCTGGAAGCCACCCGCCGCCCGGAGCTGCGGGAGATCTACGACGAGGCCGGGCGGGGCTTCCGCGACCCCCTGGTCGCGCTGATGCGGAGGCTCGGATCTCCCGAACCGGAGCGCCACGCCCTCTCCCTGGTCGCCTGGTGTGACGGGCTGATGTTCTCCTGCATCGCCGGTTCGTACCACGCCTCGGTCCCGTCGACGGACGAACTCCGTCGGGGCGTAGCGGAGTTGTTCGCCGGGATGGGGCTGGAGGGGTTCACGGGGACGTGACGCGGACAGAGGCGGGTGCCGTCCGCCGCCCGGTACGGCGGACTCCCTCCGCACGGCACCACGGCGCCCCGGTGATCACCCGTGCGGGCCATCCTGCGGCCGGCAGCCGCCGAGGGCCGCCGCGATGGGCCAGAGTGGCGCACGTGCATCGACCCAGAACCGCCGCCGCGCTCCTCGCCACCGCGGCGGTCACGGCCCTCGCCGGCTGCGTCACCGTGGACCACCCCGCGCCCGGCCCGTCCTCCGACCGCTCCCCCGCGGCCACGCCCGCCGCCCCCGAGGAGCGCGCCGAGCCGCAGATCGTGCAGCCCCCGCCCCGCGAGGCCCTGCGCCGGACGGGCGAGGAGCCCTCCGCCGGGACGACCCCGCCGCCGCGCCCCCGTGCCTCGCAGGCGGCGCCCCGCGCCCGGCCCGCGGCTCCGCCCCCCGCACCGAGGCGGCCGGACCCGGCACCCGCCGCGCCGCCCCTTCCCCGGGCCGGGCCCGGGGCGGCGGACCCCCCGTCGCACGCGGATGTCTGCGCCCTGGGACGGCAGTACGGCGAGTGGGCACCGGGCAGCACTCCGGAGCGGATCTGCGACGACACCTACGGCGGCTGAACCGGCCGGCCGTCGGTGCGCCGAGGCGACCGGCGCCCGCCGGACCGTCAGGCTCCCCCCGCTTCGCCTTCGGCCCGGGGCCGCCCCACGGTCCCCTGGGCACTGTCGGCCGCCCCGTCGTCCGCCTCCACCGCCAGTTCCCGCTCCAGCCGCTCGATACCGCGGAGCACCAGCCGCCCGTACCCGTCGTCCGCGAGGGCGCCGACCCGGGCGCGGGCCTGGCGAAGGTGGTCGCGGGCGGTGTCGGGGCGGCCCAGTCTGGCGTAGTCGGCGGCGAGGTTGAGATGGAGGGAGGGGTAGAAGCCGCGCACCGCCAGCGAGGCGTGGTGGGCGGCGACCCGGTCGTCGGTGAGGCTGTCGGCGGCCTCCAGCGCCAGCAGGTCCCAGCGCAGTTCCTCGGCCGGGTCCCGCTGGGTGTCGGCCATGTAGTGGGCGAGGGTGCAGCGGTGGAGGGGGTCGCCGTCGGGGCCGATCTCCTCCCAGAGGGCGGCGAACCGCTCCCGGGCCTCTTCCTGGTCCCCCGCGTGCTGCAACATGGCGATCTGCCCGATCCGGGTCATCACCGCGTCCTCGGCCGCCTGCCCCTGCTGTTCCGCCACCGGTCCTCCGTCGTGTCGTCGGGCGGCCACCGGAACACCGCGGGGGCCGCCTGCGACGCTAGCGGCCGACACCGACATTCCCGGTGTGCCACCGGGCGCGCTCGGCCGCACAGCGGTGTCGGGCGCACCGCCCGGGTGGACGGGCGGCGGGGCGGAGCGGGTGGCGCCCCCCACCGCCGCCGGCTGTGCCCCCGGGTCAGAGCCCGAGGTCCGGGATGCGCCAGTCGATCGGCTCGTGGCCCTGCTCGGCGACGGCCTTGTCGATCTGGGTGAAGGGCTGCGAGCCGAAGAACTTCTTCGCCGACAGCGGGGAGGGATGGGCACCCTTGACCACGGCGTGCCGCTCGGTGTCGATCAGCGGCAGTTTCTTCTGGGCGTAGTTCCCCCAGAGGACGAAGACGGCCGGGTCGGGGCGGTCCGAGACGGCGCGGATCACCGCGTCGGTGAACTTCTCCCAGCCCTTGCCCTTGTGGGAGTTGGCCTCGCCCGCGCGGACGGTGAGCACCGCGTTGAGCAGCAGGACGCCCTGACGGGCCCAGGGCATCAGGTAGCCGTTGTCCGGGACGGGGTGGCCCAGCTCGGCGTGCAGTTCCTTGTAGATGTTGCGCAGGGAGGGCGGGGTCCTCACGCCCGGACGCACCGAGAAGCACAGGCCGTGGCCCTGGCCCTCGCCGTGGTACGGGTCCTGGCCGAGGACGAGGACCTTGACCCGGTCGAAGGGCGTGGCCTCCAGGGCGGCGAAGACCTGGTCGCTCGGCGGGTAGACGGGCCCGCCGGCGCGCTCCTCGGCCACGAACTCCATCAGCTGCTGGAAGTACGGCTGCCGCGGCTCCTCGCCGAGGACCTCGCGCCAGGACTCGGGCAGCTGGGCGGTGTCGGTCACGTGGACAACCCTCCGGTGGTGCGGTCACGTATCGCAGGAGAACCTACCGGCGCCCACCGACAGGGCGGCCGGCCGCCCCCGGCGGCCCCTCGTCCGCGCACCGCGCGGCGAGGGGCCGTGGGCTGCTACCAGCTCTGCTTGCGGCTCAGTTCCCACATCATCATGATCGCCGAGGGGTCGAGGGCGCGTTCGGCCCCGGCGATCTCCTCACTGGCGGCGATGTACTGCTTGCCCTGCCACAGCGGCAGCAGCCGGGCGTCCTCCAGCATGATCGACTGGGCCTTCTCGAACTGGGCGGCGACCGCACCCCGGTCACTCTCCCGGCGCGACTGCGGCAGCAGGTCGTCGGTGATCTCCTTGGCGACGTACGGCGTGCTCAGCGCGTTGTTCTCGCCGACGAACGGGGCGATGAAGTTGTCCGCGTCGGGGAAGTCGGGGAACCAGCCGCGGCCGAAGACGGGGTACTCCCCCTTGCGGTAGCCCGGCTCGAAGGTATTCCACGGCCGGCCCTTGATGGTCACGTCGAACAGCCCGGAGCCGTCGAGCTGCCGTTTCAGCTCCTGGAACTCCTTCTCGGTGGCCGAGCCGTACCGGTCGGTGGTGTACCAGAGCGTCAGCGGGACGGTCTCGTTGATCCCGGCGTCCGAGAGGATCTGCGCGGCCTTGGCCTTGTCGGGCTTGCCGAACCGGTCGAAGTAGCTGGTGGCGTGGCCGGTGAGGCCGCGGGGCACCATCGAGTAGAGCGGCTCCACGGTGTCCCGGTAGACCTTGTGGGCTATCGCGCCGCGGTCGACGACCTGCGCGACGGCCTTGCGGACGGCCGGGTTCTTGGCCCACTGGTCCTTCGGGTTGAAGACGAGGTAGCGGATCTCGGTGCCGGCCACCTCGACCAGCTGGATGCCCGCCTTGCGGTTCTCCCCGTTGAGGGCGACGACGTCCTCGGCGGCGAGGCCGCGGAAGGTGACGTCGATCTCCTCCTTCTTCAGCGCCTCCACCATGGCTCCGGACTCCTTGAAGTACCGGATGGAGACCGCGTCGTTGCCGAGCTTCGCCGGGCCCTTGTACGTGGCGTTCCTGACCAGGTCGGCGTGGTCCTCGGCCTTGTAGTCCTCCAGCGTGTACGGCCCCGAGCCGACCGCGTCGGCACTCTCGCGCAGCTTGCCGGCCGGGTAGGCGTCCGGGGAGACGATCGAGAAGGCGGGGGCGGAGAGCACGAACGGGAAGGTGGCGTCCGGCTTGTTCAGGTAGAACGTGACGGTGCGCTCGTCCTTCGTCTCGACCCGGTCGAGGCTGCCGAGCAGGCCGGCCGGGCCGCGCTTGTCGTCGATGGTGAGGATGCGCTCCACGGAGTGCTTGACCGCGTCGGCGTCCAGCTTCGCACCGTCGGAGAAGGCGAGGCCCTCGCGGAGCGTGCACTCGTACGCCTTGTTCTGCGTGTCGACGAAGCGGCAGCTCTCGGCGGCGTCGGGCTCGGGCTCGGTGGCCCCCGGCGGCAAGTTCACGAGGGTCTGGAAGATGTTCCGGTACAGCTCCCAGGAGCCGTCCCACGCGGCGGCCGGATCAAGGGTGGTGGGGGCACTCATGGTGCCGACCACGATCTCCTGCTCCTCATCCGTGCTGTCGGACGACATCAGGCCGCAACCCGCCAGCAGGGATGTGGACGCAAGGGCCGCCACCACACGCAGACGTCGCTTCCGGTTGAACACGCGCTCGCTCCTCGATCGGCCATGCCAAGGGGGGTTGGCGCACCTTACCGCAGCTCCCCGCCGGTCCAAGTGCCTGGACCGACGGGGAACTTGATGCGTCAAACGTCCCCTGCGCGGGGCTTCGTCAGCCGACGCCCGCATTCAGGAAGATGCCTCCGTCGACCACGAGTGTCTGGCCGGTGACCCACGCGGACTGCTCGGAGGTGAGGAAGGCGGCGGCCCCGCCGATGTCGGAGGGCACCCCGAGCCGGCCCAGCGGGTAGGCGGCCGCGGCCTCCTCCTCGCGCCCTTCGTAGAGGGCCTGGGCGAACTTGGTCTTGACCACGGCCGGGGCGATGGAGTTGACCCGCACCTTGGGCGCGAACTCGTGCGCGAGCTGGAGGCTGAGGTTGACCATGGCGGCCTTGCTCATGCCGTACGCGCCGATGAAGGGCGAGGCCGACACCCCGGCGACCGAGGCGATGTTGACGATGGCGCCGCCGTTCTCGGCCTGCCAGGCCTTGAAGGTCTGCTGGGCGAATCCGAGCGCGGAGATCACGTTGGTCTCGAAGACCTTGCGCGCCACGTTCAGGTCGAGGTCGGCGATGGGGCCGAAGACCGGGTTGGTGCCGGCGTTGTTGACCAGGAAGTCGACCCGTCCGAAGGCCTCCATCGTCCGGGCCACGGCGACGGCCTGGTGGTCGGTGTCGTGGGCCTTGCCCGCCACCCCGATGACCCGGTCCGCGCCGAGGCGCTCCACGGCTTCCTTGAGGGCGTCCTCGTTGCGGCCGGTGATGCAGACCCGGTCCCCGCGGGCCACCAGGGCTTCGGCCACGCCGTAGCCGATGCCCCGGCTGGCGCCGGTGATGAGCGCGACCTTGCCGCTGTCGTTGGCAGTCATGTTCGTCGTCCGTTCTTCGCGGCGGGGGGTCAGTTGAGCGGGCCGCCGGCCACGTACAAGACCTGGCCGGAGACGAAGCCGGCCGCGTCGCCCGTGAAGAAGGCGATGGCGTTGGCGATGTCGTCGGGGGTGCCGACGCGCTGGACGGGGATCTGGGTGGCGGCGGCCGCCTGGAAGTCCTCGAAGCCCATGCCGACGCGCTCGGCGGTGGCCGCGGTCATGTCGGTGGCGATGAAGCCGGGGGCCACGGAGTTGGCGGTGACGCCGAACTTGCCCAGTTCCTTGGCGAGGGTCTTCGTCAGGCCCTGGAGCCCGGCCTTGGCGGCGGAGTAGTTGACCTGGCCGCGGTTGCCGAGGGCGGAGGAGCTGGAGAGGTTGACGATCCGGCCGAACGCGGCGTCGACCATGTGCTTCTGCACGGCGCGGCTCATCAGGAAGGCACCCCGCAGGTGCACGTTCATGACGGTGTCCCAGTCGGCGGCGCTCATCTTGAAGAGGAGGTTGTCGCGGAGGACACCGGCGTTGTTGACCAGGATGGTGGGCGCGCCGAGCTCGGCGGCGACGCGGTCGACCGCCGCCTGGACCTGGGCCTCGTCGGAGACGTCGCAGCCGACGGCGAGGGCGCGGCCCCCGGCGGCGGTGATCTGCTCGACGGTGTCCTTGCAGGCTGCCTCGTCGAGGTCGATGACGGCGACGGCGCGGCCCTCGGCGGCCAGCCGCACGGCGGTGGCGGCGCCGATGCCGCGGGCGGCCCCGGTCACGACGGCGACACGCTGCTCGGTGGTGGACATGCTGGTTCTCCTCGTCCTGGAAATCCTGGAACCTCTGGGAAGCCGTGGGTGCGGCCCCGGGCGGCGGCCTGGCCTCACGGGTGAGCGACCGCTTAGTACCTTCTCCCGTCGTGACGCTAGAAGCACCGGCACCCGGTGTCAACGGCACACGGAGGGCCGGACGAGGATCACAGCACGAGCTGTTCGAGCAGGCGGTCGGCCTCCGCCTCCGGGTCGTCGGTGAGGCCGGTGTGGACGGGCCCGGGCTGTACGACGGTGGAGCGCGGCGCGATGACCCAGCGGAAGCGCCGCCCGGCGTCGTCGCCCGCGGCCTGGCCCGCCGCCTCGCCGCCCGCGCAGATGCGCACGACGGCGGCGAGGGCGGCCCGGACACCGATGGTGTCGGCGGCCGGGTCCAGGGCGGCGAGGCGGGCCTCGTCGAGGTGGGTGCGGGCGGCGACCACGCCCCGGGCGCGGCAGTAGACGACCACTCCGGCGTTGATCAGCTCACCGCGCTCGACGCGGGGGACGACGCGCAGGGTCGCGTACTCGTAGACGTGCGGGCCGGTGGTCACGGGCGGAACTCCTCACCGGCGGCGGGGACACGCCAGCCGTAGGGCGGGCCGGCCGGGGCGAGGCCGGAGGGAAGGGTGAGACGGCCGAGCAGGCCCTCGGCGCGGGTCAGCAGGATCTCGGCGTAGGCGTGGCGGACGGCGTCCGGCGTATCGAAGCCGGGCTCGTCGGCCAGCCAGACGTCCGGGACGTCGGCGGTGACCGCGGCGAGCAGCTCCGGGGTGAGGAGCGGGCGCAGCTCGGCGTCGGCGGCGGCGACCTCGGGCGCGGAGGTGCAGGGGGCGAGGACGTGGCCGCCCCCGTCGTAGGGACGCAGCGCGGACTTCTGGGCGGTGGGCCAGTTGTGGTGCCAGATCATCGTGGCGCCGTGGTCGATGAGCCAGAGGTCGCCGTGGCGGACCAGCAGGTTGGGGTTGCGCCAGGAGCGGTCGACGTTGCCCACCAGCGCGTCGAACCACAGGACGCGGGCCGCCTCGTCGGGCCGCACGGTGTAGGCGAGCGGGTCGTGGCCGAGGGCGCCGCTGAGGTAGGCCATGCCGAGGTTGAGGCCGCCACTGGACTTGAGCAGCGCCTGCACCTCCTCGTCCGGCTCGCCGAGGCCGAGCACCGGATCGAGCCGGAGCGCCACCAGTTCGGGGACGCGCAGGCCGAGGGCGCGGGCGAGCTGCCCGCAGACGACCTCGGCGACCAGGGTCTTGCGGCCCTGTCCGGCGCCGCTGAACTTCAGGACGTAGGGGGCGCGGACGCCGTCCCGTTCCGCCTCGACCAGACCGGGGAGGGACCCGCCCTCCCGCAGCGGCGTGATGTAGCGGGTCGTGGTGACTTCGGTGAGCATGCGCCCACACTACGTGCGGGCCGGGGCGGTCCCGGCGGGCCGTGGGGCGGCGGCCCACCGCCGCGAGGCCCGGTGCCCGAGGGTGGTCCGGGGCCCCTGGCGCTCGGCCCGGCCGGCCTGAGCGCGTCGCGGGTCACGGGCGGCCGGGATGCGGCCCGTCGTGTCCGGGGCGAGGCTTGCGTCAGGCACGGTCTGCGGCACGGAAGGCGGCGTGATGGCGCGGTTCGGCGAGTGCGACGTGGTGGTGGCGGGAGCCGGGTTCGCGGGACTGAGCGCCGCCGACGCGCTGGTCCGGGAGGGCCTGACGGTACGGGTGGTGGAGGCCCGGCCCCGCGTCGGCGGCCGGGCCCTGACCCGCTTCCTCCCCGACGGCACCCAGCTCGACCTCGGCGGCCAGTGGATCGGGCCGGCCCAGCGGCACATGGCGGACCTGGTGCACCGGCACGCCGTACGGACGTACCCCACGCCGTCCCGGGGGGCGGCTCTGATCGAGTACGGCGGGCGGCGCGTGGAGGAGTTGCCCGCCGAGGCCGCCGAGGTGCTGGCCGCCCTCGACAGGCTGGCCCGCGCGGTGCCGCCCGACCGGCCGTGGTCGGCTCCCGGGGCGGCCGGCCAGGACGGCCGCACCTTCGCCTCCTGGCTGGCGGCGACCGGCGCCCCGCCCGCCGCCCGCGACCTGGTCGGCAGGCTGGTCTCCGGCGGCCTCCTGTCGGCCGGGCCGACCGAGACCTCGCTCCTGGAGACGCTCTTCTACGTGGCGAGCGGGGGCGGCACCGAGCCGTTGCTCGGCTACGAGGGCGGCGCGCAGGAGACCCGCTTCGCCGGCGGCGCCCAGCACCTCGCCGAGCGCATGGCCGCGGGGCTTCCCGAAGGGACCCTGCGACTGGGACAGCCGGTCGAGGCGGTCGAGTACACCCCGCGCTCCGCCCGCGTGCACACCCCGGGCGGGGCGTGGGACGCGGCACGGGTGGTGCTCGCGGTCCCGCCGGTGCTGGCGGGCCGCGTCCGCTACTCCCCCGCGCTGCCCCCGCTGCGGGCCGGCCTGCTCCAGCGGATGCCCGCGGGCACGGCGCTGAAGACACACGCGGTGTACACCGCGCCGTTCTGGCGGGCCGCCGGCCTCTCGGGCGTCTCCCAGTCGGCCGAGGGCGTGCTGACGGAGACCGTGGACAACACGCCGCCCGACGCGCCCCGGGCGGTGCTGACGGGCTTCGCCTACGGCGCCGAGGCCGTCCTGTTGCGCCGCCAGGCGCCCGCGACCCGCCGCCGTGCCGTCCTGGACCATCTCACCGCCCTCTTCGGGGAGGAGGCCGGCGCCCCGGACGACTTCGTCGAGTTCGACTGGCTGGCCGAGGAGTGGACGCGGGGCTGCTTCTCGGGCCACCTGGTGCCCGGTGCGTGGACCACCTTCGGCCCGTCGCTGCGCGAGCCGGTCGGCCCCCTGCACTGGGCCGGGACCGAGACGGCCGTCCGCTGGAACGGCTACTTCGAAGGGGCCGTGGAGTCCGGCTACCGGGCCGCCGAGGAGGTACGCCGCTCGCTGTGAGCCCCGGCCGGACACACGGTCACAACGCCGGCTCCAGATGGGCCCAGGGCCGCTCGGCCTCGATCTGCGCGGCGAGGGCGAGCAGCGTCCCCTCCCCGCCCAGCGGCCCCACGAACTGGGTGCCCAGCGGCAGCCCCTCGGGGGTGCGGTAGGTGGGCACGCTCATCGCGGGCCGCCCGGTGATGTTGGCGAGCTGGGTGTACGGCGTCGCCGCCAGGTTGGCGATGACCGCGCGTTCCCACGCCTTGGTCCCGGCCAGCGTGCCGAGCAGCCCGACCTTCATCAGCCCGCGGGCGAGGGTGCGGACCGGTGCGGGGGTGTCCAGCTCGCCGAGGCGCACGGGCGGGCGGGCGAGGGTGGGGGTGAGCAGCAGGTCGTAGCGGTCGTGGAAGGCGGCGAGCTGCCGGCTGTAGGTGTTCCAGCGCTGGTGGGCGGCGAAGTAGCGGGGTGCGGGGAGGGAGCGGCCGGCGGCGGCCAGCAGGTGGGTGTCGAGTTCGAAGTCGCCCGGTCCGGCGCCGGTGGTGCGGCGTATCTCGTCGACGGTCTGGGCGAGTTGGGTGGTCCACATGGCGAGGAAGTCGAGCGCGAGCTGCCGGTGGTCGATCTCCGGTTCGGCCGGTTCGACCTCGTGTCCCAGGTGGGCGAGGAGCTTCGCCGTCTCGTCGACGGCGGCGACCGCGTGCGGGTCGACCTCGGTGCCGATCGGCGAGCGGGTGGTGAACCCGATCCGCAGCTTGCGTGGACGGCGGGCGAGTTCGGCGTACGGCAACTCCGGGCGGGCGGCGAGGTAGGGGCCGCCGGGGTCGGGGCGGGCGGTGAGGACGTCGAGGATGGCGGCGCTGTCGCGGACGGTGCGCGAGACGGCGCCGTTGGTCGCGGCGCCGTGCAGGTCCTCGGCGGCGGCGGGACCGGCCGGGACCAGGCCGCGTCCCGGCTTCAGGCCGAAGAGGCCGCAGCAGGCGGCGGGGATGCGGATGGAGCCGCCGCCGTCGTTGGCCCCGGCCATCGGCACGACCCCGGCGGCCACGGCGGCCGCCGACCCGCCGGAGGAGCCGCCCGGGGTGCGGGTGAGGTCCCAGGGGTTGCGGGTGGGCCCGTTCACCTCCGGTTCGGTGATGCCCTTCGCCCCGAACTCGGGGGTGTTGGTCTTGCCGAAGATCACCAGCCCCGCCTCCAGCCAGCGTTCGACCACCGCGCTGTGCCGTTCGGCGGGCAGGTGGGCGAGCGAGCGGGTCCCGCTCCCGGTGGGCAGTCCGGCGTAGTCCTGCGAGAGGTCCTTGATGAGGAAGGGGACTCCGGCGAAGGGCCCGGTCAGCGGGGTCCTGGCGCGCTCGCGGGCGAGGTCGTGCATGGGCCGGACGATGGCGTTGAGCTTGCCGTCGACGGCCTCCGCCCGCGCCAGGGCCACCTCCAGCAGTTCGGCCGCCGAGACCTCGCCGTCCGCCACCAGGGCGGCGAGCCCCACCGCGTCCCGCGCCCGGTACTCCGCGTACTCCATGCCCCGACCTCCGTAAAACTATGGACCGTAGTTTTATACGCCCGGAACGTACACTGCTGCCCGGTCACCGACAAGAGGACGTCCGGTACCGCGGGAGCGGCCTCCGAGGGGCGTCGTGGGCACGAGGAGTACCGGGATGGGCAGACCGCCACGACGGCTGGTGACCCGCGAGGGCATCATGCGGGCCGCCCTCGCACTGGTCGACGAGGAGGGGCCGGACGCCCTGTCGGCCTCCCGGGTGGCGAAGCGGCTGGGCGTCAAGGGGCCCTCGCTCTACGCCTACGTGTCGGGGCGGGACGAGATCGTGGACGGCCTCCACGCGCTGATCGTCGCCGAGATGGAACTGGCCGACGCCACCGGCCCGTGGACCGGGGTGATCGACCTCTGGGCCCGCTCCTACCGTGCCGCCTTCGCCGCCCACCCCCGCGCGGTCCCCCTGATCGCCTCCCGCCCGGTCCGCGTCCCCGCCGCCCTGGAGGCGTACGCCAGGGCGTTCGACGCGCTGCGCGCGGCGGGCTGGCCCGAGGAGCGGCTGCTGCCCGTGGTCCGCTCCGTCGAGTACTTCCTGATCGGTTCCGCCCTGGACCTCGACGCCCACCCCGAGGACGGGCTGCACGGTGAGCACCTCCCGGCGGGCCTCGGCCCGCTCCGCTGCGCCCCGCCCCACCATCGCGAACTGGCCTTCGAAACCGGACTCGCCGCGCTGATCGAGGGCTTGCGGGCGACGCTCGCCGCGCTGCGCCGGGAACCCGGCGGCGGTACGGGCCGGGCGGCGCCGCCTGACGCGAAGTGAGCGACGGGGGACGCACGCCCCCGCCCGGGTGCGGCACACGGCGGCCGGGCTCGGCCGCCCCGCACCGGCAACGGCAGCGGGCTCCGGCCCTCCTCGGCCGGCGGGCTCCTCGCCCCGCCACCACAGGCCGGACACGACTTGGCCCGCCACCGCCACCGCCGGCCCCGACCGCGTGGACCGTCCTGGCGGGTCTGCTCGCGCCGGCGGACCAGGCCCGCCTTCCGAGCCCCTCGCCACCCTCGGCTCGGGCGTCTCCAGCGGGTCCGGAGGCGGCCTCGGGCGAGCGGTCACCGCCGGGGACCGACAGTCCCGAAGCGAGCCCCCCGTTCCACGTGGGCCTCTCTAGAAGGCGAGGGCGCGGCGGCTCACGCCAGGGCCGTCGCCGCCCGCTCCAGGGCGGCGACGGCGGCCCTGATCGAGGGCCGGCGGTCGGCGTCGGCGCGCCAGAGGGCGTAGACGTGACGGCGGATGCCGTTGCGCACCGGCAGTGTGCGGATGCCCTCGGGCAGCGGGTCCCGGCCGAGCCGGGGGGCGACGCAGACTCCCAGGCCGGCGGCGACCAGCGCGAGTTGGGTGTGACCTTCCTCCGCGCGGTGGGTGGTACGCGGTTCGATGCCCTGGGCGCGCAGTGTGAACATCAGCCACTCGTGGCAGAACTCACCGTCCGCCCAGGTGATCCAGTCGTCCTCGGCCAGCTCCGCCAGCTCGACCGAATCCCGTCCGGCGAGCGGATGGCCGACGGGGACGGCCACGTCCGCCGGGTCGTCCAGCAGTGAGGCCTTGACCAGCCCGGCGGGCAGCGGGAGCGGCTTGTTGTACCAGTCGAGGACCACCGCGAGGTCGAGGTCGCCGCGCACCACCGCGCGCACCCCCTCGCCCGCCTCCAGTTCGCGGGAGCCGACACGCAGCGCGGGATGGGCGGCGCGCAGCGCCGCGAGGGTGGCGGGCAGCAGACCCCGGGCGGCGGTCGGGAAGGCGCTGAGCCGCAACTCGCCGACGACGGCGCCGCGCTGAGCCTCCAGGTCCACCTCGGCCTGCTCCACCTGGGACAGGATGCGCGCCGCGTGGTCGGCCAGCAGCCGCCCCGCGTCGGTGAGCCGGACCCCTCGCCCCTGCCGGGCGATGAGCTGCCTGCCGGTCTCGCGTTCCAGCTTGCCGAGTTGCTGGGAGACGGCGGAGGTGGTGACGTGCAGGGCCGCGGAGGCCGCCACGACCGAGCCGTGGCGGGCGAGGGCGTCGAGGGTGCGGAGGCGCTCCAGGTTCAACATGTAAGCGATGCTACGCGGTTCCTCGCACGAATAGTCGCTTGTCCTTAAGCGGGGACCGCCGCAGAGTGGCGTCATGACCACCGCTCCCCCGGAGCCCGGGGCTCCCGCCGCCTCCGCCCCGGCCTCCGCGCCCGCCCCGCCTGTTCCGGCGACACCGCCCCGCGCCCACCGGGTCGGCTGGCGCGTCCGGTTCGCCGTGCTGTCACTGATCTGGGGGTTCAGCTTCCTGCTGATCAAGGTCGGCACGGAGGCGTACGCACCGCTCCAGGTGACCCTCGGCCGCCTGGTCTTCGGCACGCTGCTGCTGGCCACCGCCCTCGCCGTCCGCCGCGACCGGCTGCCGCGCGGCGCCCGGGTCTGGGGACATCTGACGGTGGCGGCGTTCCTGCTCAACGCGGTGCCGTTCTCGCTCTTCGCCTACGCCGAGCTGACCATCCCCTCCACCCTGGCCGGGATCTGCAACGCGACCTCGCCGCTGTGGGGCATGGCGCTGTCGCTGGTCGCCCTCTCGGAGGACCGGCCGACCCGCCGCCGGGTCGCCGGGCTCGGCCTCGGCTTCCTCGGCGTGCTGACGGTGCTGGGTGTCTGGGAGGGGTTCAGCGGACTGGACGTCCGGGGCACGGCGCTGGCCCTGCTCGCCTCGCTCTGCTACCCGGTCGGCTGGATCTACGTGCGCCGGACACTGGCGGGCGCGGACGCCTCCCACCTCTCCGTGATGACCGGCCAGTTGCTGCTGGCCACCGTGCAACTGGCCGCAGTCACCCCCCTCTTCACCTCCGTACCGGCCACCTTCCCGGTCGGCCCGCTGCTGGCCGTGGTCGCCCTCGGCGCCCTCGGCACCGGCCTCGCCCTGCTCCTCCAGTACGGGCTGGTGGCCGAGGTCGGCCCCACGATCGGCCAGATGGTCACCTACCTGGTCCCGGTCATCGCCACCGCCGCGGGTGTCGCCCTGCTGGGCGAGCCCCTGGCCTGGCCGACACCGGCCGGCGCCCTGGTGGTGCTGGCCGGTGCGGCCCTGGCCCAGAGCCGCACCGAGCCGGCCCGCACCCCCGCGCCTCAGCCGTAACGCACTCCCCGGGGCGGCCGCACGGCCTCGGCCACGGCGTCCGCCAGCGGACCGAGGTCGTCCGGGGACAGGGGGGACACGGTGATCCGGACGCCGGGCGGGGCCCCGAGGCGGAAGCGGGCACCCGGAGCCGCGCCCCAGCCCGCGTGGAGCAGGGAGACCACCGCGCGGGTCTCGTCGGGGACGGGTACCCAGACGTTGAGGCCGCCGGTGCCGCGCGCCTCGACCCCGCGCGCCGCCAGCGCCCGGATCAGCGCCTCGCGGCGCTCGTCGTAGGAGCGGGCGACCTCGGCGAGGTCGGGGGCGCCGGACCGCCACAACTGCGCCACGGCGCGCTGGAGCAGCAGACTCACCCAGCCGGGCCCGAGCCGCTGGCGGCCCCGGAGCCGGTCGAGGGTGACGGGGTCCCCGGTCACCGCGGCGACCCGCAGATCCGGGCCGTACGCCTTGGCGACCGAGCGGACGAACGCCCAGTGGGTGGTGGTGCCCGCCAGCGGGTGCGGGGGCGGGGCGACGATGCCGTGGCCGTGGTCGTCCTCGACCAGCAGCACCTCGGGGTGGGCGGCGAGCACGTCACGCAGCTGCCGGGCCCGCGCGGCGGAGACGGCCGCGCCGGTCGGATTCTGGGCCCGGCAGGTGAGCACCACGGCCCGCGCGCCCTCCGCCAGCGCCCGCCGGACCTCTCGCGGCAGCGGCCCCTCGTCGTCGACGGCGACCGGGATCGGCCGCAGCCCGAGGGCCGGCACGAGGTCGAGGAGGCTGCCCCAGCCGGGGTCCTCCACCGCGAGGGCGTCCCCGGGGCGCAGGTGCGCGGCGAGGACCCGCTCGACGGCGTCGAGCGAGCCGGAGGTGACGGCGAGCGGGCCCGAGGGCACCCCGTCGGCCTCGAACGCGGCCCGCGCGAGCCGGGCGAACCCGTCGTCCAGCGGCTCCTGCCCGTAGAGGACCGGCTGTTCGTCGGCGGTGCGGGCGGCCTCGGCGAAAGCGGGCGCGAGAGCGGGCAGCAGCCGCGGATCGGGGTCGCCGGTCGACAGATCGCGGGCGCCCGGCGGCACCTCGACGCGGATCTGGTCGCGCGGGGTGGAGACCGGCCGGGCCCGGACGCGGCTGCCGCGCCTGCCGGCCGTCTCGATGACCCCGCGCTCCCGCAGCAGGCGGTAGGCGGCCGCCACGGTGTTCGGGTTGACCCCGAGGTGGTCGGCCAACTCCCGCAGGGGCGGCAGGGCGTGGCCCGGTGGGAGCGCGCCGGTGGCCACGCCCCGCTCCACGCTGGCGGAAATCTCTGCGGCACGCCGCCCGGTGATCCGATACTCTCCTAGCACAAACCACATTATGCACTAGTGCAAATGGAGTTCGCCATGGTCACGCCGGAATCCCCGCACACCCGCGACGAGGGCAGCGGGAGCACCGCGGACGCCGCCGCCCCGGCCGAGGGCGCCTACGTCCCGACCCCGCGCACCGTCCCGACCCGCTCCCGCGACCGCGCCTCCTACGACCGGGCGGCGGTGCACGCGATCCTCGACGAGGGGAGCGTCTGCCACCTGGGGTTCGTCCGCGACGGCGCCCCGGTCGTCCTGCCGACCCTGTACACCCGGATCGGCGATCACCTCTACGTCCACGGCTCCACCGGATCCCGCCCGCTGCGTTCCGCGGGGGACGGCACCGGGCTGCCGGTCTGCGTGACCGTCACCCACGTCGACGCGCTGGTCCTGGCCAGGTCCGCCTTCCACCACTCCCTCAACTACCGCTCGGTGGTGGCCCACGGCACCGCCCACCAGGTGACCGACCCCGCCGAGAAGGCCGCCGTCCTCGACGCGCTGGTCGACCAGGTCGTGCCGGGCCGGTCGGCCGACTGCCGCCCCGCCGACGCCAAGGAGCTGGCCGCCACCGCCGTCCTCCGCCTCGAACTGGCCGAGGTCTCCGCCAAGTCGCGCACGGGCGAGCCCGACGACGACCCGGAGGACCTGTCGCTGCCGTACTGGGCCGGACTGGTCCCGGTCGAGACGCGGTACGGCGCCGCGGCGCCGGCCGCCGGCCTCGGCGCCGACGTGCCGGTACCCGGCTACCTCACGCCCGCAGGCTGACCGCGCGCCGGGGGCGGCGCGCGGTCCGGCGCCGCCCCCGGCGGTGTCAGCGGGCGGCCCCGGCGGCCACCCGCCGGGCGGCGGACGCGCCGCGCGTCTCGGCCACCGCCAGGCCGACGACCGCCACCAGCATCAGAAGCGTCCCCAGCACCGTCGGCGCGGTCAGCTCCTCGCCGAGCAGCAGCACCGCGATGGCGGCGGCGCTGACCGGTTCCAGCAGCATGATCACCGAGACGGTCGCCGACCGGACCACGGCGGCCCCGGCGAAGTACAGGGCGTAGGCGAGGGCGCTCGGCACGGCGGCGACGTACACCAGGAGCCCGATCACGCGCACCGGGTCGGTGCTCTGCGGCACGACTCCCTCCAGCAGGCCGAACGGCAGCAGGAGCAGGGCGCCGACGGCGAACGCCCAGGTGGTGGTGGAGAGCGGGTCGCCGTCGCCGTCCCGGCCCCAGAAGCGGGTCATGAGCGTGACGGAGGCGTACCCGGCGGCCGCGAGCACGCCGAGCGCGATCCCCGACGGGCGGACGGCCACGCCCTCACCGCCGAGGACGAGTACCGCCAGACCGAGCAGGGCGCCGCCGACCGCCAGGAGGCCGCCGCGACCGAGCCGCTCCCCCAGCAGCAGCCGCGCGCCGAGCGCGATGAGTACGGGGCCCGAGCCGAGGCTCACCACGGTGCCGACGGCGAGCCCGGTCTCCTGCACCGCGGCGAAGTACGCCGTCTGGAAGACCGTCAGGCCGACCCCCGTGGCGAGGACCCGGCGGACCTTGCGCCCGACCGGTTCGGCCGGCCGCGGCGTCCGTCGGCCGCGCCGCAGGGCGTGCACGCCGACGAGCAGCGCGAGGCCGCCGACGTAGCGCCAGAAGGAGAGGGTGACGGGGCCGATGTCGCTGACGCGGTAGAGCAGGGAGGCGGCGGCGCCCGCCGTGCCCCAGGCCGCCCCGGCGACGATCAGGTAGAAGAGGCCGCGGCCCACGGGCAGGCCGACGGCGGAGGGGAGGGACATGGTGTTCTCCGCAGGTGGTGTGAAGCGATCGGTTCACGTCTGCGGGCAGCACTCGCCGCCCCGGCGACCGGCCGGGCTACGGCGTGCGGGGGCCCGCCTCAGGCCGCAGGCGGCGGAAGGACGAGTGCATGGGGCATGGACCGCACTCTAGGCACGGTCGCGGGCGGCCGACAACTGTTCACCCGCCTCCTGTTCTCCGGTCCGCGGGGACGCCGCGACCGGCCCGGACGGCGGAGCGGCCGGGGTCGAGGACTGGGCGATGAACGCGCCGAGCAGCACCACGACGCCCCCCGCGATCTGCGGCAGCGAGAGGTGTTCGCCGAGCAGCACCCAGGCGAGGACGGTGGCGACCACGGCCTCCAGGCACGCCACCACCCCGGCTACCGCCGGCGACAGCCTGCGCACCGACAGCACCCCGGTCACATAGGCGAGGACGGTGGCGAGCAGCACGATCCAGCAGAGCAGCAGCAGGGCCGCGACCGGCGTCCCGTCCATCAGGGCCGTCCCGGCCAGCACCCCCCACTCCATCGACCAGGGCCGGGCGATCGCGGTGAGCACCACGGTGCCGACGATCAGGCCGTACGCGATGACGCCGAGCGGGTGCGGCGCCTGGTCACCGGCGTCGCCGCCCTGGTCGGAGAGGACGAAGTAGCCGACCTGGCAGCAGGCGGCGCCGAGCGCCAGCAGGAGCCCGACCAGGTCGAAGCGGAGTCCGGCCCAGACCTCCACCACGCAGGCGAGTCCGCCGACGGCGAGGACCACGCCGAAGGCCGCCGCCCGGGTCACCGGACGCCGCTGCACGAAGCGCACCCAGCCGAGGACGAGCGCGGGCGCCAGGTACTCGACGAGCAGCGCGACGCCGACCGGGATGCGGGAGATCGCGGCGAAGTAGCAGGCCTGTACGCCCGCCACCGCCAGCAGGCCGAAGCCGAGCAGCAGCGCCGGGCGCCTCTTCGGCAGATCGCGGTGGACCCACGCGAGCGGCAGCATGACCAGGGCGGCCCCGGCCACCCGCAGCCACACGACGTGGAGCGGGTCGAGTCCGGCCTCGATGAGCGGTTTGGCGGCGACCCCGGAACCGCCGAAGGCGAGCGCGGAGACGAGCGCGAGGCCGAGTCCCGCACCCCGGCCGCCGAACCGGCGGGAGGGCGGTGCGGCCGGGACGGCGGGCGCGTGGGAAGCGGAGGAGCGTGACACGGGCACATCATGACAGCCGCGTTCAGGGGCGTCACCCCGCGGCGGTCCTTACCGGCATTCCTTGCCGGCGGTCCTTGCCGACGCTCCTTGCCGTGGCGCCGGGCGGCCCGCTTCCCCTTCGCCGGAGCACCTGTCGGCGACCGGACTGCCTCGGAGCGGGCGAGGCTCGCCGAGGAAGGCGGCTGTTCCCGGGGCTCATCGGCCCGCGGCAGGTCCCTCGCCCGGGCCTCGGCCGTCCCGCTCCGGGTGGCGGCCGCGCGGGGGCGTGAACTCACGGCGCAGAGCCGACACGTCTATGGGGCCGGCCTGTTCGCCCACGTACCGGGGCGGCCCCTCGGTCCCGGTGGCCCGCTCCTCGGCGCCGGAGTGTCCGGCGGGTGTCCCAGGCCGTCCGGGAGCGAGCGCGCCGAGGCGGCGGCGCAGGAGTTCCCGGTCGACCCCGGCCCGCTCCATGACCTGCACGGCACGGCACTCGGGGTCGGCGACGAGGCCGGCCAGCAGGTCCGGGCCGGCCGGGCCGCCACCTCGGCGCCCGGCCCGCCGCCGGGCGATGTCGAGTGCCTCGGCCGCCGCGGGCGACCAGCCGTCGGAGCGGGCCACCGGCAGCGCGCCGGAATCCTCGACGGAGCCGTGCCACTTGAGCCCGTAGCCGATGTTGCGCTGGACGAGCAGGCCGAGGAGCTTGACGAGTTGTTCGCCGCCCTGCTCACCGGCGTCGACGGCCTCGCGGCTGGCGGGATCGTGTTCGAGCAGGGCGTGCAGCAGGTGCGCGGTGTCGGTCTGCCCGTCGCCGTCCCGCTGGGCGCGGCGGCGGGCGCCCGCCAGGGCGTTGGCCAGCTCGGGCCGCGGGGAACCGTCGGCCGGCGCGGGTTCGGGGTCCGACGGGGAGATAGGGCGGTGCACACCCACCACCTCACCATTCGGGCGCTTCGTCCACATCCCCGAGGGGACGCATTCGGGCATCCGACACAGGGTGGGCACGGCGGAGCCGTCCCTCCTCCCTGCGGAGGAGGGGCGGATGGGCGCGGGCGAGAGGCGCACGGATCATCCCGCGCGCCCCTGCGGCGCGGTCAGTCCTGGTCGGCGAGGATCAGGTAGAGCCGCTTGCGGGCGTCGTTGACGACGGCCAGCGCCTTCTCCCGCTGCTCCTTGGTGCCGGTCTTCCAGACCTGGCCGAACGCCTCCATCAGCCCGGCACCGGCCTGGCGGATCTCGTTGACGCTCTCCCAGTCGACGCCGCGGCCGACCTCCTCCCAGGGGGCTTCCGGCCCCGCCTCGGCGGCGGACCGGCCCTCCTCGGTGAGCGCGAACAGCTTCTTGCCGCCACCGCTCTCACTGGCGATGAGACCCTCGTCCTCCAGGAGCTGGAGCGTCGGGTACACCGATCCGGGGCTGGGCTTCCAGGCGCCGCCGCTGCGCTCGGCGATCTCCTGGATCATCTCGTAGCCGTGCATCGGCCGGTCGGCCAGCAGCGCGAGGATCGAGGCGCGCACGTCACCGCGCCGCGCCCTCCCCCGCCCGCCGCCGCGCCCGCCCCAGGGGCCACCGGGCCCGAAGCCGGGACCGAACGGCCCGAAGGCCGCGCGGCGCCGGTCGTCGCCGTCGGGCCCTCGCCTGCCCCCTCCCCACCACTCGGCCCACTCGGAACCGGGTCCTCGCCGGTCGGGACCGAACTGCCGCCCGTGCCCCCGTCCGTGCTCATGCTCGTGCTCGTGTCCGTGGACGCGCATCGCAGCACTCCTTCCTTTTGTAATCGGTCGCGATGCCTCAACGATATATCGGGACTGTTCTGACGGCAAGCCTCCTCCCCGAAAGTCGCGCCGGCACGTGGGCCCAGTCGATGACGATCACCTCGCACCCGAGGACACGGCGCGCGAGCAGACCTCCGCCGTCCCCGCCGGACCACGGAGAGAACACCGCACCCACCCGCGAGAGCTTCGAGCCCGCGCCGGCGCCGGCTGGGCGGTCACGAGCCGACAGCCGAGGCGTCCGAGAGGCGTCTGGAGCGGTTCGGGCCGCCGCCCCACGAGGGGCGCGTGATCCGCCTGCGCGGGTCCGGCGCGATCGTCGACGGGCCCGACGGCGACGACGGTCTCCGCGGCAGTCGGGCAGTGCGGCACGCCCGGCTTCGCCGCGTATGCGCCAACGACCGTCCGGGGCCGCCTGGCGGAAGGGCTGGACCTGGTGGTCCGGCACGCCGGGACCGCACCGGCTGGAGGCGGCCGTCCACTCCGGCCACGCCCGCTCACGCGCGCTCGGTCAGGCGTCCGGGCTACCGGCGCGAGGGGCACTCGCCCGGCTTCCAGGCGGTCGACGGACAGTGGCGCGACCACGAAGCTGTGCGCCGGCCTCCGCGGAGGTACGGCCGGCCGGCCCGCCGGACGGTGCCCGCGGACAAGGGTGAGCCTGGGAGCGACGCCCCCAGGAAGCGGCGGCCCTGGAGTGCGAAGGCCCCCGGGGAGCGGTGTCCCCCGGCCGCCTGAACCGGGTCCACCCGTCCGCGATTGGCCTTTGCCGCCCCTCACCGCAAGGCGGCACGCTCGCCCCATGCGCCTGCGAATCATCGATGCCTTCACCGACCGGCCCTTCGCCGGGAATCCGGCCGGGGTCGTCCTCCTCGACGCCTTTCCGGAGGACGCGCGACTCCAGCTGATCGCCGCCGAGGTGAACCTCTCCGAGACCGCCTTCGCCCACCCGCTGCCGCCGGGTGGCGAGGCCGACTGGGCACTGCGCTGGTTCACCCCGCGGTGCGAGGTGGACCTGTGCGGCCACGCCACCCTCGCCACCGCTCACGCCCTCACCGCCGACGGGAGGGCGCGGGCCGACGGCGCCCCGCTGCGTTTCGCCACCCGCAGCGGTGTCCTGACGGCGGCACCGAACGGCGGCGGGCACACCCTGGACCTCCCGACGGCGCCGCTGGCCGAGGAGGAGCTCCCGGCGGGGCTCGCCGAGGCCCTGGGCACCGTGCCGCTGAGCGTCCACGACACCGGCCCGCACTGCGGCGACCTGCTGCTGGAGCTGCCCGGCGAGAAGGCCGTCCGCGAGCTGGCGCCCGACCACCGGGGCCTCGTCCGCCACAGCCGGCGCGGCGTCGTCGTCACCGCCCGGGCCGACGATCCCGCCGCGGGCTACGACTTCGTCTCCCGCGGCTTCTTCCCGCGGGTCGGCATCGACGAGGACCCCGTCACGGGCAGCGCCCACACCGCCCTCGCCCCGTTCTGGTCGGCCCGCCTCGGACGCGACCGGTTGACCGGGCTCCAGGGCGGAGCGCGCACCGGGATCGTCCGGACCGAACTGCGCGGCGACCGCACGCTCCTGACGGGGGACGCGGTCACCGTGTTCGACGGCGCGATCCTGGCGTGAGCGGCGCGGCTCGGAGCGTCCGGCCGGTCAGGCGGTCGGCAGCCACCCGACCTTCCCGGCCAGCAGCGCGTACCCGACGAAGGCGCCGATGTCCAGGAGGGTGTGGGCGACGACCAGGGGCCCGACCCGGCGCCACCGCTGGTAGAGGAAGGCGAAGACGACGCCCATCACCAGGTTGCCGATGAAGCCGCCGACGCCCTGGTAGAGGTGGTACGAGCCGCGCAGCACCGAACTGGCCAGCAGGGCGGCGACCGGCGTCCAGCCCAGTTGCTCCAGCCGCCGCAGCAGGTAACCGACCACGATCACCTCCTCCAGGACCGAGTTCTCGGCCGCCGAGAGGATCAGCACGGGGAACTTCCACCACTCCCCCGGCAGCGACTCCGGGACGACGGTGAGGTTCATCCCGGCGGCGCGGGAGACCAGGTAGAAGGCGAGCCCGGCGCTGCCGATGCAGGCGGCCAGGAGGGTGCCCCGGGTCAGGTCGAAGCGGGGCCGCGTGAGGTCGAAGCCGATCGCCCGCGGCCCCGCGCCCTCCCGCGTCAGCAGGTGGAGCACGAGCAGCACCGGCACCAGGGAGGTCGCGACGCCGAAGAGCTGCCAGGCCAGATCCAGCCACGGACGTCCGGGCGCCGCCGAGGAGTTGAGATTGGCCGCCTGGTCCTTGAGCCCGCCCGGCCGGGTCACCGAGCCGACGAAACTGATCAGGGAGGAGACGGCGCTCGCCCCCAGCGACAGCGCCAGCACGATCAGCGTTTCGTCCCGGAACACCCGTCGTGAGGGGTCTTCCAGCCGTAGAGAACCAGCCACGCGCCCTGCCTCCGTCCGCACTCTGCCTCCAGTTGTGCAATCCCGTCCCATCCGCCCGCGCACCCCGCTAGGGTCTCGAAAACAGATCCGAAGATCGTGCGCGACAGGCCGAGGGGGACGGGCGCCGTCGAGGGCGCACCGGTCCCCCTCTCCTTGCTTCATCGCTCAAGGAGGGGCACCACCGCAATGGGACGTCACAGCTTGCCCGATGAGTACGGGGCCGCTGCGCCCGACCGTCGCCCCCGGGCCCGGGGCCGCACCGTCGCCATCGCCACCGTGCTCGTCCTCACGGCCGCCGCGGGCACCGCGGTGGCCGGACGCACCGGTCTGCTGCCGCTCGGCGGCTCCTGCGCGGACGAGGCCGTCCGCGTCGACGTGGTGGCCGCCCCGGACATCGCCCCGGCGCTCAGACAGGCGGCGACCCACATACGCGAGCAGGAGGTGACCTCGGACGGCCACTGCATGGACGTCCGGGTCACCGCACGGGACGCCTACCGGGTCGCCGACGCACTGCGGGCGGGCAAGGGCGGCGACTACGAGGTGTGGGTCCCCGACTCCGCCCTCTGGCTGGACAGAGCGGTCTCCGACACCGACAGCACCTCCGTCACGCCCACCGGCAATCTCGCCGCCACGCCGGTGGGCGTCGCCATGCTGCCGAGCGCCGCCCGTTCACTGGGGTGGCCGTCGAAGACGTACAGCTGGGCCGAGTTGGCCGCGACCGCCACCGAGGGCGACAAGCTGCGCCTGGGCACCGCCGACCCGGCCCGCAGCGCCCCCGGCCTGCTCGCCCTCACCATGATCGGGGCCTCCGCCTCCGCCGCGGGGGACGACGACGACACCCAGGTGGCCGCGGCCGCCAAGATCCTCGCCTCCCGCATGTCGGACAGCGACGGCCAGGTCCTGGACACCCTGGCGCGCGACGCCTCCGGCACCGAGCAGGGCAACCCGCGCCGCAACCAGGCGGTGATCCTCACCGAGCAGGCGGCGCACCGGCACAACGCCGGCGCCGGGGAGGAGGACCTCGGGCTCTTCTATCCGAAGGACGGCGCACCGCTGCTCGACTATCCCTTCGCCCTCGTCGACGAGCGCGGCCAGAGCACCGACGAGAGCCGGGCGGCGGTGCGCCTCATGACCTTCTTCGGCGAGCCGGAGGGCCGCCGTCTCCTGGCCCGGCACGGCTTCCGCCCGGAATCCGGCGACCCCGACGAATCAGTGGTCACCGCGGCGGGCGGCCGTACGCCGCAGCCCTACGACCAGGACGGGTTCGAACCGCCGGCACCCGAGGCCGTGCAGGAGACGCTCGGCATGTGGACCATCACGGTGCAGAGCGCCCGGCTGACCACGGTGGTCGACGCCTCGGGCTCGATGGGACAGCCGGTGCCGGGCCGCGGCCAGTCGCGGATGGACGTCACCAAGGCCTCGCTGATCCAGGCGCTCTCCCAGTTCACCCCGGACGACGAGATCGGCCTGTGGGAGTTCGCCACCCACCTCGACGGCGACAAGGACTACCGCAAGCTGGTCGAGACCCGCCGCCTCGGCGACCGGGACGGGAAGGGCAAGGCCCACCGCGACCGGCTCACCGCCGCCTTCGGCGACCTCACCCCGGTCCCGGACGGCGCGACGGGCTTGTACGACACCACGCTCGCCGCCTACCGGGCGGCGCAGGAGAGCTACGTCAGCGGGAAGTTCAACGCCCTGGTGATCCTCACCGACGGGGTCAACGAGGACCCCGGATCGATCTCCCGCAGCTCCCTCGTCGCCGAGTTGGAGGGGCTGCGCGACACGGACCGGCCGGTCCCGGTGATCGCCATCGCGGTCGGTCCGGCCGCCGACAAGGAGGAGGTCAAGGAGATCGCCGAGGCCACCGGCGGCTCCGGCCACCAGGTCAGCGACCCGGCGCAGATCCACGCGGTGATCCTCAAAGCGATCATGGAGGCGGGCAGCACCGTCTGACGAGCACCCGCGAAGCCGTACGCGCCCTCCGCCCGGCCGGGCTCAGACCGGCCGGGCGGTCGCGTCGGTGACCCCGACCGGCCAGGTGTGCACCGGTTCCCCGGCGTGCATGAGGTCGCTGTAGCGGCGCACCATGGCGGCGAGTGCCGGGCGCCGCTCCATCCCGCTCTCCCGGGCCCGGTGGTAGGTGGCCGCCTGCCAGGCCGCACCGTTGGTCCGGCGGCGGCAGCGGGCCTCGATGACGCCGAGGTAGCGGTCCCGGTCTGCCGGGTCGACGCCCCAGGCGTCCAGCCCGGCGGAGGCCAGCGGCAGCAGTTCCTCCAGGACGAGGGTGGCCGCGTCGGTCTCCGTGGTGCCGGCGTACCTGCCGCGCCGCGGCCAGCTCAGCCGGGCGTCGATCCCGTACCGGCAGGCGGCGTCGAAGTTGGCCTCGGCCGCCTCGAAGGGAAGCTTCGTCCAGACCGGGGTGCGGCTCTCGGCGAGGGCGCGGACCAGACCGTAGTAGAAGGCGGCGTTGGCGACCACGTCGACGACGGTGGGGCCGGCGGGCAGGACGCGGTTCTCCACGCGGAGGTGGGGCACGCCGTCGGCGACGCCGTAGACCGGACGGTTCCAGCGGTAGACGGTGCCGTTGTGCAGCACCATCTCGGCGAGTCCGGGGGCCTCGCCCGCCGCCACCACCGCCTCGGGGTCCTCGTCGTCGCAGATCGGCAGCAGGCCGGGGAAGTAGCGCAGGTTCTCCTCGAAGAGTTCCAGGGCGCTGGAGATCCACCGCTCGCCGAACCAGGTGCGCGGGCGCACCCCCTGGGCCTGGAGTTCCACCGGACGGGTGTCGATCGACTGGAGGAAGAGCGGCACCCGGGACTCGCGCCACAGCTCCTTGCCGAAGAGGAAGGGCGAGTTGGCGCCGACGGCGATCTGCACGGCGGCGACGGCCTGCGCGGCGTTCCACACGTCGGCGAAGCGGTCGGGGGTCACCTGGAGGTGGAGCTGCACGGAGGTGCAGGCGGCCTCGGGGGCGATCGAGGAGGCGGTGTAGCGCAGCCGCTCGACGCCCTCGATGTCGAGCGGGAATTCCTCGCCCCGGGCCGCGACGATCTCGTCGTTGAGAAGGCGGTAGCGGTCGACGTCGGTGAGATTGGCGGAGACGAGGTCGTCGCGGGTGAGCGTCGGAAGAATTCCGATCATGACGATCCCGGCGTCCAGCTCGCCCGCTTTGCGGTCGGCATACCCGAGGCCGATCCGCAACTCCTCGGCCAGCCGGTCCAGGACGCGGTCGCCCAATCGATGGGGGGCGATATTCACTTCCAGATTGAACATTCCGAGCTCGGTCTGGAAATCGCGGCTGGCGATCCGCTCCAGCACTTGCTGGTTCATCATTCGCGGCAGGCCGTCGGAGCCCGCGAGATTGAGTTCGATCTCCAGGCCCAGGAGGTTCTTCGGGCGGTCGAAGCGCTTCTCGTCCAGCATCCGCTCCAGCGCCCGCCGGCACTGCTGAAGTTTGCGGCGGAACGCATGCCGATCCGCCAGATCGAAGGATCCCGCCTCGACCTTCTCACCCATCGATGCCCTCCCCGGGGTACTGGTCCCCGGCTGCCGCCCAGGGCTGGTCCACGGAACATGATGCCCAGGCAATGCGATCCATAACGCCCCGCGACAGCCCGCCGCGCGCTAGGCTCGATCGCGACCGAGGCACTGGGCACATTCACGCGGCAAGCCGCGGGCGAATGGCCTCCCGCACCCCGGCACCTGTTCGGCCCTCGTCCGTCGCTCACTCGTCCCGCGGAGGCTGACGAGTGGGTGGCGAAATCGCCGACAGGAACAGGCCGACCGCCTGCGGGATGAATATCCAGGTCACAGGCGTGCCGCACCGGGAAAACGCGGATGAACCCCTCATTATGGCGACCGAATACCGCCTTGCCCGCATTTCCGAGCACCGGTAGGCGAAGCGCCGATGGAACACATGTCGTATAAACTCCGCGAACGAGGCAGTGAATTGGCGACCGCCAGGACCTGTCCGGCGGATCATCGCGGCCTCGCGCACCGTTCTACCGGAGGGGGCCCCGGTCCCTGCCCCGCCCCTTCGCTCCGAGCTGACAGTGTCGTCCGCGCCCTGCCCTGATGTCCCCTGCCTGCCCGACGAGAGGCGACCCACCATGCCGCTGCACTTCTTCCCGGCTCCCGCGCCCGCCGAGCGCAGCGTCCTCGCCGCCCTCGGCTCCCCGACGGCCGTCCGCGAGGCCCGCACCTCCGCGCTCCGCGCGGCGACCGGTCCCACCCGCCCGGAACTCCCGCTGCCCGTCCACGTCATGGACCGCGCCACCCTGGAGAGCGAATCGCCGACCCGGCTGGCCGGCTGGCGGTTCCTCATCCGCAGCGGCGACCGGGCCGTGGCCGCCGCCGACACCCGCCTCACCCCGGACGGCTGGGCCTTCTCCCACTTCTTCGAAGGTCCGTACGCCACCGCCACCGAGGCGGCCCTGCGCAAGGCCGACGGCCTCGCCGAGCCGCACCAGCCGCGCCTGCTGTCGGTCCCGGGGCTGTACATGCTGACGCTCTGGCTGCACGGCGACCCGGCGGCCGACGCCGGCCGGGGCGGCCCCCTCCCCACCGACCTTCTCGTCCCGATCGCCCCGGCCCCGCCCGGCATCGCCGCCCACCGGCCCTATCCGGCGGCCGAGCTGCTGCCGGTGCTGACCCGCCGCCTCTCGCCCGGCCAGTTGCCGGGGCCGCTGCTGCCGGCCTGACCGTCCGGGCCGGCGACGGTCCGCCGTCCGCCCCGGGGCGCGGGGAAACACCACGCCCTCCTCGCGCCCCGGGGCACCCACCCTTCTGGGCTAGCCCGATGTGGCCACTTCCAACCACCCGAACTGACAGGGCAGTTGGCACGAACCGCCCGCACGGGTGACGCGTCCTCCCCGCACGAGGAGCGCTGCCGCGAAACGGCTGCGGATTCAGCGCCACGAGGCAACACTGGGACGGACCGAGCAGACCGGGGGACGGTCATGACCACGACGTCGAGCCGCAGGACAGCAACCACATCGCAGGGAGAGAACCCACCCATGTGCCAGCACCAGCCTCTCTGCCCCACCGCCGACTCCGCCGACCGGGAGGCCGCCCGCCTCCGGGCGCACCGCCCGGAACAAGGGTGGAGCCTGCTGTGCAACGGAGTCGTCATCTTCGAGGACACCGGGGAGCTGCTGCCCGACGGGCAGATCGTCCCCCCGCACCGGCCGCTGACCCCGGGACGGGTGACCAGGGCGGCGTGAGCGAGGAAGCGCGGTCGCCACGCACCGTGCGAGGAGAAACGGCGGGGCCGGCTCGGAGACATGTCCGAACCGGCCCTCACGTGTGTGCCCCTCCCGGAGCCGCGACTCAGTCCTCGTAGGCGTCCAGCGGCGGGCAGGAACAGACCAGGTTGCGGTCGCCGTAGGCCTGGTCGATCCGGCGGACCGGCGGCCAGTACTTGTCGGCCGCGTGCACACCCGACGGGAAGACGGCCTGCTCGCGGGTGTACGGGTGGTCCCACTCGCCGGTGAGGGTGCGGGCGGTGTGCGGGGCGTTGCGCAGCGGGTTGTCCTCGGCCGGCCAGGCGCCGGTGGCCACCTGCTCGATCTCGGCGCGGATGGCGATCATCGCCTCGCAGAAGCGGTCCAGCTCGGCGAGGTTCTCGCTCTCGGTCGGCTCGATCATCAGCGTGCCGGCGACCGGGAAGGACATGGTCGGCGCGTGGAAGCCGTAGTCGACCAGCCTCTTGGCGACGTCGTCGACGCTGACACCGGTGGCCTTGGTGAGCGGACGCAGGTCGATGATGCACTCGTGGGCGACGAGACCGCCGGGACCGGTGTAGAGCACCGGGAAGTGCGGCTCCAGCCGCTTGGCGATGTAGTTGGCGCCGAGGACCGCGACCTGGGTGGCGCGCTTGAGCCCCTCGCCGCCCATCAGCCGGACGTACGACCAGGAGATCGGGAGTATGCCCGCCGAACCCCACGGGGCGGCCGAGACGGGGCCGACACCGGTGGCGGGTCCGGCGGCGGGCTGGAGCGGGTGGTTGGGCAGGTAGGGCGCCAGGTGCGCGCGGACGCCGACCGGACCGACGCCGGGGCCGCCGCCGCCGTGCGGGATGCAGAAGGTCTTGTGCAGGTTGAGGTGGGAGACGTCACCGCCGAACCGGCCGGGCTTGGCGAGGCCGACCAGCGCGTTGAGGTTGGCGCCGTCGACGTACACCTGGCCGCCCGCGTCGTGGACGGCGGCGCAGATGTCGGCGACGTGCGCCTCGAAGACACCGTGGGTCGACGGGTAGGTGATCATGAGCACGGCGAGCTGGTCGCGGTACTGCTCGATCTTGGCCCGCAGGTCCCCGATCTCGATCTCGCCGTCGTCGGAGGTCTTCACGACGACGACCTTCATACCGGCCATGACGGCGCTGGCGGCGTTGGTGCCGTGGGCCGAGGAGGGGATCAGGCAGACGGTACGGTCCAGGTCGCCGTTGGCCCGGTGGTAACCGCGTACGGCGAGCAGCCCGGCCAGTTCGCCCTGCGAACCGGCGTTGGGCTGGAGGGAGACCTTGTCGTAGCCGGTGACCTCGGCGAGGCGCTCCTCCAGCTCGCGGATGAGCGTGAGGTAGCCCTGCGCCTGGCCGGCGGGGGCGAAGGGGTGCAGGGCGCCGAACTCCGGCCAGGTGACCGGCTCCATCTCGGTGGTGGCGTTCAGCTTCATCGTGCACGAGCCGAGCGGGATCATGCCCCGGTCCAGCGCGTAGTCCCGGTCGGCCAGCCGGCGCAGGTAGCGGAGCATGGCCGTCTCGGAGCGGTACTGGTGGAAGACCGGGTGGGTCAGGTACGCGTCCTCGCGGAGCAGCGTCCCGGGCAGCGCGTCCGGCGCGGCCCCGTCCAGCTGGTCCACGTCGGCGCCGACACCGAAGGACTCCCAGACGGCGGTGAGGTGGGCGCGGGTGGTGGTCTCGTCGCAGGCGACGGAGACGTGGTCGGTGTCGACCAGCCGCAGGTTGACTCCCCGCTCGCGGGCGGCGGAGGCGACCTCGGCGGCCCGGCCGGGAACCCGCGCCGTCACGGTGTCGAAGAAGGACTCCTCGGTGACCTCGACACCGCCCTGGCGGAGACCGGCGGCGAGGAGCGCCGCGAAACGGTGGGTGCGTCCGGCGATGGCGCGCAGTCCCTCGGGCCCGTGGTAGACGGCGTACATGCCGGCCATCACGGCGAGCAGTACCTGCGCGGTGCAGATGTTGCTGGTGGCCTTCTCACGGCGGATGTGCTGCTCGCGCGTCTGGAGGGCGAGCCGGTACGCGCGGTCGCCGTCGGCGTCCACCGAGACGCCGACCAGGCGGCCGGGCAGGCTGCGGGCGAACTTCTCGCGGACCGCCATGTATCCGGCGTGGGGGCCGCCGAAGCCCATCGGGACACCGAAGCGCTGGGTGGTGCCGACGGCGATGTCCGCGCCGAGCTGTCCGGGCGGGGTCAGCAGGGTCAGGGCGAGCAGGTCGGCGGCGACGGTGACGACGGCGCCCAGCTCGTGCGCCGCGTCGATCACCGGCTTGAGGTCGCGGACGGCGCCGGAGGCGCCGGGGTACTGGAGGAGGACGCCGAAGACGCCCCGCTCGGCCACCTCGGCGGGGATGCCCTCGCCGAGGTCGGCGACGACCACCTCGACACCGGTCGGCTCGGCGCGCGTCTCGATCACCGCGACGGTCTGCGGGAAGGCGTCGGCGTCGATGAGGAAGACGCCCTCCTTGACCTTGCCGACCCGGCGCGACAGCGCCATCGCCTCGGCCGCGGCGGTGCCTTCGTCCAGCAGCGAGGCGCCGGAGGTGGGCAGGCCGGTGAGGTCGGCCACGGCGGTCTGGAAGTTCAGCAGCGCCTCCAGCCGGCCCTGCGAGATCTCCGGCTGGTAGGGCGTGTACGCCGTGTACCAGGCCGGGTTCTCCATGACGTTGCGCAGGATGACCGGCGGGGTGAAGGTGCCGTAGTAGCCGAGGCCGATCATGGAGTCGACGACCTGGTTGCGGTCGGCGAGACCGCGCAGTTCGGCGAGGACCTCGGCCTCCGAGCGGCCCTCGGGCAGGTCCAGGGCGTCGGCGCTCTTGATCACGTCGGGGACGGCGGCGGCGGTGAGTTCGTCCAGCGAGCCGTAGCCCACCTGGGCCAGCATCTTGGCGCGGTCACCGGCGTCGGGCCCGATGTGCCGCTGTTCGAACGGGACGCCCTGTTCCAGGCGGGAGAGCGGGATGCGGTTGGCGGTCATTGCGGAGGCCTCCTGGTCGACGCGACCTGCGAGGGGCACCCGCCGCGGGTGCCCGTACGGCCTCCCCCTCTGTCATCCGGACCTGAGAGCTTCACCGGCGCGGGCACCGGTTTTCACCGTCGGTGAGGCCGAGGTGCGCACGGACCGTCCGCCACCCGCCCTGCTTTCCAGAGTGACCTCGTCCGTGCGGTACGGGGGCCTGAGAGATTCCGGGGAGGAGTTGCTCCTTCGGCGCCTCCGCGGTGATCGCCGGAGGACTCTCCCGCACGGGGTCGACAGCCACAGCCAGCCTATCAGCGGGGACCACGCAGGGTCCGTTCGAGTGGCCGAGCGGCAGGAAGTGCTCTTTCGTAGGAGGGACGGATGTGCTGCGATGCCCTGGGAGGGTTCCGTGCAGAGCGATATCGATCCCCGCAGCCTGATCGGACGCAAGGCGTTCGACCGCGACGGCACCAAGGTGGGCACGGTCGACGAGGTCTATCTGGACGACGCGACCGGCGTCCCCGAGTGGGCCGCCGTCCGCACCGGCCTCTTCAGCCGCGACGCCTTCGTCCCCCTCGAACCGAGCGAGCTGACCGACGGAGGACTGCGTATACCGTTCGCGCGCGCCCTCATCCGCGACGCCCCGGACTTCGGTGTGGGCCGCCACCTCTCCCCGGAGCAGGAACTCCAGCTCTACCATCACTACGGCCTGGACCTCGCCGCCCCGGAGCCGCCCGCGGACCGCGACTTCGGCCACGTCGCGGGCACCGAGGAGACCTGACCCAGGGCCGGGGGAGAGCGGGCGGGAGCGCCGGGAACACGGCCGGACCCCGGAGGCCGCGCGGGCCCCGCCCGCCGGTCACCCCTCCCCGTGTCCGCTCTCCACCACCAGCGGCAGCGGCGCGGTCAGGCTGAGCTCCGGGTCCTCCGTGCGGAAGGTGCGCACCCGGCCCGGCGCCGAGGTCGGTGTCTCGAAGCGGACCGTCACCCGCCCCACGCCGCTCCCCTGGATCCAGCCGTGGCCGTGGACTTCGTGGACGACGTCATGGCCGGCGGGCCAGCGCCGTTCCTCCGGCGCCGCCGGCGCCACGGTGTCCACGGCCTCGGCCTCAATCCCCTCGGGGGCCTCCGGCTCCCGCCCGGTCTTCCCGGCGACCGCCCGCTCCCCCGCGGCCTGGGCGAACAGGTCCTCCTGTGTGTAGTCGGCGAGGCCGCTCACGCCCACGCCCAGGAGCCGGACACCACCAGTGGTGTCCACGCCCTCCAGGAGCCGGGCGGCCGACTCCCGGACGACGGCGGGGTCGTCGGTGGGGCCGCGCAGCGTCTCCGAACGCGTCAGGGTCGAGAAGTCGTACCGGCGGACCTTGAGGACCACCGTGCGCCCTGAACGGCCCGCCTCGCGCAGCCGCCCGGTGCACCGCTCCGCCAGCCGCGCGACCTCGCCGCGCACCCGGACCCGGTCGTGGATGTCGAGGTCGTAGGTGTCCTCCACGGAGACGGACTTGCCCTCGCGCTCCGAGACGACGGGCCGCTCGTCGAGGGCGAGGGCCATGGCGTACAGCCCCGCGCCGTGCGCCTTGCCGAGCAGCCGGACCAGTTCGTCCTGGCCCGCCTCGGCGATCTCCTCGACGGTGGTGATGCCCGCGCGGCGCAGGTGGTCTCCGGTGGCCGGGCCGACGCCCGGCAGCACCCGGACCGGAAGCGGTGCCAACAGATCCCGCTCGGTACCCGGCTCGATCAGGAGCAGGCCGTCGGGTTTGGCCCGCTCGGAGCCGATCTTGGCGAGCATCTTCGACACGGCGAGCCCGACCGATCCGCTCAGCCCGGTGACCCGCCGGATGTCCGCCCGCAGCC
The DNA here is from genome assembly GCF_011170125.1 of Streptomyces diastaticus subsp. diastaticus. Taxonomy (NCBI): domain Bacteria; kingdom Bacillati; phylum Actinomycetota; class Actinomycetes; order Kitasatosporales; family Streptomycetaceae; genus Streptomyces; species Streptomyces diastaticus. The sequence goes on along the minus strand of NZ_BLLN01000003.1, from coordinate 1,324,977 downwards.
GGCGGGCCGTCTCCTGGGCCGAGGCGCTGTCCCAGGCGGCCCCACCCGCTTCCAGGTCGACGAAGGCCTCGTCGAGGCTGAGCGGCTCCACCAGCGGGGAGAGCGCCCGCAGCAGCCCCATGACCTGGTTGCTGATGTCGCGGTAGAGGGTGAAGCGAGGCGTGAGATAGGCGGCGTGCGGCGCCAGCCGGCGCGCCTGCGCGGTGGGCATCGCCGAGTGCACCCCGAACCGCCGTGCCTCGTACGAGGCGGTCGCGACCACACCGCGCGGCCCCAGCCCGCCGACCACCACCGCCTTGCCACGCAGGCTCGGCTTGGCGGCCTGCTCCGCCGAGGCGTAGAAGGCGTCCATGTCCAGGTGGAGGATGGTCGGCGTGGATCTCACGTCTTCGATGCTGCCCCATGCCACCGACAACGGTGGCCGTGCGGCTCGGGGGCGCGGTTCAGACCGCGCGGTTGCGCCGCCGGGCGAGTTCGTCGGCGGGGTGGTGGCGGATCACCGTCTCGCCGGTCTCCACCCGCTCGCCGTGAAGCTGCGCGAGGGCACTCTCCACGTCCTGGCAGACCACGCCCACGGCGATGCCGAAGACGCCCTGACCGCCCTGGAGGAGGCCGACCACCTCGTCGGGCGAGGTGCACTCGTAGACGGTGGCGCCGTCACTCATCAGCGTCATCCGTTCCAGGTCGCGGAAACCTCCGTCACGCAGGTGCTGGACGGTGGTGCGGATGTTCTGCAAGGACACGCCGGTGTCCAGGAGCCGCTTGACGATCTTGAGGACGACCACGTCACAGAAGCCGTAGAGCCGTTGCGCACCGCCTCCGTGCGGCGGCCTCACGCTCGGCTCGACCAGTCCCGTACGAGCCCAGTAGTCCAGTTGGCGGTAGGTGATCCCGGCCGCGGCGCAGGCGGTGGGCCCCCGGTATCCGATGTCGTCCCCGGCCCTCTCCATGCCGTCCGCGACGGCCTCGACCGGCCGCCCCTGCCGTGCCGCCGACCTGCCGTGAAGCGGGTACGGACCGCGCTCGCGGGGGCTGAGCCCCGGAGCACCCCCCGTCGTACCGTCGCCGCTGATGCTCACGCCGACCCTCCGTCCTTGACCTGCTTGTCGACGGTAGGCAGTCACCCGGGGTGCGTCAACGATCGCCACACTCGCCACGCCGGGTGATATTCCCCCCAAGAGTGGTTTACCGTGTCCCGCTTCCGGGAAAGGGGCGCCGAATGGCCGGCGGGGGTGACTCTCGCTACTGGCTGTTGTTGGTGCCGAAGTCCTCGGGCGAGATCTGGTCGAGGAACTCGCGGAACTTCTCGACCTCGTCCTCCTGCTCGTCCGGGATGGCGATACCCGCGTCGTCGAGGACCCCGTCACTGCCGTAGATCGGCGTGCCGGTGCGCAGCGCGAGCGCTATGGCGTCGGACGGGCGGGCACTCACCTCGACCCCGCCGGCGAAGACCAGTTCCGCGTAGAAGACGCCTTCCCGCAGGTCGGTGATGCGCACTTCGGTCAGCTCCTGCCCCACGGCCTCCAGGACGTCCTTGAAGAGGTCGTGCGTCAGCGGCCTGGCAGGGGCCATGCCCTGCTGGGCAAACGCGATGGCGGTCGCCTCACCCGGTCCGATCCAGATGGGGAGGTAGCGGTCGCCTCCCACTTCGCGCAGGAGCACGATCGGCTGGTTGGAGGGCATTTCGACCCGGACACCTACGACGTCGAGCTCGTTCACACAGCAACCCTAGGACGTGCCCGGCGGGTTTGGGTAGTCGGGCTCCCCCCGGATCACGCCGGATCAGGACGGACGCACGCCGAGGGCGGCCTGGAAGAACACCGAATGGAGGCTCGTGGTGAGCTCGGCCAGTTCCCTGGTGCGCTCCTGGGCATGGGCTCTGGTCTGCGGATTCCGGTGCAGGCGCAGGGGTGCGACGATCTGCTCGACCAGGGATGCCTCCCGGTCCGCGGCGGCCTTCATGGCCCGCAGATGCCGGGGCTCGATTCCCGAGCGGCCCAGTTCGGCCACCAGAGCGGCGACACGCACCGCCTGGGCGTCGTAGTCCCCCTCGGGCAGCGGACCGATCAGCCCGTACGACTCCCACTCGGCGAGTTCCTCCTCGCCGACCCCGGCGGCGGTCAGGAGCTCCGCCCGGCCGATCCGGCGGACGGTGGGGGTGCCGGGCTCCGGGTCCCCGGCCTCGCGCTGCCGGCCGACGGCGGGGAGCGGGTGTTCCTCACCGCGCTCGACGGCGTCCAGGTGCTCCTTGATGACCTTGAGCGGGAGGTAGTGGTCGCGCTGCATGCGGAGCACCTGCGCGAGCCGCTCGATGTCCTGCGGGCTGAACTTGCGGTAGCCCGAGGGGGTCCGTTGCGGCTCGATGAGCCCCTCGGACTCCAGGAAACGGATCTTGGAGATGGTCACTTCGGGGAACTCGTCACGGAGCGTGCTGAGCACCGTGCCGATACTCACCGGCCGACTGTCGGCGGCGGCGGTGCCGTTGCCGGCACCGCCCCTCGCTGATTGACGCATAGACCTTCCTGACGGTCAGATGCCCCGCTGGCTGGCGTAGAAGACCAGCCGGTACTTGCCGATCTGCACCTCGTCGCCGTTGGCGAGCGCGACGGCGTCGATGCGCTCGCGGTTGACGTAGGTGCCGTTGAGGCTGCCCACGTCGGCGACGGTGAAGGCCCCGTCCTCCTGGCGGCGGAACTCGACGTGGCGGCGGGAGACCGTCACGTCGTCCAGGAAGATGTCACCCTGCGGGTGGCGCCCCGCCGTCGTGAGGTCCCCGTCGAGCAGGAACCGGCTGCCGGCGTTGGGCCCGCGGCGCACCACCAGCAGCGCCGATCCGGCCGGGAGGGCGTCCACGGCGGCCTGGGCCTCCTGGGAGAGCGTGGGCGCCGGGTTCTGCCCGGTCACCTCCGCCTCGTACGCCTCCAGCCCCGAGATCGAGATCGTCGAGGTGGTCTCCGACGGACGCTCCTGGGCCGCCTGGGCGGTCAGGGGCGCTCCGCAGTTGGAACAGAAGCGGCCGGCCTCGGCGTTGCGGTGCCCGCACCTGCTGCACACCATGGACGGGCCCTCCTGCCGCGGCTGCCCTGCGGGGGCATCGGTTCCGTACGGGCCGGGACCGAAGTCTCCACCCGTACTTGAGGTTGATGGTTCACCGAAACCTATGCCGCCGGCACCGGAGCGGTCAACGGACGACGCGCCCGAATTGTCACCGCCGGCCACCTCGTCACGGAACAGGGGACGCTCTCCCTGCTCCTCCACTCCCTGGTTCGGTGCGCGGTGCCGGGCGGCCTTGCCGCCGTCCTCGCGCCCACTCTTGCCGAACAACTTCGCAAACAACTTCACGGGCGATTCCCCTTGACCGAAACAGACCCGCCCGTGGGGCAGGACGAACCCTGATTGCACACGACGGCCGATCCGGACGCCTTCACCGCGTCCGTCTCCACCGCACAGTTTCCACCACGCGCCGCCTCCACTGTGCGCCGACCCCCCGCAACCTCATGCCCCGCCGGGACACGGCGCATACACTCGCGCCTCACTCGTTCGACGACCGAGCGTAGTCAGGCTGCTCCGCCGGTCGCAAGGCGTCCACCACGATCTTCTCCTCACGTGTCACCACCACCGTGGCCTGCTCCTTCTCCAGCGTCTGGACCACCCCACCAGGGATGTTGAGGGCCGGTTCGAGATCCTGCGGATTACCGATGACCTTGAAACGGTAAGGACGGGTGATCTTGTTCCCGTCGACGTTGACGCCGCCCGAGCCGTCACTCAGATACGTGCCCGCGACCACCCGCACGTCGTTCACCTGGATCGCCTCCGCGCCCGCCGCCCGCAGCTCCTGGACGGCGTCCAGGAGCATGTCGGCGCGGACGGTGCCGGCGGGGTCCTGGACGGTGAGGGTGATGCCCGGGCCCGTCGCCGCGACGTTCCCCGCGAGGATGCCCAACTGACGCTCCTTCTCGACGGTCTGGCGGCGCGCCTCCTCGGCCTGGTCCGAGCTGTTCTCCAGCTCGGTCCGCTGGTCCTCCAGACGCTGCTTCTCGTCTTCCAGACGCTCGGTGCGGTCGTCGAGTTCATCGAGGATGCGGACGAGATCGTCCTGGCGGGCGCCGCGCAGCGCCCCGGTGTCGTTGGTGGAACGCACCTGGATGGCCAGACCGAGGCCGAGCACGAAGAGCAGCAGGGCCACGGTGAGCTGCGCGCGGGTCACGCGCGGCGGCCACAGGCCCTTCACCAGGCGCTGGCGCCCGGTCAGCTCCGCCGGCGCCGGCTCGGCCTCCGGGCGGGGCTCGGGGGCGGGTGCGGGAGCCGCTTCGGGCAGGGGCTGGCGCCGGGGCGGGCCCGTCGGGCGGGGTTCCTCCCCCGCCTCAGGACCCCGGGCGCCGGGCTCGTCGTCACGCATCGGCCTCACGCCCTGAACACGTGCCGGCGGATGGCGGCGGCGTTGGAGAAGATGCGGATGCCGAGAACCACGACGACCCCGGTGGAGAGCTGGGCGCCCACCCCGAGCTGGTCGCCGAGGAAGACGATGAGAGCGGCGACCACGACGTTCGACAGGAACGACACGACGAACACCTTGTCGTCGAAGATGCCGTCGAGCATGGCACGCAGCCCGCCGAAGACGGCGTCGAGCGCCGCCACCACGGCGATCGGCAGATAAGGCTCGACGACGGCGGGTACCTCGGGCCGGACCAGCAGTCCGGCCACGACTCCCACGAGGAGCCCCAGTACGGCGATCAAGATGTGCCCTTTCCCGCGGTCGGCTCCGCGATTCGTACGCTCACGCTCGGTGCGGCGGGCAGGCTGACCTCGTCCTCCGCGGTGATCTTCGTGCGGATGCCGAAGTTCTCCCGCAGGGCTGCGAGGTACTGCCCGTCCGAGCTGCCTTGGAAGCGGTCGGCGAGGCGCTGCCCGTCGCCCACCGCGAGCACCGTGTACGGCGGGCCCAGCGGCTTGTTGTCGACCAGTATGGCGTCCCCGGCGGCCCTGATCGCCGAGAGGGCGGTCAGGCGCTGCCCGTTGATCGACACGGCCTCGGCGCCCGACTGCCAGAGCCCGTTGACGATGCGCTGCATGTCGCGGTCGCGCAGCCGCCCGGTGTCGGAGAATCCGGCGCTCTCCCGCGGCCCACCGCCCCCGGTGTCGGACCCCTTGGCGTCGTCCACCACCAGCGTGAGGCCCGGTCCGTGGACGGCGGTGGCCCCGGAGAGCAGGCCGACGAGCGCGCCCTGGTCCCCGCCGTGCTTCTGGAGCGCCTCGCGCTGGCGTCTGCCCACCTCGGACCGGAGCGTCTCGACGTCCTCCTCCAGGCCGTCGGCGGCGGCCGAACCGCTCTCGATGCGGTCGATGAGTTCCTCGCGCTCCTTGGCGACGACCGGCGCGTCCTCACGGGCCTGGGCCGCGCCCACGGTGACGACGAGCGCGGCGAGGACCAGTCCGGCCGCCAGCCCCAGTTTCGCCTTGAGGGTGCGTGGGACTCCGGCGGTCCCGTCGGCGGCCCGGCGTGCGGCGGCCTCGGCGTAGCCGTCGTCAAGGCTGTGGTCCATCACGTTGGTGAGCAGCGACATGGAGGCGTCGGGGCGCGGGCGGCGCGGGACGTTGCTCCGTCCGGGGGGCTGCTGCGACATGCCGCACATCGTCGCACGGCCGGGGCCCCACCTCCGAATGCGCTTGGGCGGCCGCGGGCGCGGTGCCCGCGGCCGCCCGGTGGCGGGGTGTCCGGCGGTCAGCGCCCGGCGCTGTCCACCACGGCCGCCCACTCGTCCAGCAGCGCCTCGGCCGACTCGTCGTCCGGTCCTTCGGCCCACAGGTGGGTGACGGCCTCGGCCCGGTCGGGCAGGACCATCACCCAGCGGCCGTCGGCCTCGACCACGCGGACCCCGTCCGTGGTGTCGACGAACCGGTCGCCGGCCTCCTCGACCACCCGCCGCATCACCAGGCCCTTGACCGCCCACGGGGTGGCCAGGTCACGCTTGAGGACGTGGGCACGCGGGATGCGGGCGTCGATCTGGCTGAGGGTGAGCTGCGTCCTCGCCACCAGCCCGATGAGCCGGACGAACGCGGCGGTCCCGTCGAAGACGCTGCTGAACTCGGGGACGATGAAGCCGCCCCGTCCGTCACCGCCGAAGATCGTCGCCTCGTCCCGCCCGACCCGGGTGAGGTCGTCCGGTGAGGTCGTCGTCCACTCGACCTGCGTCCCGTGGTAGGCGGCGACCTGTTCGGCGATCCGCGTGGTGGTGACGGGCAGCGCCACCCGTCCGCTGCGCCGGTCGGCCGCGACCAGGTCGAGCATGACCAGCAGCGCCCGGTCGTCCTCCACGATCCGGCCCTTCTCGTCCACGAGCGAGAGCCGCTCGCCGACCGGGTCGAACCGGACGCCGAACGCGGCCCGCGAGGAGGCCACCATCTCACCGAGCCGCACCAGTCCGGCCCGGCGGCTCTCCGCGGTCTCGGTCGGCCGCGACTCGTCGAGTCCCGGGTTGATGGTGAGGGCGTCGACACCGAGCCGCCCCAGCAGGCTGGGCAGGACCAGCCCGGCACTGCCGTTGGAGGCGTCGACGACGACCTTGAGACCGGAGTCGGCGATGCCGGTCGTGTCGACGTTGCGCAGCAGCGACCCGGTGTACGAGTCGAAGACGCTGGACGGGAAGTGCAGGTCGCCGATCTCCCCGGGGAACGCCCGCCGGTACTCCTGGCGGGCGTAGACCCTGTCCAGCTTGCGCTGGCTCGCCTGGGAGAGGTCACCACCGCGCCCGTCGAAGAACATGATGTCGACGGAGTCGGGGACACCCTGGGTGGTGCGGATCATGATGCCGCCGGCACTGCCGCGCGCCGTCTGCTGACGGGCGACGGGCAAGGGGACGTTCTCCAGGTCCCGTACGTCGATGGCGCTGGCCTGGAGGGCCGAGATCACCGCGCGTTTCAGCGCGCGGGCACCGCGCGAATGGTCGCGCGCGGTGGTGACCGTCGAGCCCTTCTTGAGCGTGGTGGCGTAGGCGCCCGCGAGGCGGACGGCCAGTTCGGGCGTGATCTCCACGTTGAGGATGCCGGAGACACCGCGCGCCCCGAAGAGGTGCGCCTGGCCGCGGGACTCCCAGATCACCGAGGTGTTGACGAAGGCGCCGGCCTCGATGGTCTTGAAGGGGTACACCCGGACGTTGCCCTGGATGATCGACTCTTCCCCGATGAAGCACTCGTCGCCGATGACGGCGCCGTCCTCGATCCGGGCGGCCCGCATCACGTCGGTGTTCTTGCCGATCACGCAGCCACGCAGGTTGCTCTGCTGCCCGATGTAGACGTTGTCGTGGACGACCGTCTTGTGCAGAAACGATCCGCTCTTGACGACGACGTTGGAGCCGATGACGGTGTCCTCGCGGATCTCGGCGCCCGCCTCGACCTTGGCGTAGTCGCCGATGTAGACCGGGCCGCGCAGTACCGCTTCGGGGTGGACGTCGGCGCCCTCGGCGACCCAGACACCGGGCGAGATCTCGAATCCGTCGAGTTCGACGTCGACCTTGCCCTCCAGGACGTCGGCCTGCGCCTTGACATAGCTCTCGTGGGTTCCCACGTCCTCCCAGTAGCCCTCGGCGATGTAGCCGTAGACGGGCTTGCCCTCCTTCATCAGCTGCGGGAAGACGTCGCCGGACCAGTCGACGGAGGTGTCGGCCTCGACGTAGTCGAAGACCTCGGGCTCCATGACGTAGATACCCGTGTTCACGGTGTCGGAGAAGACCTGGCCCCAGGTCGGCTTCTCCAGGAAACGTTCCACCTTGCCGTCGTCGTCGACGATGGTGATGCCGAATTCCAGGGGATTGGGGACACGGGTCAGGCAGACCGTGACCAGGGCGCCCTTCTCCTTGTGGAAGGCGATGAGGTCGGTGAGGTCGAAATCGGTGAGCGCGTCGCCGGAAATGACGAGGAAGGCGTCGTCCTTGAGGGCTTCCTCCGCGTTCTTGACGCTGCCGGCTGTCCCGAGTGGCTTCTCCTCGTTGGCATAGGTGAGTTCCATCCCGAGTTCCTCGCCGTCACCGAAGTAGTTCCTGACGAGCGACGCCAGGAACTGCACGGTGACCACGGTCTCGGAGAGCCCATGCCGTTTGAGCAGCCTCAGCACATGCTCCATGATCGGCCGGTTGACCACCGGCAGGAGCGGCTTGGGCATGCTTGAGGTCATGGGGCGAAGGCGCGTGCCTTCGCCTCCGGCCATAACGACGGCCTTCATGTCGGAAGCGTCCTCCTTGAAGAGACGACGGTCTTGCCGACTGCGCCCGGCCGGTCCGGTCCGCGACTGGGTGTGGCGCGGACCATCAGCCTTACGGCCGCCCAACGGCGGGGCTCAATCGGCCGTGGCGTCCGCTCTGACAAGCCGGCGGACCTGGACCACGTAAAGAATCCCTGCCCACCAGTAGAGGGTTGTACCCCATCCTGCGAACGCCCATCCGAAAACTGCTGCGAGCGACGCGAGCCAGCTGCCGCCCTCACTGAGGAGCAGCAACGGAAACGCGTACATCAAGTTGAAGGTAGCCGCCTTCCCCAGAAAGTTCACCTGGGGAGGCGGATAACCGTGGCGCCGGAGGATGCCGACCATGACCAGCAGCATCAGTTCCCGGGCGAGGAGGAGCCCGGTGAGCCACCATGGGAGGATCTCGCGCCAGGTGAGTCCGACGAGCGTCGAGAGGATGTACAGCCGGTCCGCGGCCGGGTCCAGCAGCCGGCCGAGGCGGCTGACCTGGTTCCACCGTCTGGCCAGCTTGCCGTCCAGGTAGTCACTGACCCCGCTCAGCGCGAGCACCAGCAGCGCCCAGCCGTCGCTGTTCGGGCCGCCGAAGACAGGCCGGAGGATGAGCCACAGGAACAGCGGTACGCCGACCAGCCGGGCCATGCTGAGGACGTTGGGGATGGTGAGGACCCGGTCCGTCTGGACCCGAGTCTCCTGGACCTCCACCCGGGGGCCTCCTGTGGTGTAACGCGCCAATGTTGCCCCCTGACCTTACCCCTCGCACCACCGCCCCTTCACAGAGGGGGCACAAGTCGCCTTGAGCGCTCCTGGACGCAGAAATGCCTCGGGCCCGGAAAACCTTTGATCAGGTTTTCCGGGCCCGAGGCCACAAAGAGTTCGGCGGCGACCTACTCTCCCACAGGGTCCCCCCTGCAGTACCATCGGCGCTGTAAGGCTTAGCTTCCGGGTTCGGAATGTAACCGGGCGTTTCCCTCACGCTATGACCACCGAAACACTACGAAACACACCAGCAACCACAACCCACCAGAAGATGAGTGTGCGGTTGGTGTTCGTGGTTTCAGAACCAACACAGTGGACGCGAGCAACTGAGGACAAGCCCTCGGCCTATTAGTACCGGTCAACTCCACCCCTTACAGGGCTTCCATATCCGGCCTATCAACCCAGTCGTCTACTGGGAGCCTTACCCTCTCAAGGAGGTGGGAACACTCATCTCGAAGCAGGCTTCCCGCTTAGATGCTTTCAGCGGTTATCCCTCCCGAACGTAGCCAACCAGCCATGCCCTTGGCAGAACAACTGGCACACCAGAGGTTCGTCCGTCCCGGTCCTCTCGTACTAGGGACAGCCCTTCTCAATATTCCTACGCGCACAGCGGATAGGGACCGAACTGTCTCACGACGTTCTAAACCCAGCTCGCGTACCGCTTTAATGGGCGAACAGCCCAACCCTTGGGACCGACTCCAGCCCCAGGATGCGACGAGCCGACATCGAGGTGCCAAACCATCCCGTCGATATGGACTCTTGGGGAAGATCAGCCTGTTATCCCCGGGGTACCTTTTATCCGTTGAGCGACGGCGCTTCCACAAGCCACCGCCGGATCACTAGTCCCGACTTTCGTCCCTGCTCGACCCGTCGGTCTCACAGTCAAGCTCCCTTGTGCACTTACACTCAACACCTGATTACCAACCAGGCTGAGGGAACCTTTGGGCGCCTCCGTTACACTTTAGGAGGCAACCGCCCCAGTTAAACTACCCATCAGACACTGTCCCTGATCCGGATCACGGACCCAGGTTAGACATCCAGCACGACCAGAGTGGTATTTCAACGACGACTCCACACACACTGGCGTGCATGCTTCACAGTCTCCCACCTATCCTACACAAGCCGAACCGAACACCAATATCAAACTGTAGTAAAGGTCCCGGGGTCTTTCCGTCCTGCTGCGCGAAACGAGCATCTTTACTCGTAATGCAATTTCACCGGGCCTATGGTTGAGACAGTCGAGAAGTCGTTACGCCATTCGTGCAGGTCGGAACTTACCCGACAAGGAATTTCGCTACCTTAGGATGGTTATAGTTACCACCGCCGTTTACTGGCGCTTAAGTTCTCAGCTTCGCCACACCGAAATGTGACTAACCGGTCCCCTTAACGTTCCAGCACCGGGCAGGCGTCAGTCCGTATACATCGCCTTACGGCTTCGCACGGACCTGTGTTTTTAGTAAACAGTCGCTTCTCGCTGGTCTCTGCGGCCACACCCAGCTCAGAGTGCAAGACTCATCACCAGACATGGCCCCCCTTCTCCCGAAGTTACGGGGGCATTTTGCCGAGTTCCTTAACCATAGTTCACCCGAACGCCTCGGTATTCTCTACCTGACCACCTGAGTCGGTTTAGGGTACGGGCCGCCATGAAACTCGCTAGAGGCTTTTCTCGACAGCATAGGATCATCCACTTCACCACAATCGGCTCGGCATCAGGTCTCAGACTATTGCCAGGCGGATTTACCTACCTGACGTCCTACACCCTTACCCCGGGACAACCACCGCCCGGGATGGACTACCTTCCTGCGTCACCCCATCACTCACCTACTACCAGCTCGGGTCACCGGCTCCACCACTTTCCATTCCCCGAAGGGTCCGGAACGGCTTCACGGGCTTAGCATCACTGGATTCAATGTTTGACGCTTCACAGCGGGTACCGGAATATCAACCGGTTATCCATCGACTACGCCTGTCGGCCTCGCCTTAGGTCCCGACTTACCCTGGGCAGATCAGCTTGACCCAGGAACCCTTAGTCAATCGGCGCACACGTTTCTCACGTGTGAATCGCTACTCATGCCTGCATTCTCACTCGTGAACCGTCCACAACTCGTTTCCACGGCTGCTTCACCCGGCACACGACGCTCCCCTACCCATCACAGCCTCCGTTGGGAGTATTGCTGCAATGACACGACTTCGGCGGTACGCTTGAGCCCCGCTACATTGTCGGCGCGGAATCACTAGACCAGTGAGCTATTACGCACTCTTTCAAGGGTGGCTGCTTCTAAGCCAACCTCCTGGTTGTCTCTGCGACTCCACATCCTTTCCCACTTAGCGTACGCTTAGGGGCCTTAGTCGATGCTCTGGGCTGTTTCCCTCTCGACCATGGAGCTTATCCCCCACAGTCTCACTGCCGCGCTCTCACTTACCGGCATTCGGAGTTTGGCTAAGGTCAGTAACCCGGTAGGGCCCATCGCCTATCCAGTGCTCTACCTCCGGCAAGAAACACACGACGCTGCACCTAAATGCATTTCGGGGAGAACCAGCTATCACGGAGTTTGATTGGCCTTTCACCCCTAACCACAGGTCATCCCCCAGGTTTTCAACCCTGGTGGGTTCGGTCCTCCACGACCTCTTACAGCCGCTTCAACCTGCCCATGGCTAGATCACTCCGCTTCGGGTCTAGAGCGTGCAACTCAAACGCCCTCTTAGGACTCGCTTTCGCTACGGCTTCCCCACACGGGTTAACCTCGCTACACACCGCTAACTCGCAGGCTCATTCTTCAAAAGGCACGCAGTCACGACGCACCGAGCAAACTCGATGCGCGACGCTCCCACGGCTTGTAGGCACACGGTTTCAGGTACTATTTCACTCCGCTCCCGCGGTACTTTTCACCATTCCCTCACGGTACTATCCGCTATCGGTCACCAGGGAATATTTAGGCTTAGCGGGTGGTCCCGCCAGATTCACACGGGATTTCTCGGGCCCCGTGCTACTTGGGTGTCTCTCAAACGAGCCGCTGACGTTTCGACTACGGGGGTCTTACCCTCTACGCCGGACCTTTCGCATGTCCTTCGCCTACATCAACGGTTTATGACTCGTCCCACGGCCGGCAGACCGTGGAAGAGAGATCCCACAACCCCGCATGCGCAACCCCTGCCGGGTCTCACACACATACGGTTTAGCCTCATCCAGTTTCGCTCGCCACTACTCCCGGAATCACGGTTGTTTTCTCTTCCTGCGGGTACTGAGATGTTTCACTTCCCCGCGTTCCCTCCACACTGCCTATGAGTTCAGCAGCGGGTGACAGCCCATGACGACTGCCGGGTTTCCCCATTCGGAAACCCCCGGATCAAAGCCTGGTTGACGACTCCCCGGGGACTATCGTGGCCTCCCACGTCCTTCATCGGTTCCTGGTGCCAAGGCATCCACCGTGCGCCCTTAAAAACTTGGCCACAGATGCTCGCGTCCACTGTGCAGTTCTCAA